>JAXEXP010000088.1:0-34082 GCA_034113365.1 Candidatus Spyradocola sp.
ACGCTTTCGGTGACGGAATACGCCGACTACGTTGTGGACAAGACCGGCATCCGCGCGCAGTACGGCAAGCTGGACGACGAGTCCCAGCAGCGGCTGGAGAACATCAAGGAGTTCATCGGCGCCATCGCCGAATACGAAAAGACCGCCGAGAACCCCTCGCTGGAGGACTACCTCGAGCAGGCGGCGCTGGTGACGGACGTGGACGGCCTGACGCAGGACAGCGGCTCCGTCACGCTGATGACCATGCACTCGGCCAAGGGCCTGGAGTTTGAGGCCGTGTTCGTGCTGGGCATGGAGGACGGGCTGTTCCCCTCGTCGCGGTCGTTTACCGACGATACGCGGCTGGAGGAGGAGCGCAGGCTGTGCTATGTGGCCATCACGCGCGCGAAGGACCAGCTGTTCTTAACGCACGTGCAGAAGCGCATGCTCTACGGCTCGCCCCAGTACAACCGCGCGTCGCGCTTCCTGCGCGAGCTGCCCGAGGCGCTGGTGCAGACCGTGGATCAGACCGTCGAGCGCCGCAGAGAGGTAAAGCCCAAGGATCGCACGCCCGCGTCCTTCTCGCGCGGCGGCTTTGCGCCCAAGGTCAACCACGCAGCCACGCCTGCGGCCAAGATCGAGCCCGGTCAGCTGCGCGCGGGCGACGCCGTGCAGCACCGCAAGTTCGGCCGTGGCACCGTCATTTCCGTGAGCGGCACCGTGGCGCAGGTGGCCTTTGCGGGGCAGGGCATCAAGGAGCTGGACACCCAATTCGCACCGATGGAGAAGATATAGATGGACAAAAGGATGCGCGAGCTCGTCGACGAGCTCAACCGGCACGCCTACCGCTACTACGTGCTGGACGACCCCACCATCTCGGACAGGCAGTACGACATGCTCTTTGACGAGCTTGTGGCGCTGGAGGCGCAGCTGGGCTTCAGCCTGCCCGACAGCCCCACCCACCGCGTGGGCGGCGAGCCGCTCAAGGAGTTCACGCAGCACCGGCACATCGCGCGGCTGTGGTCGCTGGACAAGGCGCAGTCGACAGAGGCCGTGCGCGCCTGGGCGGAGCGCGTGGCAAAGCTGCTGCCCGGCGAGAAGCTGGAGTATTCGCTGGAGTACAAGTTCGACGGGCTGACGCTCAACCTGACCTACGACGGCGGGCAGCTTGTACAGGCCGCCACCCGCGGCAACGGCGAGGTGGGCGAGGAGATCCTCGAGCAGGTGCGAACCATCAGGTCCGTGCCGCTGTCCATCCCCTTTGCTGGCAAAATGGAGGTGCAGGGCGAGGGCATCATGCTGCTGTCGGCGCTGGAAAAGTACAACCAGACCGCCGAGGAGCCGCTCAAAAACGCCCGCAACGCCGCCGCCGGCGCCTTGCGCAACCTCGACCCCAAGGTCACGGCCAAGCGCAATCTGGACGCGTTTTTCTACAACGTGGGCTATATCGAGGGCGCTCAGCTTCACAACCATCACGAAATGCGGGCGTTTTTGGAGGAAAACCGCTTCAAAACCAGCCCTTACACCAAATACTTCACCGACATCGAGGAGCTGATCGACGCGCTGGACGAGATCGAGACGCACCGCTCCTCGCTGGATTATCTGATCGACGGCGCGGTCATCAAGCTGACGGACTTCGCGCAGCGCGAGCGGCTGGGCTACACCGACCGCTTCCCGCGCTGGGCGGTGGCGTTCAAGTTTGAGGCCGAGGAGATGACCACGCGCCTGCTCTCCGTCAAGTGGGAGGTGGGGCGCACGGGCAAGCTGACGCCCGCGGCGGTGCTGGAGCCGGTGGACATCGGCGGCGTCACCGTCAAGGCCGCGACGCTCAACAACGCGGGCGACATCGCGCGCAAGAAGCTCAAAACCGGCTGCATGGTGTTCATCCGCCGCTCCAATGACGTCATCCCCGAGGTGATGGGCCGCACGGACGAGCTGCAGCAAGGCGAGCAGGACATCGAGATCCCCGCGGTCTGTCCCGCGTGCGGTGCGCCCGTGGAGGCGCGCGGCGCGCACCTGTTCTGCACTAACCCCGACTGCCCGCCGCGCATCGTGAATCGCCTGGCGCACTTTGCGGGGCGCGAGGCGATGGACATCGACGGCTTCTCCGAGAAAACGGCGGAGCTGCTGGCCGAGCAGGGCATCATCCGCGACGCGGCGGATATGATGGCGCTGACGGAGGACCGGCTGGTGGGCCTGCCGCTGTTCAAGGACAAGCGCATCGAAAACCTGATCTCCGCCATCCAAAAGAGCAAAAACCGTCCGCTGGACGCGTTCCTGTTCGCGCTGGGCATCCCGAACGTCGGCCGCAAGACGGCGCGCGACCTTGCGCAGGCCTTCGGCTCGCTTCCCGCGCTGCGTGCGGCGACGGAGGAGGAGCTGACCGCCATCCCAGACGTGGGCGGCATCGTCGCTAAGTCCATCACGGACTTTTTCGCGTCGGAAAAGGGCAGGGATCTGGTGGAAAGGCTGCTTGCGGCGGGCTGCACGCCGACGTGGGAGAGCGTCACGCTGGGCGACGCGTTCGCGGGCAAGACCGTGGTGCTCACCGGCACTTTGTCCTCGATGGGCAGAAAGGCCGCGGGCGACCTGATCGCGGCGCACGGCGGCAAGGTGACGGGCTCGGTCTCCAAGAAAACCGACTATGTGGTCGCGGGCGAGGAGGCGGGCTCCAAGCTGGACAAGGCGCTCAAGCTGGGCGTGCCGGTGCTGGACGAGGCGGCCTTCCTTGCGATGCTGAACAAAGATAAAAATGCGTAAAATCAGACCATGTACGCGAAAATATGCTATAATGAATAAATAACGCTGATAAAGGGGGAGCTTCCCTTGCTGAGTATGACGGGATATGGCCGCGGTGCGCGGATCGTGGACGGCCGCGATCTGACCATCGAGCTCAAGAGCGTCAACCATCGCTTTCTCGACCTGGCCTTTCGCATGCCGCGCTCCTTTGCCTGCCTGGAGGACAGCCTGCGCCAGCTGATGCAGAGCCGCCTCTCCCGCGGGCACATCGATGTGTTCGTGACCTACCGCAACCTGCGCGACGACAGCAAGTCCGTCGCGGTGGATCACGCGCTGCTGAACGCCTACCGCGCCGCGATGCAGGAAATGTCCGGGCTGACCGGTCTGGAGGATAACGCCCGCCTGACCGACTACGCCCGCATGCCCGACGTGCTGCGCGTGGATGAGGCCGAGGAGGACCGCGACGCGCTCAAGGCGCTGGCTTTAGACTGCATGAACGATGCCATCGACGAACTGCTGGCAATGCGGGTCAAAGAGGGCGAGCGCATGGGCGCGGACATCGAGGCGCGCCTTTGCAACATCGAAAAGCTGACCGTGGGCGTGGCCGCCCGCGCGCCGCTGGTGGTGGAGGAATACCGCGTCCGCCTGACCCAGCGCGTGACCGAGATCATGGAGGGCCAGCCCGTCGACCTTGCGCGCATCACGCAGGAGGTCGCGATGTATTGCGACCGCGTCAACATCGACGAAGAGATCGCCCGCATGCACAGCCATCTCAAGGGCATGCGCGACGCGATGGCATCCGGCGCTGCGGTGGGCCGCAAGCTGGACTTCATCGTGCAGGAGATGAACCGAGAGGCCAACACCATGGGCAGCAAGGCCAGCGACATCGAGCTGGTCTCCCACGTGGTCAATTTGAAGTCCGAGATCGAAAAGATCCGCGAACAGGTGCAGAACATCGAGTAGAGTTCAGTGGAGGTACGCATGGGCATCCGGCTCATCAACATCGGCTTTGGCAATTTCGTGTCGGCGCAGCGGCTGATCTCCATCGTCAGCCCCGACGCCGCGCCTGTCAAGCGCATCGTGCAGGACGCGCGCGAGAACAAGACGCTGGTGGACGCCTCCTGCGGCCGCCGCACGCGCGCGGTGCTCATCATGGACAGCGGGCATGTGGTGCTCTCGGCGCTGCAGCCCGAAACCGTGGCGCACCGCCTTTCCGATGACCGGGAGCCGGACACCAGCGAGGAGGAGGAAAGCGATGAATAATGGGAAACTGATCGTCATATCCGGCCCGGCCGGCATCGGCAAGGGCACGGTCTGTAAGGAGCTGGTCAAGCGCGACGACACGCTTGCGCTGTCCGTCTCCTGGACCACGCGCGAGATCCGCAAAAACGAGATCGCCGACGTGACCTATTTCTACCGCAGCGAGGAGCAGTTCGAGGAAATGGTCAAAAACGGCGGCTTCCTTGAGTACGCCGGCATCTACGGCAACCACTACGGCACCCCGCGCGACTACGTCGCCGCCCGCATGGCCGAGGGCAAGAACGTAATTCTGGAGATCGAGACGCAGGGCGCGATGAAGGTGATGCAGTCGGAAAAGGACGTCGTGTCCATCTACCTGCTGCCGCCCAGCATGAAGGAGCTGCGCGACCGCCTCATCAACCGCGGCCGCGAGGACATCAAGAAGGCCAACAAGCGCTTCCGCGCGGCGTTCGACGAGATCAACCTGGCCAAGGACTACCAGTACGTCATCATCAATTCCGACCTGGAAAAGACCTGCGACGCGGTGCTGGACATCATCCACGGCAGACCCTATCAGAACCCCGAGAACATCGAGGAGATCATCCGTAAGCTGAAGGAGGAAGTTTAATATGATTATCGATCCGCCCATCACCTCTCTTGCCAAGCGCGCCGACTGCCGCTATTCCCTGATCGTGGAGGTGTCCAAGCGCGCCCGCCAGCTCGTCGCCGGCGCTGAGCCGCTGATCGCCACCACCGAGACCAAGCCCGTTTCCATCGCCGTGCGCGAGGTGGATCAGGGCCTGATCACCTACGACAGAGCCGACGACTGATCTACCGAAAGGAATGCCTGCCGATGCTGAAGGATAAAAACATCGTTCTGGGCGTGACGGGTGGCATCGCCGCCTACCGTGCGGCGCAGATCGCGCGGGATATGACCAAGAAAGGCGCGCACGTCTACTGCATCCTGACGAAAAACGCGCTCAATTTCATCACGCAGCAGACCATGGAGACCCTGACGGGCAACCCCGCCGTGGTGGACATGTTTGCTCGGCCGGATAAGTGGGAAGTGGAACACATTTCGCTCGCCAAGCGAGCAGATGTGTTCCTTGTTGCACCTGCCAGCGCAAATTTCCTGGGAAAAATGGCCGCAGGCGTGGCGGATGACATGCTCACCACCACCGTCATGGCCACAAAAGCCCCCGTCGTCATCGCCCCGGCCATGAACACCAATATGTACGAAAACCCCGTCACGCAGCGCAACATGCGCACACTGCGGGAGCTGCTGGGCGTGACGTTCGTAGAACCCAGCACCGGCCTGCTCGCCTGCAACGACGTGGGCAAGGGCCACATCGCCTCCGACGCGGACATCATCGCCGCCGTGGAGCGCGCGCTGGGCGAGAAGGACTTCGCGGGCAAAAAGGTGCTCGTCACCGCGGGCCCCACGCGCGAGGCCATCGACCCGGTGCGCTACCTGACCAACAAATCCTCGGGCAAGATGGGCTACGCCATCGCCGCCGCAGCCGCACGCCGCGGCGCGGAGGTGACGCTGATCTCCGGCCCCGTCGCGCTGGAAAAGCCCGACGGCGTGACCCGCGTGTTCATCGAGAGCACGCGCGACCTCTACCGCGAGATGGAGGCGCGCTGCGAAAAGCAGGACGTCATCATTCAGGCCGCCGCGCCCGCCGACTACCGCCCCGAGCACATCGCGGAGCAGAAGATCAAAAAGACGGGCGACGAGCCGTTCGACGTCCATCTGGTGCAGAACCCCGACGTGGCCGCGATGGTGGGGCAGCACAAGCGCCCGGGGCAGATCCTCGTGGGCTTTGCCGCCGAGACGCAGAATCTGTCCGAAAACGCCGGGAAAAAGCTGCTCAAGAAGAATCTGGACTTCATCGTGGGCAACGACGTGACCCGCCCCGGCGCGGGCTTTGACGTGGACACCAACATCGTCACCTTCTACGACGCAAAGGGCGAGACCGCGCTGCCGCAGCTGCTCAAGAGCGAAGTGGCCGACCGGATCCTCGACCATGTGAAGGAACTGCTGTAAAGGGAGTGGAGCATTACGTTCGCGCAGGTCATCGTGGACATCAACAACGTCGAAGTGGACAAGGTGTTCACCTATGAAGTGCCCGAGGGCATGGAGCTGTGCGCGGGCGTGCGCGTGCGGGTGCCCTTTGGCCCAAGGACGCTGACGGGCATGGTGATGGGTACGAGCGACAGCACTACCGTTTCCCGGGAAAAGCTGCGTCCGGTGCTGGAGCGCATCGACGAGGAGCCGGTCGTGCTGCCGGAGCTGATGGAGCTGGCGTTATTTCTGCGCGACCGCTACCGCAGCACGATGGCGGCGGCGCTGCGCTGCATACTGCCCGCGCAGGTGCGCAGCGGCAAGGTGCAGCCCCTGACTCGGCTTGCGGTGCAGCTGACCGTCAGCGCGGACGAAGCGCGCCGCAAATGCTCCCGTTCAAAGAAGCAGCAGGAGCTGATCGACCTGCTCGAAACCGCCCCCGACGGGCTGCGCATCTCGCACATCGACATGGACGGCGTGCTCGCGGTGGCGCGCGCGCTGGAGAAGAAAGGCGTCGCGCGCGTGTTCCCCATACAGGTGCGCCGCATACCCTATGAAAAACTGGAGCGCGAGCTGGACGCCTACGCGCTTACGCATTCGCAGCAGCACGCGGTGGACGCCATCACCGCCTCGCTGGACGGCGAGATGCAGTCCTTCCTGCTGCACGGCGTCACCGGCTCGGGCAAGACCGAGGTGTACATGCACGCGGTGCGGCAGGCGCTGCTGCGCGGCAAGGGCGCCATCATACTGGTGCCGGAGATCTCGCTGACGCCACAGATGGTGGGCTGGTTCCGCACGCGCTTTGGCGACAGCGCCGCGGTGCTGCACTCCGGGCTGTCGCAGGGCGAAAAATACGACGAATGGCGCAGGATCCGCGAGGGCGAGGCGCGCGTGGTCATCGGGGCGCGCTCGGCGGTGTTCGCGCCGGTGGAGAGCCTCGGGCTGATCGTGATCGACGAGGAGCACGAGCAAACCTACAAGTCCGAGACGCATCCCTGCTACGACGCGCGCGAGGTGGCGCGGGAGCGCTGCCGTCTGCAGCGCGCGACGCTCGTGCTGGGCAGCGCGACGCCCTCCATCGACACCTACGCGCGCACGCTGCGCGGCTATAACACGCTGCTGGAGATGCGCGACCGCGTCGCCGGACGTCCCCTGCCCGAGGTGGAGATCGTGGACATGCGCGCCGAGCTCCTCGACGGCAACCGCAGCATGTTCTCCCGCTCGCTGCAGCGCGCCATTGAGGAGACGCTGCTCGCGGGGCAGCAGGTGGTGCTGTTCCACAACCGCAGGGGATATTCCAGCTTCGTCAAGTGCCGCGCGTGCGGCTACACCGTGCACTGTCCCCATTGCGACGTCACGATGACCTTTCATGCCACCGACCAGACGCTGCGCTGCCACTACTGCGGCTCCACCATGCCCGCACCCAAGACCTGTCCCGCCTGCGGCTCGCCCTACATCCGCAAGTTCGGCGTGGGCACGCAGCAGGTGGAGGAAAAGCTAAAAGAGCTGTTCCCGCAGGTCAAAACCATCCGCATGGACAACGACACCACCCAGAGCAAGGACGCGATGGCGCAGATGCTCACCGCGTTCCGCAAGGGCGAGGCGCAGGTGCTCATTGGCACGCAGATGATCGCCAAGGGGCATGACTTCCCCAACGTCACGCTCGTGGGCGTGATCGCGGCGGACATGACGCTCAACCTGCCCGATTACCGCAGCGAGGAGCGCACGTTCCAGCTGCTGACGCAGGTGGAGGGCCGTGCGGGGCGCGGCGTGCACCCGGGGCGCGTGGTGGTGCAGAGCTATGAGCCCGAGCATTACGCGATCGCGATGGCGGCCACGCAGGACTACCGCGCGTTTTATGACGCGGAGATCACCCGGCGCAGGCGGCGGCTTTACCCGCCGTACACCATCATGCTGCGGATTCTGGTCACCGGCCGGCAGGAGAGCGAAGTTCGCGCCGCGGCCGAGCTGCTGGAAATGCAGCTGAACAACTGGTTCTATGAGAGCAAGCAGCGCCGCACGCAGATGATACAGGTCAAGGCGCAGGAGGCGCCGCTGTCCCGCATCCGCGATGAATTCCGCTATCAGGTGTTCATTAAGCTCTACGCGCGCGGCAGCGAGGACGCGATGGACTATATCGCGCAGCTGGTCAAGGAAACCGAGCAAAAGACCGTCCGCATCGACATCGAGGTCAATCCCGCCAGCTTCATGTAAGTGTTTTTTGAAGGAGGATAACAAACATGGCTTTGAGAAATATCGTAAAACTGGGCGACGACGTGCTGCGCAAGAAGTGCCGCGCCGTCACCATGATCGACTCCAAGACCCATCAGCTGCTTGACGACATGGCGCAGACCATGCACGCAGCCAACGGCGTGGGCCTTGCCGCGCCGCAGGTGGGCCTGCTCAAGCGCATCGTGGTCATAGACGTTGGCGACGGCGTGATCGAGCTGATCAATCCCGAGATCATCGCGACCTCCGGCGAGCAGACCGACGACGAGGGCTGCCTGTCCGTGCCGGACAAGTTCCTGCCCGTCAGCCGCCCCAACGTGGTCAAGGTGCGCGCGCTGGATCGCTACGGCAAGTCCTTCACCATGGAGGGCGAGGGCCTGCTCGCCCGCGCGTTCTGCCACGAGATCGACCATCTGGACGGCAAGATGTTCCTGGACGTCTACAAGGAACAGCAGAAGAACAAGTAGACCGCACGGAGGTAGGAGAGCTTGCGCATTGTATTTATGGGCACCCCGGAGTTCGCGGTGCCGTCGCTCGAAGCGCTGATCGGCGCGGGCTACGAGGTCGTGGCCGCCGTCACCCAGCCCGACCGCCCCGTCGGCCGCAAAAAGACGCTCACCCCGCCGCCGGTGAAGGTGTGCGCGCAGGCGCACGGCGTGCCGGTGCTGCAGTTTGAGCGCATCCGAAGAAAAGAGGGCCGCGAGGCGCTGACCGCGCTGCAGCCCGACCTGTTTGTGACCGCTGCGTTCGGGCAGATCCTGTCCAAGGCCGTGCTGGACATCCCGCGCCTTGGCACCATCAACGTCCACGCGTCGCTGCTGCCGCAGTACCGCGGCTCCGCGCCCATCAACTGGTGTATCCTAAGCGGCGAGCATAAGGCGGGCGTGACCACCATGATGACCAACGAGGGCATCGACACGGGCGACATGCTGCTGCGCGACGAGATGGAGATCGGTGAAAACGAGACCGCCGAGGAGCTGACGGAGCGCCTGTCCCGCTTGGGCGCGCAGACGCTGCTGCGCACGCTGCGGGCGCTGGAGGACGGCACGCTGGTGCGCACGCCGCAGAACGAGGCTGAGGCGTCCTATCAGCCCATGCTCACCCGCGAGATGGGCGAGATGGACTGGAGCCGCAGCGCACAGCAGCTGCACGATCAGGTGCGCGGCCTGTACCCCTGGCCGGGCGCGTACACCACGATGGACGGCGGCGCGCTGAAAGTTTGGGTCAGCCGCATTTCCGACATGAAAACCGACGCCGCCCCCGGCGCCGTCGTCAAGGCAGACGCCAAGGAGGGGCTGTTCGTCGCCTGCGGCACGGGCGTGCTGCAGATCGTGGAATTGCAGGCCCCCGGCTCCAAGCGCATGAACGCGCGCGACTATCTGCGCGGCAAGCCCATGCAGACGGGCACCGTACTGGGAGGCAGCCATGCCGAATAACGAAAAACCGCGCCGCCCGCGTCCCGCAAATGCGCAGAAACCCGCGCAGAACCGCCCCAAAGGCCCCGCGCCCGCGCGCATCGCAGCGCTGGAGGCGCTGATGGACGTGCAGATCGCGGACGCTTATGCGGGTCTTGCGCTGACGCGCCGCATCGCCGCCGCGCGCCTGACCGCGCTGGATCGCCGCCTGATGACGGAGCTGTTCTACGGCGTGCTGGAAAACCGCATTTGCCTGGACTACATACTCTCCCAATACATGCAGCGCACCTGCGAGGACGACGTGACGCTGCAGATCTTGCGCATGGGCGTCTATCAGCTGGTGTTCATGGACAGGATCCCCGACAACGCCGTGTGCAGCGACGCGGTGGAGCTGGCGCGGCGCTTCAAGCGCGAGAAGATGACCGGGCTGGTCAACGGCGTGCTGCGCAGCCTGCTGCGCGACCGCGGACGCATCGTCTGGCCGGAGGAGCCGGTGGAGCGGCTGTCCGTGGAGCATTCCTTCCCCAAATGGCTGGCGCAGAAGCTGGTGGACGACTTTGGCATGGAGTTCGCCGCCGCGCTGATGTCCTACCGCGACAAGCAGCATCACGTGACCATCCGCCCCAACCTGACGCGCATCTCCTGCGCGGAGTTCGAGAAATACATGACCGAGCAGGGCTTTGATTGGGAAAAGGGCACATTTCCCGGGGCATACCGCGTGCGCGGCGGCTTTGTGTCGCAGCATCCGGGCTTCCGCAGCGGGCTGTACTCCATCATGGGTGAGGCGTCCATGCTTGCGGCGCAGGCGGTGGGCGCAAAGCCCGGCCAGCAGGTGCTGGACTGCTGCGCGGCGCCCGGCGGCAAGGCCTGTTATCTGGCCGAGCTGATGCAGGGCACGGGCCGCGTCTACGCGTGGGACCTGCACGAGCACCGTGTGCAGCTGATCTCCGGCGCGGCAAAGCGCCTGGGGCTGGACAATGTCCGCACCCGCGTGCAGGACGCGCGCGAGCTGGTGGACAGCCAGGTCGAGCGCATGGACTGCGTGCTGGTGGACGCGCCCTGCTCGGGTCTGGGCGACTATCTGAGCAAGCCCGACATCAAGTACAACATCACCCCCGAGGGCATCGCGGCGCTGCATGAGACGCAGACGGCGATACTGGACGTTGCCTGCCGGTACGTCAAGCCCGGCGGCACGCTGGTCTATTCCACCTGCACGCTGTTCAAGGAAGAAAACGAACAGACCGTAGTCGCTTTTTTGAAAGCACATCCGGAGTTTTCGCTGAACGGACTGGAGCGCATGCTGCCGGAGGAATTTGCAAAACAGACCGTGGACGGTATGCTCACGCTGTACCCGCATGTGAGCGGCACGGACGGTTTTTTCATCGCGCGCATGACGCGCAGCAAACGCAGTTAAGGAGCAACACATGGAGGATTGTCTGCTGGGATACACGCTGGAGGAGCTGACGGCGTACCTGCAAACGCTGGGCGAGAAGCCCTTCCGCGCCAAACAGCTCTACGGCTGGCTGCACAAGGGCGCGGACTTCGACGAGATGCGCAATCTGCCCGCAGCCCTGCGCGAAAAGCTGAAGCAGAGCGACACCGCCATCGGCGTGTCCATCATCAAGACGCTGGTCTCGCAAAAGGACGGCACGGAGAAGTATCTGTTCTCACTGCGCGACGGCAACGTGGTCGAGGGCGTGCTGATGCGCTACAATTACGGCAACACGCTGTGCATTTCCTCGCAGGTGGGCTGCCGCATGGGCTGCAAGTTCTGCGCCTCCACGCTGGAAGGCCGCGTGCGCGACATGACCGCGGGCGAGATGCTGGGCGAGGTGGTCGCCGTCAACCGCCTGCACGCGCAGGGCGACAAGCGCGGCGTGACCAACATCGTGATGATGGGCAGCGGCGAGCCTCTGGACAACTACGATAACGTGGTGCGCTTCCTGCGCCTTGTCTCCGCGCCCGAGGGCATCAACATCAGCCTGCGCAATGTGTCGGTGTCCACCTGCGGCCTTGCCGACCGCATGGACGACCTTGCGGGAGAAAATCTGCCCATCACGCTGTCCATCTCGCTGCACGCGCCCACCGACGAGGCGCGCCGCCGCATCATGCCCATCGCAAACCAATACAGCATCGAGCGCCTGATGAAGGCCTGCCGCGACTATGTGGACAAGGTAGGCCGGCGCATCGTGTTTGAATACGCGCTCATCGAGGGCGTGAACACCTCTTTGGAGGACGCGGACCGGCTGGCGGCGCTCACGCGCGGGCTGCTGTGCCACGTCAACCTCATCCCGCTCAACGACGTACCAGAGCGCGACCTGCGCGCACCGGGGCAGAAGGGCATCGACGCGTTCCAAAAGCGACTGGAGTCGCTTCATGTGTCCGTCACGCGCAGGCGCGAGATGGGCGCGGACATCGAGGGGGCCTGCGGGCAGCTGCGCCGCAAGCACCTGAGCACGGAGGGAAAGTAGCATGAAGGTGGTAGCCTGTACCCATCGCGGAAACGTGCGCCCCATCAATGAGGACAGCTTCCTCATGCCGGAAAACGACGGCCTCGTGCTGGTCGCCGACGGCATGGGCGGGCATCAGGCGGGCGAGGTGGCCAGCGCCATGGCGGCCTCGACCATCCGCGCCTGCGCGCAGAAGGCGGCGGGCAGGGAGATCACCGTGCGCTCGGCGGTATCCTGGGTGCGCAAGGCGAACAAGGGCATCTACCAGGCGGCGAGCGAGGATCTGTCCCGCGCGGGCATGGGCACCACGCTGACCTTTCTCTACTTCATGCCCGGCCACGCGATGCTCGCGCACGTGGGCGACAGCCGCTGCTATCAGATCCGCGACGGGAGCATCACGCAGCTCACGCGCGACCACTCGCTGGTAGCCGAGCTTGTGCGCAAGGGCGAGATCACGCCCGAGCAGGCGAAGATCCACCCTTACCGCAACATCATCACCCGCGCGCTGGGCACGGATTCCACCGTCGCCGTGGACGCGCAGGACATCGATACCGAAAAAGACGACATCTACCTGCTGTGCAGCGACGGGCTGAGCAACTATGTCGAGCCCGACGAGTTGCTGCGCGCCGCCTCGGAGCAGAGCCCTGACGCGCTGTGCGAATACCTCACAGGCCTTGCGCTGGAGCGCGGCGGGCGCGACAACATCACCGTGGTCGCGGCGTTTCTGGGACTGGAGGTGACCGCATGAAGGGTACCTGTCTCAAGGGGCGCTATCTGCTGGGCGAGGTCATCGGCAAGGGCGGCATGGCCGTCGTCTACAAGGCCTACGACTTCCGCAGCGGGCGCACGGTCGCGGTCAAGGTGCTGCGCGAGCAGTACAACCAGGATGCGGAATTCGTGCGCCGGTTCGAGCAGGAGGCCGAAGCCGCCTCCGCCATCTCGCACGAGAACCTGATCGACATCTACGACGTGGGCGAGCAGAACGGCACGCGCTTTATCGTGATGGAGTATGTCGACGGCATGACGCTCAAATCCCTCATCAAGGAGCACGGCGCGCTGGACAACTATTCCGCCATCACCATCGCCCGCCAGATCTGTACCGCGCTGCAGATCGCGCACGACGCGCACATCATCCACCGCGACATCAAGCCGCAGAACATACTGCTCGACCGCCGGGGCGTGGCCAAGCTGTCGGACTTCGGCATCGCAAAGACCAGCGACACCCAGACCATCACCGGCGGCGGGGACAACGGCGTGCTGGGCTCTGTGCACTACTTTGCGCCCGAACAGGCGCGCGGCGAGGGCGTCAACGCCTGCTCCGACCTGTATTCGCTGGGCGTGGTGATGTACGAGATGGTCACGGCCAAGCTGCCCTTTACCGGGGATACGCCCGTCGCCATCGCGCTGCAGCACATGTCCACCGCGGCCGTTCCGCCCATCGAGCTCAACCCCAAGGTCACCCCCGCGCTCAATGAGATCATACTCAAGGCCATCCGCAAGAATCCGGAGGAGCGCTACCAGAGCGGCCGCGAGCTCTACGACGACCTGAGCATGGCGCTCGTCTACCCCGAGGGCGGCTTTATCCACGACAAGGTCCCCGATCCGCCCGCAGAGACGCAGCCGGATGCGAATAATGGCTCCAACGATACCGACCAGAGTCGGAAACAAAAGAAGAAAAACCGACCGAAGTCTAAACAAAAGACGCGGCGGCAGATCGTGCGCGGGCGCATCCTCAAGGTGGCGCTGTGCGTGCTGGTACTCGCCGTGGCCATCACGGCGGCTTGCCTGTCTGCAAACATCCCGCTTCCGGTGGGCAAGCAGGAGGTGCCCTCGGTCGTGGGCGTCAAGATGGAAGAGGCCGCCGCGCGCCTGGACGCCGCCCATTTGGTGATGGAGGTGGGCAGCACGCGCTTTGACGAGACCGTTGCGCCGGGCATCGTGCTCGAGCAGCTGCCCACTTCGGGCTCCACGGCCAAGACGGGAGACACCGTCAAGGTCACCGTCAGCGCGGGGCCGGAGACGGCGCGCCTGCCCGACCTCTCGGGCAAGCAGCTGGAGGAGGCGCAGGCCATGCTGGAGCTGCTGGGCCTTAAGGTCTCCTCGGTCAACCGCGTCGCGGACAGCGATCAGGAGCGCAATTCCGTCATCGGCCAGGCGCCGGTTGCGGGCTCCGTGCTGCGGAACGGCGACAGCGTGGAGCTGACCATCAGCGACCCGCCGATCCTGCGCGCGGTGCCAGACCTGAGCCGGTGCAGCCTGGAGGAGGCGCAGCAGATGCTGGAAAGCGCCGGGCTCAGCCTTGGCACGGTGGAGTACGACTACGCCACGGGCTACGAGCTGGGGCAGATCTATCGCCAGAGCCCAGAGGCGGGCGCGCAGCTGCGCGAGGGGGACGCGGTCAACCTCTGGGTGGTCAAGGAGGTCAAGATGTACACCTGCAAGTATCAGCTGACGCTGGACATCCGCAAGGACGACTCGGAGATCAGCATATTTGTAGAGGACGCCTCCATCTACAAGGAGATCTCCTCCTTTGTGGTGGATCGCGGCACGCTGGATGTGGAGCTCAATCTGGAAAACGAGAATCCCGGTGAAAAGACGCTGATCATCATGGTCAACGACGAGGAGATCAAGCGGGAATCGGTGGTCTTTGCGGAGGAAGAGCAATGACGGGCAGGATCATACAGGGCATCGGCAGCTTTTATACGGTGGAGAGCGAAGGGCAGCGCTACGTGTGCAAGGCGCGCGGGCGCTTCCGCAAGCAGAGGATCTCGCCGCTGGTGGGCGATTTCGTGGAGTTCCAGCCCGCGGACAGAGAGGACGGCGAGGGCTTCATCGAGGAGATCCTCCCCAGAAACAGCGAGCTGCTCCGCCCGCCCGTGGCCAATGTGGACGTGATCTTTGTCACCGTGGCCGCATCCTCGCCCGAGCCCGACCTGCTGCTGGTGGACCGCCTGCTGGTGCGCGCGCACAGAGCGGGCATCGAGGCCAAGATCATCGTCAACAAGACGGATCTGAACGGCGGCATGGCGGAGGAGATCGCGCGGCAGTACGGCAGCGCGGGCTACGAGGTGTTCCGCGTCAGCGCAAAGCAGGGCGTCGGTCTGGACGCGCTGAAAGCCGCCGCGCAGGGCAAGACCATCGCCTTTGCGGGGCAGTCCGCCGTGGGCAAGTCCTCGCTGCTCAACGCGCTGTGCCCCGGGCTTTCGCTGGAGACCGGCTCGGTCAGCCGCATCGAGCGCGGTCGGCACACCACCCGCAAGGCGCAGCTCATCCCGATGCAGGGCGGGTATCTGGCCGACACGCCGGGCTTCAGCCTGCTGGAGCTGGACACCATGGAGCCCGAGCTGCTGGCCGAATGTTATCCGGAGTTCGCGCCCTACGAGGGGAAATGCCGGTTCCTGGGCTGCCAGCACCTCAACGAGCCGGATTGCGCGGTCAAGGACGCGGCGCAGCAGGGCGCGGTTTCCCGGGAAAGACTGGAGCGTTACGCAGTGCTCCATCAGGAGCTCAAGGAAAAATGGGGGAAGAGATATGACTAAGATTTCGGCATCCATGCTCGCGGCGGACTATGCGAGCTTCGGCCCGGAGGCGCTGCGCATGCAGCAGGCGGGCGTGGACTATCTGCACATGGACGTGATGGACGGCTGCTTCGTGCCCAACATCTCCTTCGGCGCGGGCGTGATCTCCGCCGTGCACAAGGTTTGCTCCGCGCCGCTGGACGTGCACCTGATGGTCAACGACCCGGTGCGCTACGTCAAGGACTTCGTGGACGCGGGCGCGTCCATCCTCACGGTGCACGCCGAGTGCACGCCGCACCTGCAGCGCGTGCTGCAGCTCATCCGCAGCTACGGCGTCAAGGCGGGCGTGGCGCTCAACCCCGCGACGCCGCTGGACGAGCTGCGCTGGGTGATGGACGACGTCGACCTGATCCTCATCATGACGGTCAACCCCGGCTTCGGCGGCCAGAAGCTCATCCCCGCGACGGTGAAAAAGACCGCTGCGGCGCGCGACATGATCGCGGCATCCGGCCGGGCGGAGGAGATCCTGCTCGAGGTGGACGGCGGCGTCGCGCCTGCGACCTGCGGCATGCTGCGCGATGCGGGCGCCAACCTGCTGGTGGCGGGCTCCGCGCTGTACGGCGCGCAGGACGCCGCGGCGATGGTCAAGCTGCTACGGGGCGACAAATGAACCGCGCGCTGATCGTGCTGGGCGGCGAAGCGCCCGGAGCGGCCTTCCTGCGGGAGCTTTCGGCCACCTGCGACTATGTGCTGTGCGCCGACCACGGTCTGGACGCGGCGCTTGCGGCGGGCATCCGCATCGACGGCGTGATCGGGGACTTCGATTCCGCAAAACCGACCTCGGTCGCGTATATGGAGGAGCAGCACATCCCGCACATCGTCTATCCGTCCATCAAGGACGACACCGACGGCATGGCCTGCGTGCGCTTCATACTGGAAAGAAAACCGACCGAAGTCGTTTTGGCGGGCGCATCCGGTGGGCGATTCGACCATTATCTGGCCAATTTTCAGCTGCTGATCTATATGGAGAAGCACGGCGTGCACGCCTGCATTTCGGAGGAAAGCATGACCGGCTGGGCGGTGAATGGAGAAAAGACCGTGGTCGGTATCCCTGGCGACCTGCTGAGCGTGCTGCAGCTCTCCGACCGGCTGGTCGTATCGGAGACGGGGCTGTTCTACCCGCTGGATCATCACGAGTTCGAGCTGGGGTACCCGCTGGGCGTGAGCAACGTGCTGACCGAGCGCGAGGCCAAGGTGACGGTGCACGAGGGCTGGGCCATTGTGCTGCACTATCCCGCAAAAAAGTGAGCAATAAAAGACACCTCCGCGTTCCATTGCGCATATACTGCTGCAAGGGGAGACATGCGGAGGTGTTTTTATGTGCAAGCAGGCGATCGCGTGCATCCTGCTCATCGCGGGGCTGATCCTGCTGCTGGTGTGCTTCATGCCCACGTGGATCATCTGCGTATTTGGCGTGCTGCTCATCCTTGCGGGCATCGCGCTCATCGTGCTCAGGATGATGCGGCGGCATTGACGCCCCAAAAGTCAATAAGCGCGGAATGTGCATCCGCGCTTATTCATTGGCGTTGTTGGGCATTACACGTTGCGCTCGACCTTACCGGAGCGGAGGCAACGGGTGCAAACGTACATGGACTTGGGGGTACCATCCACAACCACGCGGACCTTCTGCGTGTTGGGAGCCCAGTAAGTACGGGTCGCCTTCTTGGAGTGCGAGACATTGTTGCCGGACATGGTGCCCTTGCCGCAGATTTCACACATCTTTCCCATTTTGAGAACACCTCCTTCAGGTGGAAAATACGGTTCAAAACAGTGTCATTTTAGCACGTTCCCGATCAGAATGCAAGAGCTTTTCTGAAAATTGACAAAAGAACGAAAACTTTCGCGCCATGTGCGATTGACGCGGCGGCCGATCTGTGGCATACTTACCTTGTAATGTGGGGAGCAGGGCTCCTTTTTTCATGAAGGTGAGAAAAACATGATCTATCTGGACAACAGCGCCACCACGCGGCCCTTTGACGACGTGATCGAGGCCATGGCTGCGTGCATGCGCGAGGAATACTTCAACCCCTCCTCGCTCTACGCGCCGGCGATGAAGGCGGGCGGACTGCTCTCTTCCGCGCGCGAGGCCATCGACCGGCAGCTGGGCGGCGGCACGCGCGTCATCTTCACCTCGGGCGGTACGGAGGCCGACAATCTGGCGCTGCTGGGCACCGCGCGCAACCTGCGCGGCCGCAAAGGGCACTTCATCACCACAAAGGTGGAGCATCCCGCGATACTGGAGACCGCGGCGGAGCTGGAGCGCCAGGGGCACGAGGTGAGCTACATTGGCGTGGACGCAAACGGCGTTGTGGACGTGGACGCGCTGGTGGACGCCGTGCGGCCGGACACCGCGCTGGTCAGCGTAATGCAGGTCAACAACGAGGTGGGCGCGATCATGCCCATTGAGGAGATCAGCCGGCGGGTCAAGGAGAAGAACCCGCGCACGCTGATCCACGTCGACGGCGTGCAGGGCTTTATGCGCGTGCCGATGAATATGAAGCGGATGGGCGTCGACCTGTACAGCCTGTCCGGGCACAAGATCCACGGGCCCAAGGGCGTGGGCGCGCTGGCGTTGGCGGGCAATGCGCGCGTGCAGTGCATCGCGTTCGGCGGCGGACAGGAAAACGGCCTGCGTTCGGGTACGGAGAACGTGCCGGGCATCGCGGGGCTGGGACAGGCCGTGCGCTCCTACGCAAAGCTGGGCGACACCGCGCCGCACATGCTGGAATGCAAGCAGCGCCTTGCGCAGCGCGTGCTGGATACCATCCCCGGCGCGCACGTAAACGGCGACCTTGCGCACGGCGCGGCGCACATACTGAACATCACCTTCCCCACAAAGGGTGAGGTGCTGCTGCACGCGCTGGAGGGCGCGGGCATCATGTGCTCGACGGGCTCGGCCTGCGCGTCGCACAAGAAGTCCGCGTCGCATGTGCTCACCGCGATGGGCGTGAGCGACCGGGACATCGACGGCGCGCTGCGCTTTTCGCTCTGCCCGGGCAATACTTTGGAGGAAATGGACGAAACCGCCGCGCAGCTTGCCAAAAATGTGGAGCTTCTGCGCAGGTTTGTGAGGAGATAGAGCATGAAAAACGTACTTCTGGTCAGAATGGGCGAGATCTTTCTCAAGGGCGACAACCGCATGTTCTTCATCAAGGCGCTGGTGCGGCACATCAAAAAGGCCGTCGACGGCACGGGGGCTTCGGTGGAGCTGACGCAGGGGCGCATCTTTCTGCGCGACATCACCGACATGGAGGACGTCATCCGCCGCGTCACGCGCGTGTTCGGCGTGCACTCGGTCAGCCCCGTGGTGCAGTGCGAAAAGACGATGGACGCCATCTGCCGCGAGGCCGTGGAGATGATGAAGCCGCTTTCCGGCACCTTCAAGTGCGCCGCGCGCCGCGCGGACAAGCGCTTTCCGCTGGACTCCATGCAGATCAACGAAGAGGTGGGCTATCAGGTGCTGACCGCCTGCCCGCAGCTGACGGTGGACGTCCACAAGCCCCAGCACGAGCTCAACATTGAGGTGCGCGAAAACGCCTATCTCTACGTTGAAAAGATCCCGGCGGTGGGCGGCATGCCCGTGGGCACCAACGGCAAGGCCATGCTGCTGCTCTCGGGCGGCATCGATTCGCCGGTGGCGGGCTACATGATCGCCAAGCGCGGCGTGCAGCTCAACTGCATCCACTACCATTCCTTCCCGTTCACCTCCGAGCAGGCCAAGCAGAAGGTGATCGACCTGGCAAAGCAGCTGTCCGCCTACGCAGGCCCCATCCGCATGTACGTCGTGCCCTTTACCGAGCTGCAGCAGGAGCTGTACCAGAAATGCCCCGAGAGCCAGCTGACCATCCTGATGCGCCGCTACATGATGCGCATCGCCAACCGCATCGCGCACCGCGCCAACTGCTCGGCGCTGATCACCGGCGAGTCCATAGGGCAAGTGGCCAGCCAGACCATGGACGGCCTGTGCTGCACCAACGCGGTTTGCGACATGCCCGTGTTCCGCCCGCTGATCGGCTTTGACAAGATCGAGATCATGGACTACGCCGAGAAGATCGGCACCTACGAGACGTCCATCCTGCCCTACGAGGACTGCTGCACCATCTTTACCCCCAAGCACCCGCAGACCAAGCCCCGCGTCGAGCAGCTGATCGAGTCCGAAAAGCTCATCGACGGCGAAGGCCTGATCCGCCGCGCCATCGAGGGCATCGAGATCCTCAACATCATGCCGTAAACGGATAAACTCCCCCGCGCAGTGCATATAGATGAAGCATGAGCTGCGCGCAAAGGGGGAGTTTTTTTGCGAAGGAGAGGCGTTGCGGTGCTGCTGGCGGCGGTGTTGCTGCTCGCGCTGTGCGGCGCGGCGGACCGGCCAGAGGACACGCTGATCGTGGTGGACGCGGACATCCAGCGGCTGTACCTGTACAAAAACGAGGCGCTGGTCGCCTCCTATCCCTGCGCGGTGGGCAAGTGGGCCACGCCCTCGCCGCTGGGCGTGTGGAAGGTCAACGGCAAGGCCGTCAACTGGGGCACGGGCTTTGGCACTCGCTTCATCTCCATTTCCTGCCCGTGGGGCAAGTACGGCATCCACGGCACCAACAAGCCCGGCTCCATCGGCGGGGACACGTCGCACGGCTGCATCCGCATGCTCAACAAGGACGTCGAGGCGCTGTTTCCGCTCGTGCCGGAGGGCGCGACGGTGATCATCGAGCGCGCGGCGTATGGCAGCATGGCGGCGGGCTTTCGCACGCTGCGCCCCGGCGACCGCGGCAGCGACGTAAGGGAGGTGCAGACGCGGCTCAAGATCCGCGGCTACCTCTACGGCAACCCCGACGGCGTGTTCGGCGACGGCACGAAGGACGCGCTGCTGCGCTTTAAGAAGGACGCGGGCCTCGCATACACCGACGTGGTGGACTGGAGCGTCTACAATGCCCTTGGCATCACGCTTTTTGAGTGAAAAGTCTTTGTTAAATTTAATTTGCATATTGTATTTCGGACCGGGTTATGGTATTCTAATAAACGATGTTGATGTTATCAACGCACAGACATTACTGTGGTTTGAAAGAGGTGAGATAACATGAAGGAAGGAATCCATCCCAAGTACGGCAAGGCGATCGTTCGCTGCGCTTGCGGTAATACCTTCGAGACCGGCTCCGTCAAGCCCGAGCTCAAGGTCGAAATTTGCTCCAAGTGCCACCCCTTCTTCACGGGTAAGCAGAAGCTCGTCGATACGGGCGGACGCGTCGACCGCTTCAAGAAGCGTTACGGCATGTAATGCAGACACAAAAGTGCAGACAGGGTACGCCCTTTCTGCACTTTTTTCGTAAATCCGTTCAGGTCCTAAACCTTGATTTTGACATAGATATTCCCCCGCGAAAGGAGCTTTCCATGAAAAAAGAGAAGAAGCCGGAAAAGGTGTACATCGGCGGCCAGGCCGTGATGGAGGGCGTGATGATGAAGGCCCCCGACCGCATGGCCATCGCCGTGCGCCGCGTTTCCGACCATAAGATCGAAACGTTCACCGAACCCATCGAGCCTGCGGCCAAGAAGAATAAAATACTGGGCTGGCCCCTCATCCGCGGCGTGGTGGCGTTTATCAACGCGCTGACCGGCGGCATGACCACCATCACCCGCTCTGCCGAGATGATGGGCGACGAGAGCCTGCAGGAGGAGCCATCCAAGTTTGAAAAGTGGCTCAGCCGCGTCACCGGCCGCAGCACGGACGACATCATGATGGTCTGCGCGGTGCTGCTGGCCATCGTGCTGGCGGTGGGGCTGTTCTTTGTGCTGCCCTCGCTGGCGGGCTCCGGGCTGAACCTGCTGCTGCCCGGGCATACGCTTGCTGTCAACCTGCTGGAAGGCCTCGTGCGCATCATCATCTTCCTTGCCTACATCCTGCTCGTCTCGCGCATGAAGGAGATCAAGCGCGTGTTCATGTACCACGGCGCGGAGCACAAGACCGTCTACTGCAATGAAAACGATGAGGAGCTGACGGTGGAAAACTGCCGCAAGTACCCCGTGATGCACCCCCGCTGCGGCACCGCGTTTCTGCTGATCGTGATGGTGATCTCCATACTCGTCACCTCCGTGGCCAGCGTGTTCGGCCTGGACGGCAACGTGTTCACCCGCATCCTCGTGCGCATCATCCTGCTGCCCATCGTGGCGGGGCTGTCCTACGAGCTGCTGCAGTGGACGGGCCGCAACGACAACTGGCTGACCCGCATCCTGCGCTGGCCGGGCATGCAGCTGCAGCGCCTGACCGCCCTGCAGCCCACCGACGACATGATCGAGGTCGCCATCGTGGCCATGAAGCTGGCCAAAGGCGAGGAGTGGCACGACGAGGCGGACGAGCAGCCCGAGGAGCCTGCCGGGGAACAAACTCAAGAACCCGTTGAGGAGTCCACGGAGGAAACTGTTGAGGAAACCGGCGCCTACGACCCCGAAACCGACGAAAACCCCGACGAGGCCAAGGGATGAAGGTTGGACAGCTGCTGCGCGAGGGACGGGCGCGCCTCGCCCGCACCCCCGACGCGGACTGGGACGCCCGCGAGCTGCTGCTGCATGCGCTGGAGCAGCAGCACGACGCGCTGGTGCGCCATCTTGCGGACGACGTTCCGCCGGAGGCCGAGCAGCGCTGCCTTGCGCTGTTTGAACGCCGTGCGCAGGGCGAGCCTGCGCAGTATATCCTTGGCGAAGCGTGGTTCATGGGCCTGCGCTTTTCCGTAGACGCGCGCGTGCTCATCCCGCGTCAGGACACGGAATTGCTGTGCGAAACGGCACTGGAGCTGGCGAAAACGCGCGGTTACGCGACCGCCCTTGACCTGTGTACGGGCTCGGGCGCGCTGGCCGTGTCGATTAAAAAGCTGGGCGAGCTGCGCGTCACGGCGACTGACATTTCGACGGACGCGCTGTGCGTCGCAGCGGAAAATGCGCGCAGAAACGGCGTGGAAATCGACTTTTTGCAGGGCGATCTGCTGGACGCGCTGCCGGACGGGCAGGCGTTTGACCTGATCGTGTGCAATCCGCCGTACCTGACGGCGCAGGAGATGGACGTACTCCAGCTGGAGGTGCGCCGGGAGCCAGAGCTGGCGCTGCTGGGCGGCGCGGATGGCCTTGCGTTCTACCGCAGGCTGGCGCAGGGCGCTGCAAAATACCTGAACCCGGGCGGCGCGCTGCTGATGGAGATCGGCTGCGCGCAGGGGGAGAGCGTGCCCGCGCTGTTTTCCGGCTGGAAAACCAAGGTTTTGAAGGATTTGAACGGTCTGGACCGCGTGGTGCAGGCCGAACCGAGATAGAGGAGAGAGAACATGGTCAATCTGATGGAACGACTGGAGGCGCTCGAGGCGCGCTACGACGAACTGCAGGTTCGCCTCTCGCAGCCCGAGACGCTCGCCGATATGGATACCTGGCGAAGGCTCATGAAGGAGCACGCCGACATGGAGGAGCTGATGACGGCCTTTGCCGAGTACAAGACCGTGGTCAGCAACATCGAAGAAGCGAAGGAAATGCTGGAGGACGCCGACCTGCGCGACATGGCCAAGGAGGAGCTTGCCGAGGCAGAGCCGCGCCGGGACGAGCTGGAAAAGCGCATGCAGCTGCTGCTCCTGCCCAAGGACCCTAACGACGACAAGAACGTGATCATCGAGATCCGCGCGGGTACGGGCGGCGAGGAGGCCGCGCTGTTTGCCGCGGAGCTTGCGCGCATGTACACGCACTACGCCGACGCCCGCGGCTGGAAAACCGAGGAGCTGGACGCGAACCTGACTGAGCTTGGCGGCGTCAAGGAGCTGTCCATGATGATCTCCGGGCAGGGCGCGTATTCGCGGCTCAAGTTCGAGTCGGGCGCGCATCGCGTGCAGCGCGTGCCCGAGACGGAATCGGGCGGGCGCATCCACACCTCCGCCGCCACCGTCGCCGTCATGCCCGAGGTGGACGACGTCGAGGTGGAGATCAACCAGAACGATCTGCGCATCGACACCTACCGCGCGGGCGGCGCGGGCGGCCAGCACGTCAACCGCACCGACTCCGCCGTGCGCATCACGCACATCCCAACGGGCATCGTGGTGCAGTGCCAGAACGAGCGCTCGCAGATCCAGAACCGCGAGCAGGCCATGCGCATGCTGCGCGCCAAGCTGTGGGACAAGGCCGTGCAGGAGCAGCAGGACGAGGTGTCCGCCTTCCGCAAGAACCAGGTGGGCTCCGGCGACCGCTCCGAGCGCATCCGCACCTACAACTATCCGCAGGGCCGCGTGACCGATCACCGCATCAACGTAACGCTCTACAAGCTGCCCCAGTTCCTGAACGGAGACATGGACGAGCTGCTCGACGCGCTCGTGCTCGCCGACCAGACCGCGCGCCTGCAGGCCGAGGGCATGAACTGAACCACAGAATAAGAAGGGAAAACAATGCAAACGCAGGTATTGCAGCCGACGCGGGAGAATCTGCAGCTCGCGGCGGCGATCTTCCGAGCGGGCGGACTCGTGGGCATGCCCACCGAGACGGTCTACGGCCTTGGCGCGAACGCGCTGGATGAAAACGCCGCGCTGGCCATATTCGCCGCGAAGGGCCGCCCTGCCGACAATCCGCTGATCGTGCACATCAGCGCGCTGGATCAGCTGGAGAACGTCGTCTCCGCCGTGCCAGAGTGTGCAATGAAACTGATGGACGCCTTCTGGCCCGGCCCGCTGACGCTCATCATGCCCAAACACGACCGCATCCCCCTCGCGGTGACGGCGGGCCTTTCCACCGTCGCGGTGCGCTTCCCCGTGCATCCCGTGGCAAGGGAGATGATCGACCTTGCCGGGCTGCCCATCGCCGCGCCCAGCGCCAACCTCTCCGGCCGCCCCAGCCCCACCACCGCCCAGCATGTGCTGGACGACTTAAGCGGCCGCATCCCGCTGATCATCGACGGCGGGCCGTGCCAGGTGGGCTTGGAATCCACCGTGGTGGACACCACGCGGGAGCGCGCGGTGCTGCTGCGCCCCGGCGGCGTCACCCGGGAGATGCTGCTGGAAGCGCTCGGCGAGGAAGTGCTGCTTGGCAAAGGTGTGATGGAGCCGCTGCGCGACGGCGAAAAGGCGCTGTCCCCGGGGCTGCTGCACAAGCACTATGCCCCCAGGGCGCAGGTGCGCGTCGTGCTGGGCGAGGACGAGGCGCGCATCGCCTACATCCGCGAGCAAGCGGCGCAGGACGAGCGCCCCTGCGTGCTCTGCCTCGACGCGCGCAAAGACCGCTACGGCAAGCTGCCCGTGCTGTCCGCGGGCGATACGCCGGAGAGCTATGCGCACAACCTGTTTGCGGCGCTGCGCGCGGCGGACGACGCGGGCTATACGCACGTCTACGCCGAGGGGCTGTCGCTGGACGGCGTGGGGCTTGCGGTGATGAACCGCATCGAGCGCGCCGCGGGCTTCCACATCATCACGGTATCATAAAGGAGGGTTCCCATGAACCTGCTGTTTGTCTGCACCGGCAACACCTGCCGCTCTGCGATGGCCGAGGAGCTCGCGCGACGCATGGCCGGGCAGCTGGAGCTAGACGATTTTGAAGTCAACTCCGCCGGCACCGACGCCGACGAGGGCCTGCCCGCCTCCTATGGCGCCTGCGCGGTCATCGCCGAGCGCGGCGGCGACCTGTTCAACCACTCCGCCGTGCAGCTGACGCGCGGTTTGATCGAGGACGCCGACCTGATCCTGACGATGGGCCGCTCTCACAGGGCGCGGGTGCTGCAGCTCTGCCCCGGTGCGGCGGGCAAGGTGCACACGCTGCTGGGCTACGCAACGGGCACCGATCAGGACATCGAGGATCCCTTCGGCGGCGACCACGACGTCTACCTCAAGACGCTGGATCAGATCGAGCTGGCGCTGGTGGTGGTGCTCATCCGGCTCTACCCCGACCGGGCCGAGGAGATCCGCGCCGTTTACAGCCCCAACGACGACTGACGGGGGCGGGATATGGTCTATCAGCTGCTCGCTCTGCTCATACTTGCGTTTTTTTATGCCTGTTATTTCGGAAAAATGCTCAGCCAGCGCAGCCACGGCATCCGCACCGACCAGATGGGCCGGGGCAAGACGGGCCGCGTGCGCGCCATTGAGATCGCCGTCAAGTGCGTCACGGCGCTGCTGCCCATAGAGCAGGTGGTCTGCATCGCGCTGAAGCGGACCGCGCTGCCGGACTGGACGCGCATACTGGGCGCCCTGCTGGGCGCGCTGGGCGTCGCGGCGTTCGCGGCCGCCGCGCTGTGCATGAAGGACAGCTGGCGCGCCGGTGTTTCTGCGCAGGAAAAGACGGAGCTGGTCACAGACGGCATCTACCGCATCAGCCGGAACCCCGCGTTTCTGGGGTTTGACCTGATGTATCTGGGGATCCTGCTGCTGTTTTTCAGCTGGCCGCTGTGCATTTTGACGGTGCTTGCGGCGCTGCTGCTGCACGTTCAGGTGGTGTGCGTGGAGGAGGCGCACCTGCGCGCCGCCTTTGGGCAGGCATATCTGGATTACTGCGGACAGGTCTGCCGCTATTTGGGCAGAAAAAGCTGAGGTTGTGTTTGCGTAATTGCATGATTTGCGCTATAATAAGTTGAATTCAACTGGGAGGTGCCTCTGAATCATGATAGCACTGGGAAGCGATCACGCCGCGTACAAGCTCAAGCTTGCCATCGCGGAGCATCTGAAGGAAAAGGGAATCGAGTTTGAGGACCTGGGCTGCTACGGAACCGAATCCGTGAACTACCCCGAGTACGGCCAGAAGGTAGCCGAGGCCGTCGCCGCGGGCAAGTACGAGTACGGCATCGTGGTGTGCGGCACGGGCATCGGGATCTCTCTTGCCGCCAACAAGGTGCCCGGCATCCGCTGCGCCGTCTGCTCCGACACCTATTCGGCCAAGTACACCCGCCTGCACAACGACGCCAACATGCTGGCCATGGGCGAGCGCGTCGTGGGCCAGGGCCTTGCGATGGAGATCGTGGATACCTTCCTGTCCACCGGGTTTGAGGGCGGACGCCACGCCAAGCGCGTGGACATGATCACCGCCATCGAAAAGAAGTACAACAAATAAAATTCGATAGGAGAGACACAACTTATGAGCAAGCTCATCGTCATGGACCACCCGCTCATCCAGCACAAGCTGACCATCATGCGCGATAAGAACACCGGCTCCAAGGAATTCCGCGAACTGCTCAACGAGATCTCCATGCTGATGGCATACGAGTCCACCCGCGACCTGCCGCTTACGGAGGTGGAGGTGGAGACCCCCATCCAAGCATGCAAGGCGCATGTGCTGGCGGGCAAGAAGCTGGGCGTCGTGCCGATCCTGCGCGCGGGCCTGGGCATGCTCGACGGCGTGCTGGAGATCATCCCCGCGGCGCGCGTCGGCCACATCGGCCTCTACCGCGACCCCGAGACGCTGGAGCCCGTGGAATACTACTGCAAGCTGCCCACCGACGTCAAGGAGCGCGACCTGATCGTGCTCGATCCCATGCTGGCCACCGGCGGCTCCGCTTCCGCCGCCATCAGCTTCATCAAGAACCGCGGCTGCCGCTCCATCCGCATGATGAACCTCATCGCCGCGCCCGAGGGCATCGAGCGCGTGCAGAAGGATCATCCCGACGTGGACATCTACGTCGCCTGCGTCGATGAGAAGCTCAACGACCATGGCTACATCATCCCCGGCCTGGGCGACGCCGGCGACCGCCTGTTCGGCACCAAGTAAATCGGCTATTCGGAACGTCTCCGCAACCCGGAGGCGTTCTTTTTTTGCGTGCGGCGGCATATTCTTCACCAACCTGAATGTGTACGGGAGGGAAGGATATGGAACGATACGACATATACCGTGACATTGCCACGCGCTGTGACGGGACGGTGTTCATCGGCGTGGTCGGGCCTGTGCGCACAGGCAAATCCACGCTCATCGCGCAGCTGATGCAGCAGATGGTGCTGCCCAATCTGCCCGAGTCCTACAAAAAGGACCGCATGGTGGACGAGATGCCGCAATCCGGCTCGGGCAAAACCATCATGACCACGCAGCCGCGCTTTGTGCCCGCAGAGCCCGTCAGCCTGTCCATGGAGGGCGTGGGCGCGCTGTCCGTGCGCTTTGTGGACTGCGTGGGCTACATGGTGCCCGGCGCGATGGGCGCGGACGAGGACGGCGCGCAGCGCATGGTGCGCACGCCGTGGTTCGAGCAGGAGATCCCCTTCGCGCAGGCCGCCGAGGTGGGCACCGACCGCGTGATCGGCGAGCACTCCACCATCGGCCTGCTCGTCACCACCGACGGCAGCTTTTCCGGCATCGAGCGCATGAACTACGTCGCGGCGGAGGAAAAGGCCGTGCAGGCGCTCAAGGACAGCGGCAAGCCCTTCGTGATGGTGCTCAACACCTCCACGCCCACCGACCCCGCCACGCGCCAGCTCGTGCATGACCTGACCGAAAAATACGACGTGCCCGTGCTGTTGATGGACGTCATCCACCTCAACGCCGACGACCTCAACGAGCTGCTGCGCACGGTGCTCTACGAATTCCCGCTGCGCGAGGTGACGGTGGAGCTCCCCTCCTGGGTACAGGCGCTGCCCGAGGACGACCCGCTGCCCCAGGCAATACTGGACGCCATCCGCCAAAGCGGCGAGGGCCTCGTCCATGTGCGCGACGTGCGCAGGATGCCCGAAGTCTTCGAGCTGCCCGATGCCAAGGGCCTGCAGCTGGAGGGCATGGATTTGGGCAGCGGCACGGTGCACATGGCGCTGCCGCTGCGCGAGGGCCTGTTCTACGAGGTGCTGGGCCAGAAATGCGGCCAGCAGGTGCGCTCCGACGCCCATCTGATGTCGCTGATGACGGATCTGGTCAAGGCAAAGCGCGAATACGACCGCGTGGCCTCCGCGCTGGAGTCCGTCAAGACCACGGGCTACGGCCTGGTCGCCCCCACGATGGAGGAGCTGACGCTGGCAGAGCCCGAGCTCACGCGCCAGGGCGGCCACTACGGCGTCAAGCTGCGCGCCTCCGCGCCCAGCCTGCACATGATCCGCGTGGACATCGCCACCGAGGTCAATCCCATCATCGGCTCGGAAAAGGAGTCCGAGGAGATGGTCAAATACCTGCTCTCGCAGTTCGAGGCCGACCCGCAGAAGCTGTGGAGCACCGAGATCTTCGGCAAATCCCTGCACGACCTGGTGCGCGAGGGCCTGGCCGGCAAGCTGATGCGCATGCCCGAGGACGCGCAGAACAAGACCCGCGAAACCCTCAGCCGCATCATCAACGAGGGCAGCGGCGGCATGATCTGCATACTGCTCTGACGCATTGACGCTCCGGCTCCGGTCGTGGTATAATCAAAAAAAGCCTGACAGGAGCCGATTTCCATGAAAAACAGCGTATTGAATGTCGATCTTGCCGCGCGGACGCCTATCGATCCGCACATTTTCGGCAGCTTTATTGAGCATATTGAAAACTGCATACTGGGCGGCGTCTGCGACCCCGGCTCGCCGCTCTCCGACGCGCAGGGCATCCGGCAGGATGTGCAGCAGCTGTGCCAGGAGCTCGCACCGACCGCGCTGCGCTTCCCGGGCGGCACCGTGATGGGCATCTACCATTGGGAGGAGCACGTCGGCCCCGTCGGGCAGCGCAGAAAGCGCGCCAACATCGTCTGGGGCGGCCGCATGTGCCATGAGTTCGGTACAGCCGAGTTCGTGCAGTATTGCCGCAGCATCGGCGCCGAGCCCATGCTCTGCGTCAACATGCCCACCGGCAGCGCCGAAGAGGCCGCCAACTGGGTGGAATACTGCAACGGAACCGGCGACACCTACTATGCCAACCTGCGCCGCGTGCACGGCTACGAGCAGCCCTTTGGCGTCAAATACTGGTTCATAGGCAATGAATCCTACGCCGAGCCCGACCTGGGCACACAGCACGATGTGGAGATCTACATCCGCGACGCGTGGGAGTTCACCAAATACATGAAGATGACCGACCCCACCATCGAGCTGATCTTCGTGGGCTACGACGACGCCTGGAACCGCAGGGTGCTCGACAGCCTGGGCGACGTGTGCGACTATTTGTCCCTGCACTTCTACGCCGGCACGGGCGAGGACCCCGATCAGCCCTGGCGTCAGCTGGAGGCGTTCCGGCGCGATACGCTGACGCCCGCCTGCAGGCTGCTCCACGAGGTGAACGCGCGCCCGGTCAGCCTCAATCCCTGGCTGCGCATCCCGCCCCGCAAGGCCGACGTCGCGCTGTCTCTGGACGAGTGGAACATCTGGAACAACGCGCCGGACGATCGCAGCAAATACGGGCTCATCCAGACCTACACCTGGCGCGACGCGTTGTGGGTCGCCAGCTTCCTGAACCTGCTCCTGCGCAGCAGCGACGTGATCCGTATCGCTAACACCGCGCAGATGGTCAACGTGCTCGCACCCATCATGGCCGATGCGCAGGGCTCCTGGAAGCAGACCATATTCCATCCGCTACAGGCCTATCGCGCGCTCGCTGGCACGCACAGCGTACCGGCTTCTGCTGATGCGCTCGACGTCGGCGCTACGCTGAGCGGTGAAACGCTGACCGCATTTGCCGTGAACCGCAGCCCTGACACGGTGCTCCTGCATCTGCCCGCAGCGCTGCGATCCGCACGCGTGCTCCGCGCCGAGAGCGGCAACGCCGTCAGCGTCTCGGGGAAGGACTGCGTAAGCTGCGAGCAGATCTCCGCCGCGCCGAACTGCCTCACCTTCGAGCTCCCGCCCGAGAGCCTGTGCATCCTGCAAATGGGAACCTAAAGCTAGTAACTTTTTCTCAATTCCCTCTTGCTGAATCGAAACCATTGTGCTATAATAACATTCGACAACCGATTCGCGCTTGTAGCTCAGTGGATAGAGTGTCCGACTCCGACTCGGGAGACCGCAGGTTCGAATCCTGTCAGGCGCACCAGCGAGAATGGCGGAATTGGCAGACGCGCTAGTTTCAGGTACTAGTGAAGGTTCCTTCATGCAGGTTCAAGTCCTGTTTCTCGCACCAAACAAAACCCCTGAATTCAGGTGAAACTGGATTCAGGGGTTTTCTTTTTTGCGACAGCGCTTAACGTTTTTTCAGTATCCCATCAATTCCACAAGCGAGCGGGATGCAGAGGCCCTCAAATGCTCACATTCTGCGGACACCGGCCGGATGCGCGCGGCATATTCTGCTCACGGGGAGGTGTTACCGTGAGTCTTTACCCTGAGCAGACCTGTCTGCTGTGCGACCTTCCGTGGAAAAACAACCGCGTGCGCTACGACGGCAGCCTCGCGCTGGATTACGCGCCGCGCATGCTGGAGCTGGGCACCGCAAAGCTGACGCTGGAGCCGGATGGCGTCGTCACGCTGTCGGGCGCGCAGGAGTCGCTGCGCATCGAGACCGGACTGCGCCCGCGCGAGGAGACCATCGCCTTTGACGCGCTGGACTGCGTGCTGTACGCCGCCTGCGCGAGCGGGCTGTGCGCCTATTCGTTGGCAAAACGGCGCGAGGTGTTCCGTCATCCCACGCCCGGTCCCTGCGGCGCGCCGCTGCTGTTCGAGCAGCTGCATCCCGACGGGGACATACTGCCCTGCGTGGGCGCTTCCAACGGCGCGGGGTGCTACATCGCGCTGAACCGGGCGACCGGCGCGCTGCTGTGGCGCGCGCAGATCCTCGGCGAGCCCGCAGGCGGCGCGGCGCATTGGAACGGCTACCTGTTCCTCACGCTGCGCGGCGCGCCCTGTCAGGCGCTGTGTCTGGAGGCGCGCAGCGGCGACCTCGTCTGGTGGAACCGCGGCGAGAGAGAGGCGCTGGGCGGCGTGATCGCGCAGGACGCCTACTACCTGTGCGGGACGGACGGCCGCTGGATGCGGTTTTCCCTTGCGGACGGCGAGCGCATCGCATGAAAAAGGGACGGCATCTCTGCCGTCCCCATACATAGCTGGTCTTTAGAAATCCGTGCAGCGCACCAGAGCCTTGATGAAGCCCATGGGCTTGGTCTCCATGTCGGTGTTCGCCTTGTCGAACTCGTCCAGGCCGTAGATGTTGTTGCACACGCCCTTGTAGTTCCACTGGCCCAGGCGGATCATGTCCAGCGCGTTCTGGCAGCACTGCGCCTGGAACAGCTGGCGGCGCTCATGGGTATTGATCACGGTAATGCCCTTCCAACCCCACAGGCGGAAGTCCACGGTGCGGTCTCCGCCCTGATGCCAGCCCGCGACGCCCATCGTGCCATGCACGCCCGTCATGTCGCCTGCAAGACGCAGGCCGTCCTGCGTGCCGGTGAACTCGCCGACCACCGGGAAGCCGCGCGCGAAAATGTCGCCCGTCCAATCATTGACGATGTAGTCCGCAGGCACCTCCTCGGGCGTGTAAACTTCGTCCGCACCGAAGCGCAGCGCGTTTTCACGCGCCTCCTGACGGGGATCCACCACCACGATGTGCCCCGCGCCCTTGGCGCGCATCAGCGTCATCAGACCCAGACCCATGTAGCCCGCGCCCACCAGCGCAAAGGTGTCGCCGGGCTTTTCCAGATGCAGCTTGGAGGCGACGGAGACGATGCAGCTCAGCGGCTCGGCCACCGCGTCCTCGTCGGCCAGATCCTCAGGGACGGGTACGACAAGGCTCTCGCGGCAGAGGCAGTATTCCGCGTAGCTGGGGGTATCGCACAGGCCCGTGACCTTGTCGCCCACCTTGTACTTCGTCACGCCCTCGCCCAGCGCCACCACCGTGCCCAGAGGCTCATGGCCCATGAACTCTCCGCCCTTGGCCTCCGCCCACGGATGCCAGTCGGACATGCACAGTCCGGTGTACTTGACCTTGATGAGTACCTGACCGGGACCGGGAACGAGATCGGGAACTTCAATGATGCGGCTTGTGCGCGGACCTGTCATCTGCAGTTGTTTCATGATATGCACCCTCCTGAGTTGATTTGTTTGTCTATTGGCAGAAATATGTTAACATGCGTTTTTCTGCTTGTCAAGCGCGCGCTTGCATTTGGCGCAGAGGCGTGCTATACTTTCACCAATTCCGGATATCGAACAATCCCTGGAGGAGAAAACGGAGTATGGCACATTTTTTCATGACCTGGCATGCGCAGCCGCTGCCTGAATACGCGCTGCCCGAGGGCTACGCGATGCGCACCTACCGCCCCGGCGACGAGGCGGACTGGATGCGCTGCTGCAACGGCGGCGGGCTGGGCACGGAGAGCTGGACGGCGCAGGATTTTGCGCGCGAGATGCTGGGCAAGTCCGGCGTCATCCCGGAGCGCATCTTCTTTGTTGTGGATGCGCAGGGCCGCATTGCCGCCACCGCCACGGCGGTCTGTCAGTCCGAGCAGGGCTACGTCCACATGGTCGCGGCGGACAGCGCCTATCGCGGCAGGACGCTGGGCAAGGCCGTCTGCCACGCTGTGATGCAGTACCTGATTGGCTGCGGCTATGAAAAAATCGTGCTGGAGACCGACGACTGGCGCGAGCCCGCCATCCGCGTCTACGAGTGGCTGGGCTTTACCCGCGACCCCGCGCCCGAGGAGAAGAATACGGAGGAATAGAACCATGGCGTTTGAAAAGGCAAGGGATCACCTTGCAAAATTCGGTCTGGACGACCGCATCCACATCTTCGACGTGTCCACCGCGACGGTGGAGCTTGCCGCGCAGGCCGTGGGCTGCGAGCCCGCGCGTATCGCCAAGACGCTCTCCTTTGAGCTGGGCGAAGGCTGCGTGCTCATCGTGTGCGCAGGCGACGTCAAGATCGACAACCGCAAATTCAAGGACGCCTTCCACACCAAGGCCAAGATGCTCTCGCCCGACCTCGCCGAGGAGCTGACCGGCCACCGCGTGGGCGGCGTGTGCCCCTTTGGCGTCAACCCGGACACCGCAAAGGTCTGCCTGGACGCGTCGCTGCGCCGCTTTGACGTGGTCTATCCCGCGGCCGGCACCGACAACACCGCCGTGCGCCTGACGCTTGACGAGCTGGAGCGCGCGACCGGCGGCGAATGGGTGGACGTCTGCAAGAGCGCACTGGCCTAAAAGGAGGCAAACATGGCGAATTTTGACCATATCCGCATCGGCAGCGTCGAGGAGGACAGGCTCATCCCCGTCATGCCCTTTGACACGCTCGTGCTGTCCTTCTGCGCGGATACGCCCAAAGGAACCTCCGTCGAGGTGCAGGCGCGCGTGCGCCTTGCGGGCGGGGAGCTGTCCGGCTGGTTCTCCTGGGGCCTGTGGAGCCCCTTCATCGACCGGCACAGCATCAATTCCGCGGACGACCTCGCCGCGCTGGACACCGACACGCTGACCGTCAAGGGCGGCAGGCTCGCAGACGGCGTGCAGGTGCGCGCGCTGCTGAACGCAAACGCCGAGGGGCAGACTCCCGTGCTGCACAGCGTCCACCTCGCGGTCAAGAACACGCAGGCCGCCTGCGACGAGCC
>JAXEXP010000089.1:0-5750 GCA_034113365.1 Candidatus Spyradocola sp.
ATCTTCGCCTCCGAAAGCTGCGCGCTGTCCACGCTGGGCGCGGAGCTGGTGCGCGACGTGGAGCCCGGCGAGATCGTGATCGCCAACAAGGAGGGCCTGACCTCCATCCCCGCGCTGACGGGGCAGGAGACGGGCATGTGCGTGTTCGAGTTCGTGTACATCGCGCGCCCCGACTCCGTGCTGGATGGCGCGGGCGTGCATGAGGCGCGTCAGCGCGCGGGCGCTTACCTGGCGCTGGAGCATCCCGTCGCGGCGGACGTCGTGGTGGGCGCGCCCGACTCCGGTCTGGACGCCGCGCTGGGCTATGCGCGCCAGTCCGGCATCCCCTACCAGATGGGCTTCATCAAGAACCGCTACGTCGGCCGCACGTTCATCGAGCCGACGCAGAAGATGCGCGAGGACGCGGTGCGCATCAAGCTGTCCGCCATCCGCTCGGTGGTCGAGGGCAAGCGCGTGATCCTCGTGGACGACTCCATCGTCCGCGGCACCACCTGCGCCCGCACCATCAAGCTGCTGCGCGAGGCGGGCGCGACCGAGGTGCACATGCGCGTATCTTCGCCGCAGTTCGTCTACCCCTGCTACTTCGGCGTGGACGTGCCCGATCCCGACCGGCTCATCGCCAACCGCTGCAAGGGTGACGTGGACGCCATCGCAAAGGAGATCGACGTGGACTCCCTCGGCTTCCTGTCCGTGGACAACATCCAGAAGATCGCGATGGGCTGCAAGTGCAAGTTCTGCGTGGGCTGCTTCACCGGCAAGTACCCCGTCGATCCCCCTGCACCCTGCGCGGCGGACAAATTCCAGAGCAAATACGAAGAAGAATAACCATCGCCCCCTCGGGCGCGGGAAGGAGCATACCATGAATACCAACAGCCATTCTGAAAGCTATAAGGCCGCGGGCGTGGACGTTACCGCGGGCTACCGCGCGGTGGAACTGATGAAGGAGCATGTGCGCCGCACCGCGACGCCCCAGCTGCTGGACTCCATCGGCGGCTTTGGCGGCCTGCTGGAGCTGGATCTGACGGGCATCGAGAAGCCCGTGCTGGTCAGCGGCACCGACGGCGTGGGCACCAAGCTCAAGCTGGCGTTCCTCGCCGACAAGCACGACACCATCGGCATTGACGCGGTCGCCATGTGCGTCAACGACGTGCTGTGCGTCGGCGCAAAGCCCCAGCTGTTCCTCGACTACATCGCCTGCGGCAAGAACTACCCCGAGCGCATCGCCGACATCGTCAAGGGCGTGGCCGAGGGCTGCGTGCAGGCCGGCTGCGCGCTGGTGGGCGGCGAGACCGCCGAGATGCCCGGCTTCTACCCCGAGGACGAGTACGACGTGGCGGGCTTCTGCGTGGGCGTCGTGGACAAGAGCAAGATCCTGGACAAAAACAGCGTGCAGCCCGGCGACGCCATCATCGGCATCGCATCCTCCGGCGTGCACTCCAACGGCTTCTCGCTGATGCGCAAGGTTTTTGACGTGGGCAACGCCGACCTGACCGCCTACGACAAGGACCTGGGCGGCAGCCTGCTGGACACGCTGCTCACCCCCACCAAGATCTACGTAAAGCCCGTGCTCAAGCTGCTGGAGTCGGTCGAGGTGCACTCGCTGTCGCACATCACCGGCGGCGGCTTCTACGAGAACATCCCGCGCGCGCTGCCCAAGGGCATGTCCGCCTCCATCCAGAAGAGCTCCTACCCCGTGCCCGCCATCTTCAAAAAGATCAAGACCGTGGGCGGCATCCCCGAGCGCGACATGTACAACACCTTCAACATGGGCATCGGCATGTGCGCGGTGGTGCCCTCCAAGCAGGCCAATCAGGCTCTCAAGGTGCTGGCCGACCAGGGCGAGAACGCCTGGGTCATCGGCACGGTGATCGAGGGCGGCGAGGGCGTCGAGCTATGGTAAGGGCGGCGGTACTGGTATCGGGCGGCGGCACCAATCTGCAGGCGCTGCTGGACGCGCAAGATCGCGGCGAGCTGGGCGCGGCCAACATCTGCTACGTCGTGTCCAACCGCAAAGCCGCCTACGCGCTGGAGCGCGCACGCAACCATAATGTGGAGACGGGCGTGCTGTCCAAGGTGATGCAGCCCGATCCTGACAAATACGACGAACAGCTGCTGGACATGCTGCGCGCGCATGGCGCGGACATGATCGTGCTGGCAGGGTTCCTGGGCATCCTCGGCCCGAAGGTGCTGGAGGCGTACTCCGGCCGCATCATCAACATCCACCCGGCGCTCATCCCCTCCTTCTGCGGCAAGGGCTTCTACGGCCTGCACGTGCACGAGGCGGTGCTGGCGCGCGGCTGCAAGGTCACGGGCGCGACGGCGCATCTGGTGACCGCGGGCGTGGACGAGGGCCCCATCCTGCTGCAAAAGGCCGTGGACGTGCTGCCCGGCGACACCCCGGAGATCCTGCAAAGGCGCGTGATGGAGCAGGCCGAGTGGCTGCTGCTGCCCCGCGCGGTCAAAATGCTTGCGGAGGAGATCGAACAATGCTGAACACTCTCTCTTTTGCCGATACGCTGAGCAACAATGCCTACCCCGGCCGCGGCATCCTGCTTGGCAAGGATGAAACCGGCACGCATGCCGTCATCGCCTACTTCATCATGGGCAGATCCGTCAACTCCCGCAACCGCGTGTTTGTGCAGGATGGCGACGGCATCCGCACCCAGGCCTACGACGAGAGCAAGCTGGTTGACCCCTCTTTGGTGATCTACGCGCCCGTGCGCGTGCTGGGCGACACCACCATCGTCACCAACGGCGACCAGACCGACACCGTGTACGACGCACTCAAGGCGGGCGGCGACTTCGAATCCGCGCTGCGCACCCGCTGCTTTGAGCCCGACGGCCCCAACTGGACGCCGCGCATCAGCGGCACCGTGCGCGTGGCGGGCGGCGAGGCCTTCTACAAGATGTCCATCCTCAAGGCGGGCGACGCCGAGGGCTCCTTCTGCGTGCGCCAGACCTTTGAATACCCCGACTGCAAGCCCGGTCAGGGGCTGTTCCTGCACACCTACAAGTGCGACGGCAACCCCATCCCCTCCTTCGAGGGCGAGCCGGAGCATGTGGACGTGTGCGGCGACATCGACGAATTCACCTCCCTGGTGTGGGAGAACCTCAATGCGGATAACAAGGTGTCGCTGTTCGTGCGCTACATCTCGCTGGCGGACGGCACCGCGCGCACCCGCATCGTGAACAAAAACGTGTAAACGGAGGGCAAAGACATGAACGAACTGCAGCTCAAGTACGGATGCAACCCCAACCAGAAGCCCTCGCGCATCTTCATGGAGAACGGCGCGGACCTACCCGTGACGGTGCTGTGCGGCCGTCCCGGCTACATCAACTTCCTGGACGCGCTCAACGGCTGGCAGCTGGTATCAGAGCTTAAAAAGGCCACCGGCCTGCCCGCCGCGACCTCGTTTAAGCACGTCTCCCCCGCGGGCGCTGCGGTGGGTCTGCCGCTGACGGACGTGGAGCGCAAGATCTACTTCACCGGCTCCAAGCCGCTCTCTCCCCTCGCCTGCGCCTATGCGCGCGCAAGGGGCGCTGACCGCATGAGCTCGTTCGGCGACTTCATCGCGCTGTCCGACGTGTGCGACGCCGACACCGCCACGCTCATCAACCGCGAGGTGTCCGACGGCGTGATCGCCCCCGGCTACACCGACGAGGCGCTGGAGATCCTCAAGGCCAAGCGCAAGGGCGCCTACAACGTGATCCAGATCGACGAGAGCTACCGTCCCGCGCCCATCGAGCACAAGCAGGTGTTCGGCATCACCTTCGAGCAGGGCCGCAACGAGCTGGACATCAACCGCGAGATGTTCGCAAACATCGTCACCGAGAACAAGGAGCTGCCCGAAAAGGCGCTGATCGACCTGCAGATCGCGATGATCACGCTCAAGTACACCCAGTCCAACTCGGTGTGCTACGTCTACGGCGGGCAGGCCATCGGCATCGGCGCGGGCCAGCAGAGCCGCATCCACTGCACGCGTCTGGCCGGCTCCAAGGCCGACAACTGGTTCCTGCGCCAGCATCCCAAGGTTCTGAATCTTAAGTTCAAGAAGGGTCTGGGCCGCGCCAACCGCGACAACGCCATCGATGTCTACATCGGCAACGAGAGCGAGGACGTGCTGGGCGACGACGTGTGGGCCGACACCTTCGAGGAGCGCCCCGAGCCCCTCACCGCCGAGGAGAAGAAGGAATGGATCGCCAAGTTCTCCGGCGTGTCCCTCGGCTCCGACGCGTTCTTCCCCTTTGGCGACAACATCGAGCGCGCGCGCCGCAGCGGCGTGACCTATCTGGCACAGCCCGGCGGCTCCATCCGCGACGATCAGGTGATCGAGACCTGCAACAAGTACAATATGGTGATGGCGTTTACCGGTATCCGTCTCTTCCATCACTGAGCCATCTTTCAGCGTAACCCCGGGAACCCCCACCCTTCAGCCGGCCGAAGGCCGGCAGCTCCCCTCAAGGGGAGCCTCAAAGCAGAGGAGCATCGAGATTTATGGATATACTCGTCATCGGCGGCGGCGGCCGTGAGCACGCCATCATCCGCAAGATCAAGGAAAGCCCGGACTGCGGCACCGTCTACTGCGCCCCCGGCAACGGCGGCATCGCGGCGGATGCCATCTGCTGCCCCGAGGTCAAGGCCACCGACATCGACGGCGCGGTCAGGCTCGCGCTGGACAAAAAGGTGGATTTCGTGATCGTCGCGCCCGACGACCCGCTGGTGGCGGGCATGGTGGACGCTATGAACGCCGCGGGGCTGCCCGCGTTCGGCCCCAACAAGGCCGCCGCCATCATCGAGGGCAGCAAGGCCTTCTCCAAGGACCTGATGAAGAAATACGGCATTCCCACCGCGCAGTACGAGGTGTTCACCGATGCCAAAAAGGCCATTGAATACGTCCGCGCGCGCGGCGAGTACCCCACCGTGGTCAAGGCCGACGGTCTGGCGCTGGGCAAGGGCGTCATCATCGCAAAGGATGAGGCTGAAGCCGTCGCCGCCATCACCGACATGCTGGAGGGCAACAAGTTCGGCGCGTCGGGCAGCCGCATCGTGATCGAGCAGTTCCTCGAGGGGCCGGAGGTGTCCGTGCTCGCGCTGACTGACGGCAATGTGATGATCCCCCTGACCAGCGCGATGGATCACAAGCGCGCCTACGACCTCGACGAGGGCCTCAACACCGGCGGTATGGGCACCATCGCCCCCAACCCCGCCTTTACGCCCGAGGTGGCCGAAAAGGCGATGCAGCGCATCTTCCTGCCCACGATGGAGGCCATGAAGAAAGAAGGCCGCACCTTCCGCGGCTGCCTGTTCTTCGGGCTGATGGTGGTGGGCGGCGAGCCCTACGTCATCGAGTACAACTGCCGCTTCGGCGACCCCGAGACGCAGGTGGTGCTGCCGCTGATGGAGGGCGACCTGCTGCGCGCGATGGTCGCCACCGCAAAGGGCGAGCTTAAGACCGTGCCCGTGTCGGTCAAGCCCGGCTCGGCGGCGTGCGTGGTGATGGCCAGCGGCGGCTACCCTGTCAAGTACGAGTCCGGCAAGGAGATCAGCGGTCTGGACGAGCAGGGGCAGGTATCCGGCGCGACGGTGTACCATGCGGGCACCAAGCGTCAGGACGGCAAGTACCTGACTGCGGGCGGCCGCGTGCTGGGCGTGACCGCGCTGGGCGACACGCTCAACGACGCGCTGGACGGCGCGTATGCCGCGGTGCAGCGCATCTCCTTTGAAAAGGCGCATTACCGCCACGATATTG
>JAXEXP010000090.1:0-5037 GCA_034113365.1 Candidatus Spyradocola sp.
TGACTTTGTCGCTCGGCGCCATCGTCTCCGTTTCTTGTTCATCTAAGTTGGGTAACCTCACAGCTGATAATTTCAAGGTTACTCCTACACCTCTTGAGCTGCAAGGAACGCAGGTCACGGGTCGCCGCACGGGTGTGGTGCGGGCAGCCGGGTGCGGTGTGTGCGGCGCGCCGGAGCAGAGTGCGAAGGGGAGATGACCCTGCCGTCCCTCCCCGCATGGGGAGGGGCGGCAGGGTCTATGGTTTCCTCGACGGAAACCAGGAGTTCTGGGGGAGAATTGTGCGCGAGGGGACACCTCATCCGTCAAGGGGAAGGCATCGGGAGCGTTTCGGGGGATAGAAAAACCCCTCGCTCCGAAGAGCGAGGGGTTGAGGTTTCAGATGAGATTAGGCAAGACCGTCGATGTCGGCAGCGGGCTTGTCATCGCAGTCAGCGGGAGTGAAGACGTGGAAGCCGTCCCAGGTGCCGACAGCCTCAGCAGCCTCGAGCGCTTCGCCGGTGCGGCCCAGACCATCGTAGGCGCCGGTCGCCTCAGCAGCCTCGAGAGCCTCGCCGGTGCGGCCCAGACCATTGTAGGTGCCGACGGCCTCAGCAGCCTCGAGAGCCTCGCCGGTGCGGCCCAGACCATTGTAGATGCCAACCGCCTCAGCCTCAGGCAGAGCCTCGCCGGTGCGGCCCAGACCATTGTAGATGCCGACTTCCTCGGCCTCGGGCAGCGCTTCGCCGGTGCGGCCCAGACCATTGTAGATGCCAACCGCCTCAGCCTCAGGCAGCGCCTCGCCGGTGCGGCCCAGACCATCGTAGATGCCAGCGGCTTCGGAAGCGGGCAGCGCCTCGCCATCCACGCCCAGACCATTGTAGGTGCTGGTGGCTTCGGACTCGGGCAGCGCCTCGCCGGTGCGGCCAAGGCCATCGTAGTACTCGACGTAGTAGGTGCAACCTTCCTTCTCAGGGCAGTAATAATAGCCCTTGACAGCGTCAGCCATGACGCTGATGGTGGCCAGAGACAGAACCAGCGCGACGACGAGAACGGGCAGCAGGGATTTGATCAGAGACTTTTTCATAACGGCGACTCTCCTTGCAGATGTTTTTTTGATGATCCGCAGATCATAAGACACATTCCGGGGAACAATCCCGCATCGATGCTCGTCTTACATACGTAGGGTATGCAGTACGGGAAACAGCGATTACAAAATTGTTACAGATATAATACCACATCTTTCCGGGGAATACAATAATCAAAACGGGGAAAATTTACTTTTTTTGAAAATTTCCTCTGCTTTGGCATGCGCGCACGTTCTTTGGCGCAGGATCGCCCGCCCGCAGGAGCTTTTGCCTGCGGACGGGCCTGTATTTTCCCGGAAAAGCGCGCAGTTACGCCTGTTTTACGAGTATGCGCCAGCCGTGCGGGGGCAGAGTAAAGGCGGAGACCTCCTCGCCCGTGGCAAAGTCGCGGCCGGACAGCGTCACAGTTCTGTCACAGGGCGTAAAGTTCATCACGAAAACGTAATCGCTCGCCCCGTCGGTGCGGGTGACTGCGGTCACGCCCTCGGGCAGGTCGTGGGCGGGGATGTTCTGCTCCGCGCACAGGCCCGCATAGAAATCCTTGAGGAAGTCCGCGCCAAAGCGCGCCGCCACGTAGTACGCCTTGCCCTTGCCAAAGTCGTTGACGGTCAGTGCGGGGCTCCCTGCGTAGAAGTCGCTGTCGTAAGTCGCCAGCACGCGGGCGGTCTTGGCGTGAATGAGCTCTGCGTAGTCGGTCAGCTTGTAGGTCTTGCCCGAGAGCTGCGCGCTGTTTTCCATGCCGGGCATCAGCACGTCGATCTCCTCGTCCCAGATGCCCAGCGTGTCGGACAGCGGGCCGGGGAAGCCGCCCAGGAAGCACAGGTCGTGATCGTCCACCCAGCCGGTGCCGAACGTCGTCACCAGCGTGCCGCCGTTTTTCACGAATTCCTCAACGCGCTGCGCAAAGTCGCCGCGCAGCATGTAGGAGAAGGGCAGCACCAGCACGTCGTGGCCGGAGAAATCGCGGGTCTGGTCGACGATGTCCACCGAAACGCCCAGGCTCCACAGCGCGGCGTAGTGATCCATCACGGTGTCCAGATACTTTTTGTCCACATTATTGAAGCCCTGCGCGTCCTCGAGCGCCCAGCGGTTCTCCCAGTCGTAGACCAGCGCGACGCGGGCGGGCGCGGTGGTGCCCACGATGGCGTCCATCGACTTGAGCTGCGCACCCACCTGCGCGATCTCGCCGAACACGCGGGTGTGCTCGTGGCCGCAGTGGTCCACCACCGCGCCGTGCAGCTTCTCGGAGGAGCCGCGGCTCTTGCGGAACTGGAAGTACTGCACGGAATCCGAGCCGTGCGCCACGGCCTGCATGGACTGCAGCAGGTGCACGCCGGGGCGGTGCAGGCGGGGATAGGGCCGCCAGTTGGTGGCGGAGGGGCAGCTCTCCATCAGCAGGAAGGGCTGGCCGTCCTTGAGACCGCGCGTCAGGTCGTGCTCAAAGGAGAAGAACTGCGCGATGGAAACGTCGTTCATGGTGTTTTCCCACTGGGGATAGCTGTCCCAGCAGGCAAAGTCCATGTGCTCGGCCAGACGGTAGTAGTTGATGCCCTCGTAGGTGCCCATCAGGTTGGTGGTGCAGGGGATGTCGGGCGCGATGCGCTTGAGGGGCTCGGTCTCGATGTCGTACCACTTGACGAACTGCTCGGTGGTAAAGCGCTTCCAGTCCAGCTTGAGGCCGTGGACGGACTGCTCGCCGATGGGCGAGGGCGACTCGATCTGGCTCCAGTCGGTGTAGGTGTGGCTCCAGAAGGAGGTCCACCACGCGGCGTTGAGCGCGTCAAGCGTGCCGTACTTTTCCTTCAGCCACAGGCGGAAGTTCTCCTGGCAGGCGGGGCAGTGGCACTCGCCGGACAGCTCGTTGGAGATGTGCCAGGCGCCCAGCGCGGGGTGATCCTTGTAGCGCTCGGCCAGCAGCGCGTTGATCTGCTGCACCTTGTCGCGGTAGATTTTGCTGGAGAGGCAGTGGTTGTGGCGCCCGCCGTGCAGCTGCTTTTCGCGGCGCTCGTTGACGCGCAGCACCTCGGGGTACTTCTGGCTCATCCACGCGGGGCGAGCGGCAGAGGGCGTGGCCAGGATCGCGGTGATGCCGTTTGCGGCCATCTTGTCCATGATCTCGTCCAGCCAGGTGAAGTCGTAGACGCCCTCCTCGGGCTCCAGCGCCTCCCAGGCGAAGATGCCCACCGACAGCGAGTTGATGCCCGCCAGCTTTGCCATGCGCATGTCCTCGTTCCAGATGACGTCCTTGTCGGCCAGCCACTGGTCGGGGTTGTAGTCGCCGCCGTGGATCATGTGCGGGATCTTGGGGACGAGCGGGGGATATTTTTTCATAAAGAGCGTACCGCCTTTCTGAAGGTATCGGTTTTCGTAATTTGATTTTAACAGATGTATGGTATAATTTCAATATACTCTCTTTGCAAGGAGGTCATCGCTATGTGCGGCATCGTCGGGTACATCGGACCGGAGCGCGCGACGGACATCTTAATGGAAGGCTTGACCCGCCTGGAATACCGCGGATACGACTCTGCGGGCGTGGCGGTTTATGAGAACGGCAGGATCCAGGTGGTCAAGGCGCGGGGACGCCTGGACTGCCTGCGCAGCAAGCTGGAGGGGCAGCCGCTCTACGGGCACGTGGGCATCGGGCACACGCGCTGGGCCACCCACGGCGAACCCTCGGACGAGAACTCCCACCCGCACCTGTCGCAGTCGGGGCGCATCGCGGTGGTGCACAACGGCATCATCGAAAACTACGCGCCGCTGCGCGAGAAGCTGATGCACAAGGGCTACGAGTTCGTCAGCGAGACCGACACGGAGGTGTTTGCGCACCTGTTGGAGGACACCTTCTCCCGCGGCAACGGCGACATCCTGCACGCAGTGCGCGAGACGGTGCTCAAGCTGGAGGGCGCCTACGCGCTGGGCGTGCTGTGCTCGCGCTTCCCCGACCGCATCATCGCGGCCAGAAAGGACAGCCCGCTGATCATCGGCCTTGGCGACGGCTGCAACTACATCGCAAGCGACATCCCCGCGGTGCTGCCCTACACCCGGCGCGTCTACCTGCTCGAGGAGGGCGAGATGGCGCAGGTGTTTGCCGATCACGTCGAGATCTACGACATGGACCTGCAGCGCGTGGACAAGGAGGTCTATGAGGTCACCTGGTCGGTGGACGCGGCCGAGCGCGGCGGCTATGCGCACTTCATGCTCAAGGAGATCTACGACCAGGCGCGCGCCATGCGCGACACCATCTCTCCGCGCGTCAAGGACGGCCGCTTTGACCTGACCGAGGCGGGCCTGACCGACGAGCTGCTGCGCAGCGTGCGCCGCGTGGTCATCACGGCCTGCGGCACGGCCTCCTACGCGGGGCAGGTGGGCCGCAGCCTCATCGAGAAGCTCTGCCGCGTGCCGGTGGAGATCGACGTAGCCTCGGAGTTCCGCTACCGCGACCCCATCCTGTCGCCCGAGGATCTGTTCATCGTGGTGTCGCAGTCGGGCGAGACGGCGGACACGCTTGCGGCGCTGCGGCTGGCCAAATCGCGCGGCTGCAAGGTGCTGGCCATCACCAACGTCGTGGGCTCCACCATCGCCCGCGAGGCGGATAACGTGCTCTACACCTGGGCGGGCCCGGAGATCGCGGTGGCCTCCACCAAGGCCTACACCACGCAGGTGCTCTGCTTTATGATGATCGCGCTGCACATGGCACTGGTCAAGGGGCAGCTGACGCAGGAGCGGTACGACAGCTATATGAAGGAATTCCTCACGCTGCCCGAAAAGGCGGAGCACATCCTATCCGACATCACGCCCATCCAGAAGCTGGCGGCTCGCTTCTTCTCGCAGGAGGACATCTTCTTCATCGGGCGCGGGCTGGACAACGCGCTGTGCATGGAGGCCTCGCTCAAGCTCAAGGAGATCTCCTACATCCACTCCGAGGCGATGGCCGCCGGCGAGCTCAAGCACGGCACCATCGCGCTGATCGAG
>JAXEXP010000091.1:0-16016 GCA_034113365.1 Candidatus Spyradocola sp.
CGCACAACCCCCGCGACCCCCACCGCCCCCCCAGCCACCCGCGGGGGGGCCTTGGCCATGACGGCCTGATGAATGAATAATAAGAGATGATTACGTTCTTTCGCGCTCGTTGCCCAGGAATACCACGGCCAGCGTGCCAGGGCCCGCGTGTGCGCAGATGGTGGGACCCACCATCTCGGTGCGGCAGCGTATGCCGGGCACCAGTTCCTCCAGATAGTCCTGCAGCGTCTGCGCGTCCTCCATGCAGTCCGCCTGCAGGATGGACACCACCTGCTTGTCGGGCTCCACGATCTCCTCAGCCAGGTGCTTGGCCAGCTGCTTTACGGCCTTTTTGCGGCCCTTCTCCTTGTCCACGGAGATCAGCCTGCCGTCGCGGGTGACGGTGAGCATGGGCTTGATGCTCAGCAGCGTGCCAAATGCCGCGGTCGTAGCCGAGATGCGCCCGCCGCGCTTTAAGTACACCAGATCGTCCACCGTGAACCAGTAGCGCACGTTGTACTTGTGCGCCTCCACCCACGCTGCGACTTCCTCCATCGACGCGCCCGCAAGGCGCATCTTGCCCGCTTCCATCGCCAGGTACGCCTCGCCCATCGAAACGTTGCAGGTGTCGAGAACGACCAGCTTGCGCTCGGGGTACTTTTCCGCCAGCTCGCGCTGCGCCACCAGCGCGCTGTTGTAGGTGCTCGACAGCCCGGAGGAGAAGCACAGGAAGAGGATGTCCTGTCCCTCTGCCAGGAAGGGCTCGAAGTAGCCCACATACCGCTCGGGCGTCAGCATCGAGGTAGTGGGCGTCTTGCCCGCGCGCATCGCCGCGTAGAAGTTGGGGATCACGTCGCCGCGCCCCAGGTCGGACACATGCTCCGCGTCGTCCAGCTGATAGGGCATGTACGCGATGTGCAGATCGTACCGCTCAACCTCCTTGTAGGGAATATCGCTGTTGGAGTCGGTAAAGAGTATGTAGTTCATACCAATCCTCCTTGCTCGGTTCTTTATCTGAAATCCCGCTCGCGCAGCGGCCGCCGTCACACCTGCACGCGCGCGTGTGCGCGGGAGTTTCAACTCTATTATTCCATATTCGCTTCATTCCGTCAATCATTCCGTCAAAAAAACGTATCCAAACCCGCGCCTTCGTCTTTCAAAAAGGCGGACGCTGTGTTAAAATATATGGTAGGTTCACAGGACCTGAATACAGCATCAGCAAAGGGGTAAGAAAAATATGGCAGAGATTTGGACCCTCGCATCCGACCGGCTGAGCATCGACGTGGTCAAGCCCGGCAGTGAGATTTACGGCAGAACGCGCTTTAACTGGAATTGCTTCATCAACCGCATCACGCTGGACGGCACGGTGCAGTTCGCCGAGCCCGAGCAGCGCGACCCCAACGCCTTCAGCAGCTACGGCGCCGGCCTGTGCTCCGAGTATCAGCACTACGAGGCCATCGAGACCGCCGCCGTCGGCGAGGAGTATCCCCGTCTGGGCAACGGCTACCTGGTCAAGCAGGACCATCCCTTTCAGTTCATGATCAACGAGCCCTGCCGTCCCTTCCCGACCATCTGGGACGTCAAGCCCGATTCCATCACCTTCACCACCGACGTCGGCCTCTGCCAGGGCTTTGCCGCCCGCGAGGTCAAGACCGTCAAGGTCGAGGGCAATACCGTCTCCATCCACACCAAGCTGACCAACCTGGGCAAGCGCCCCATCGTCGCGCAGGAGTACAACCACAACTTCCTGTCGCTGAACGGCGAGCCCATCTCGCCCGACTACACCATGCACCTGCCCGGCTTTGCCAACCTCAGCGGCGGTAGGATCATGGGCGACAACATCTACGGCGACGACGAGCACCACTGCCTCAAGCTCCGCCGCGTGCCCGAGACCGCCTACATGACCTTCCTGGATACCGTAAAGCCCGAGTTCGCGCCCTATTCCTACAAGCTGACCAGCGCAAACTCCACCGTCACCCTGATGGAGCAGGACGACTTCACTCCCGTCCGCGCCGTCGTCTGGGGCGTTGGCCATACCATGTGCTTTGAGGGCTTCGTCCAGATCAACATCAAGCCCGGCGAGTCCCAGGAGTGGACGCGCACCTGGACGTTCGAGCGCTGAATACAGATCAAATCTGATTATCGGAGGTAATACACATGCCCATTGTCGATATGCCGGTCAAAGAACTGGAAAGCTACCTGGGTTCCAGCCCCAAGCCCGCCGATTTTGACGCCTACTGGGAAAAGGCCCTCGCCGACCTGGACGCGCAGGATCTCAATGTCGAGTTCGTGCCCGCCGGCTTTCAGACCCCCAATGCCGAGTGCTACGACCTGTTCTTCACGGGCGTGGGCGGCTCGCGCATCCACGCCAAGTTCGTAAAGCCCAAGGCCGTCGCGGGCAAGTGCCCCGCCATCCTGCAGTTCCACGGCTATACCGGCAGCGCCGGCGACTGGGCGTCCAAGCTCAATTACGTCAACGAGGGCTTCGTCGTCGCCGCGCTGGACTGCCGCGGCCAGGGCGGCATCTCCGAGGATCTGGCCAGCGTCCGCGGCACCACCTACCACGGCATGATCATCCGCGGTCTGGACGATCCCGACCCCGAAAAGCTGCACTACCGCAACGTCTACCTGGACACCGTCGCGCTCGCCCGCATCGTGATGGGCCTGGATTACGTCGACGAGACCCGCGTCGGCGCGATGGGCGGCTCGCAGGGCGGCGGCCTGACCATGGCCTGCATCGGCCTGGAGCCCCGCATCAACCGCGCCGCGCCCGTCTACCCCTTCCTGTCCGACTACAAGCGCGTCTGGGACATGGATCTGGACCAGCACGCCTATGAGGAGCTGCGCAGCTTCTTCCGCCATCACGATCCCCGCCACGAGCGCGAGGACGCCATCTTCGAGAAGCTGGGCTATATCGACATCGCCAACCTCGCGCCCCGCGTCAAGTCCATTGTCAAGATGGCCACGGGCCTGATGGACGACATCTGCCCGCCCTCAACGCAGTACGCCGCCTACAACCGCCTCACCTGCGAAAAGTCCCACGTGCTCTATCCCGACTTCGGCCACGAGTACCTGCCGGACTTTGACGACATCACCTTCCAGTTCATGCTGGAGATGAAGAAGTAAAGGGGCGAGCAGCATGGCAAAATTCACGCTTACCGGCTTTGCCGACGAGATCGATCCCGCGCTCTCCGTCCAGATGGACGTGCTCGACCGCCTCGATATCCATTACATCGAAACCCGCGGCATCGACGGCAAAAACATATCCGAATACACCCCTGCGGAAGCCAAAACCATCCACGCGCGCCTTAAGGACCGCGGCTTTGCCGTCTCCGCGCTGGGCTCGCCCATCGGCAAGATCGGCGTCAACGACCCCTTCGTGCCGCATCTGGACAACTTCCGCCGCCTCATCGACGTCGCCCACGAGCTGGACACGCGCTACATCCGCATGTTCTCCTTCTACACCCCGCAGGGCGAGGACCCCGACGCCTGCCGCGACGAGGTGATGCAGCGCCTCTCCGCGCTCGTCGAGGCCAATCGCGGCAGCGGCGTCACGCTGCTGCACGAGAACGAAAAGGCCATCTACGGCGACACCCCAGAGCGCTGCCTCGACATCCTGCAGACATTCGACGGCAAAATCCTGTGCACCTACGACCCGTCCAACTTCGTGCAGTGCGGCGTGGACAACGAGGCGGCCTTCCGCATGCTCGCGCCTTACGTCCGCTACCTGCACGTCAAGGATTCCGTCTACGTCCACAATTCCGAGCGCGTCGATCACGGCTTCGAGAACGTCTCCGACGCCCATAGACCCGCCGGTCAGGGCGACGGAAAGGTCGCGTGGATCCTCTCGCAGCTTGCCCAGTCGGGCTATGAGGGCTTCGCGTCCATCGAGCCCCACCTGTCCAACAATCCCAACGTCCCCGGCACCGGCGCGGACAAATTCGCCGCCGCGGCGGCCGCCCTGCGCGGCCTGCTCGCCAAGCTGTAATCAAACTGGAGGAACCCATGCCCCGATACGCTGCATACGACAAAAACGACGACCACACCTACGCGCTGGGCGTGTTTCCGTCCATGGAGCTGCTCGCCGCGCGCCCCGAGGCCGTGCGCTGCCTGCTCGTCTCGCCCGCGGGCTACAAGAACGCAGGCGTCACCAAGCTCATCGAGCGCTGCCGCGAGCTGGGCGTGCCGGTGGAGGAGGCCCCCCGCGCGGTGGAGCGCATCTCGGGCAAGGAAAACACCTGGGCCGTCACGGTGCTGGGCAAGTACGAAAGCGCGCTCGACCCCGCCGCCAACCATGTGGTGCTGCACAACCCCTCCGACGTGGGCAACGTGGGCACCATACTGCGCAGCGCGCTGGGCTTCGGCTTTGGCAACGTCGCCATCATCCGCCCCGGCGTCGATCCCTTCGACCCGCGCGTGCTGCGCGCCTCCATGGGCGCGGCCTTCCACCTGAACATCGTGCGCTACGACACCTTCGACGACTACCTAGCCGCGGCAGGGGAGAGGGAGTTCTACCTCTTCCGCCTGCGCAACGCCCAGCCCCTCACCGATCAGGGCCTGCGCGCCCGCGCGCCCTTTTCGCTGGTGTTCGGCAACGAAGCGTCGGGCCTGCCGTCCGAGCTTGAGGATTTCGGTAACGGCGTCATCATCGCGCACAACCACAAGATCGACAGTCTCAACCTCGCCGTGGCTGCGGGCATCGGCCTGCACGCCTTTTCCAAAGCAAATTCATAAAAAGAGGGAATCAGTCATGGCAAAGATTCGCACCGCGCTCATCGGCTGCGGAGGCATTTCCAAGGTGCATCTGGACGCCCTGAGCCACATGGACAACGTCGAGCTCGTCTCCGTCGCCGACGTCAAGGAGGACCGCGCAAAGGCCCGCGCCGAGCAATACGGCTGCGCGTACACCACCGATTGGACGGAGTACGTCTCCCGTGACGACATCGACGTCGTGCACATCTGCACGCCGCACTACCTGCACGCGCCCATGGCCATCGCGCTGCTCGATTCGGGCAAGCGCGTGCTCACCGAGAAGCCCATGGCCAGCGAGGTCGCCGACGCGGAGGAGATGATCCGCCATTCCGACGGCCGCCTCGCCGTCGTGTTCCAGAACCGCTATAATGAGGCCTCCCAGTTCATCCGCCAGTCCATCGCTGACGGCCGCTACGGAAAGCTGCTGTCCATGCGCGCCGCGGTCAACTGGCACCGCACGCCCGAGTATTACACCGAGAGCGGCTGGCGCGGCTTCTACAAGACCGAGGGCGGCGGCGTGCTCATCAATCAGGCCATCCATACGCTGGATCTGATGCTCTACTTCGCCGGCAAGCCCGCCTCCGTGCGCGGCCACGTCTCCACCGACCTGCTCTATGACACCATCGAGGTGGAGGACACCGCCAGCGGCCTCATCAAGTTTGAATCCGGCCTGCTCGCCAACTTCTACTGCACCACCACCTTCGGCACCGACCGCCCGGTCGAGATCGAGCTGGTGTTCGAGCGCGCCACCCTCAAGACCGACGCCGAGACCCTGCACGTCACCCATAACGGCGGCACCGAACTCATCTGTTCCTCCGCCGCCTCGGGCGCCAAGGCCTATTGGGGCACCACCCACGAGGTGCTGCTGCGCGACTTCTACAAGGCCGTGGAGGAGAAGCGCCCCTTCTGGATCGACGGCGAGAGCGCGCTGCCCGTGCTCAAGCTCCTCAAGGGCGTCTACGAGTCCAGCCGCACCGGCAAGGAAGTGCAGCTGTAACTTCTACTTAATAGGAAGAAACCGGGAGGAACCATCCACATGAAGGATTTCACGTTCTGCGCCCCCACGCGCGCCATATTCGGCCGCGATACCGAGCTGACCGTCGGCCGTGAGCTCAAGGCCGCAGGCGCCACCAAGGTGCTGATGCAGTATGGCGGCGGCTCCATCAAGAAGAGCGGCCTGTACGACCGCGTCGTGAACGCCATCCGCGCCGAGGGCATCGAGCTGTACGAGCTGGGCGGCGTCCAGCCCAATCCCCACCTGTCCCTTGTGCATACCGCCATCGACCTCGTGCGCGAAAAGGGCATCGACTTCCTGCTCGCCGTCGGCGGCGGCTCCGTCATCGACTCCACCAAGGCCACCGCGGTCGGCGCGTGCTACGACGGCGACGTCTGGGATTTCTACTGCGGCAAGGCCAAGCCCGTAAAGTCCCTGCCCGTCGCGGTCATCCTCACCATCCCCGCCGCGGGCTCCGAGGGCTCCAATTCCTCCGTCATCACCAATGAGGACGGCTGGATCAAGCGCGGCCTCGGCTGTGACCTCTACCGCCCCGTGTTCGCCATCTATAACCCCGAGCTGACCTATTCGCTGCCCGCCTACCAGACGGCCGCCGGTGCTTCGGACATCATGGCGCACATCATGGAGCGCTACTTTACCAATGAACCCGACGTCGACATGACCGACCGGCTTTGCGAGTCCGTGCTCAAGACCATCATCAAGCAGGCGCCCGTCGCGGTCAAGGATCCCACAAATTACGCCGCCCGCGCCGAGATGATGTGGGCCTCCACCGTCGCGCACAACGACTTCCTGTCCTGCTTCCGCGTCGGCGACTGGTCCAGCCATCAGCTCTCCCACGAGCTGTCTGCGCTCTACGATTCCACCCATGGCGCGGCGCTTGCCGTCGTGTTCCCCGCGTGGATGACCTACGTCTACAAGCACGACGTCACGCGCTTTGCCCGCTTCGCCGTCGAGGTCATGGGCTGTGAGATGGACTTCTTCCATCCCGAAAACACCGCACTTGCCGGCATCGCCGCGCTGCGCGCGTTCTTTAAGTCCATCGGCATGCCCACCACGCTGTCCGAGCTGGGCGTCCCGGACGATCTGCTGCCGCTGCTCGCCTCCAAGGTCAAGCGCGCCTCCGACGGCACCACCGGCCAGTTCGTCAAGCTCACCGAGGCCGACTGCCTCAAGATCTACGAGCTGATGAAATAACCCCTTATTAATAGTAAGAACTCCTCCGCACCCATGCAGGCGCGGGGGAGTCAATCTCAGGCTTCCCCTTGAGGGGAAGCTGTCGCCCGCAGGCGACTGATGAGATGTCAGTCAACCGCAACGCCACCTCAGAATACTAGGCTTTACAAACCAACTCCCCCGCATCCTGTCTGGGTGCGGGGGAGTTTCTTCATTATATGATACGTCAGGCCTGTTCGTGCTCGTCGTTGTAGGCTTCCAGATCCAGTATGCCCTTGATGATCATCTCCGCCGTCACCGTGTACGGCCACACCCGCACGTCGATGCCCTTGAGTGCCTTTTCCGCCACCGCCGGCAGATCGGCGGACGTCGCGTGGATGTCGGACAGCCGCGTCGGCAGCCCGATGGACTTGGAGAAGGCGTACAGCCTGTCGCGCTCCTCAAACTGCCCGTCCACCGTCAGCAGCGCGAGGATGCCGTAGGACACCACCTCGCCGTGCAGATGATGATAGTGCTCCGTCGAGGGCAAAATCGTGAATCCATTGTAGATCGCGTGCGCAAGCCCCGTCGTGTAGTCCACCTGTACAAAGTTCGACACCAAACCCGTCGATACGATGATGCCCAGGATCACCTCGGTCAGCTCATCGGTCACCTCGTGCCGGCGGCAGTCCGCCAGCGCCTTGTGACCCCACCGCTGAATGGGCGCGGCGCACATCGTGGACAGCGCAATGCCCATCGCGTCGGAGTGTGCAGGCGTCTGCCCGCGCGAGGAGGCCGTGCACTCGTAGTGCTTGGCCATCGTGTCGCCCATGCCCGCCCACAGATAGATGTCGGGCGCATTTGCGATGATCTGCGGGTCGATGAAGATGTGGTTCGGCGGGATTTTGGAGAAGCTGTACTCCCGCAGGCTGCCGTCGGGATGGTACAGTATGCCCAGCGACGTGCAGCTCGCGCAGGTCGAGGCGATGGTGGGGAAGGTGAAGAAGGGCTTGCCCAGAGAGTGCGCCAGCACCTTGCAGGTGTCGATGGCCTTGCCGCCGCCCACCGCAAAGATCATGTCCGCGCCCTCCGCAGCGGGCCGCAGCGCCTCGATGTTCTCCACCGAAGCCTCGCCGCCGTACCAGTGTACGCCCGTGATCTCGATGGGGGAGCCCTCGATCGCCGCGAGGATCTTGTCCTTCGCCGCCTCAAGCGCCCGCTTGCCACCGATGATCACGGCCTTTTTGCCAAACGGCGCGCACACCGCGGGCACATCCTGGTATGCGTCCACCCCGATGGAATATCCCGGAAAAAGCGTCTTGCTGCTCATGGTTACTCTCCCCTTCTCAGCCCCTGCACTCGGGGTGCTCCTTGATGTGTTTGCGGTTCTTGTACACGCCCACCGTCAGGAAGGGCACCACCACCACCGCAATGGCCAGATAACCGCAGTAGCCGTAGCCGTACTTGATGATGTTGGTCAGACCCGCCAGCGAAATGGTCATCGACAGGATGATGATGAACGCCGACACGATCGCGCTGCGCGCCGGGGCGGACTTGATGCTGCGGAACACCGGCAGCTTCTCAAACCGCGCCACAAAGCCGTAGGTCGTGGTCACGCCCGTGGAGATGAGGCACAGCAGCAGGCAGATGCCGTAGATCACCGTCAGCCAGCTCATGCCCATCTCGCGGCAGGAGGTCAGCGTGGGGATGGCGGTGCCGCCGTCCACCGAGGTGTAGTAGCCCTGCCAGGCCAGCAGCATGAACACCGACAGCACCAGCGCCACCGTGTTCATCACAAAGGAGATGGCCATGGCCTTGGTGCAGCCCTTCTTGGTGGTCATGGGCGTGCTGCAGGCGATCATCGTGGGCAGCGTCACGCACTGGAAGCCCGCGTAGGTAAACGCGTTGAGAATGGCCTTGGGCAGGTTGCCAAAGCCCACCTGCGTAAAGTCCGCCGCAAGGATATCAAACAGGTTCTCGCCCTTGAAAATACCGATGGCGTAGATGGTGATGGCCGTCACCAGTATCGCGATGCCCATGTAGGTCGTCGCCATGCGCACCAGCTGCGCGCCGAATATCGTCAGCAGCAGCACCACGATGCCCACGATCACGATGCCAAGGTAGTAGTTCAGCGAGAAGTAGCTGTTCAGCGCCGTCGCCGCGCCGGAGATCGCCGCCGCCACCGCCATGAGCACCATGATGTAGAAGAACACCTCAAAGGCCCATTCCACCTTGTCCAGCGGGTGGTACAGCGTCTCGAACAGCTGCTTGTAGCTGGTCAGCCCGCGCGTGTTGTACATGATCATGGCCTCGCGCATCGTCGCGCACAGCAGCAGCATCGCGACCACTGTGCAGATGGGGCCCAGCCAGCCCAGCCCCACATAGTAGGTGTTGGCCTGGTTGCCAGTGGCAAAGCCGCCGCCCGCGTGCGCGGAGAAGAGCACCGCACCTACCGAGAAGGCGAGCATAAAGGGGATCTTTTGCTTAACGCTGGTTTGTGTCTGCATGACCTTATCCTCCTGCTTTTGTATTCGCAGGCATCAAAAAACCGTCCGTCTTTTCTGCCTGCATGGGGCAGAAGAGACGAACGGCTGTATGTACGACCATCCGCGGTACCACTCTTCTTCATTCGCGTGGAATGCGCTCGTTGGACACCATCATGTCCGCGCCCTATGGTAACGGGGGCTTCCGTCTGCGCCTACGCCAGCTCAGGACTTCGGGCAGCCGCTCGGTGATGAGTTCGGTGTTTCGCGCTTTCGTGCCTCGCACCACCCGGCACTTCTCTGAAAAGGCGTCCCACTTACTGGTTCACGTCATCGCGTTTTGTTGTGATGAATCTTAGCACGATAAAAAAACAATGTCAAGCATTACGAATGTTAAAACAAAGTAAATCGATAGGATGGTCACTTGTTTCAATCCTGTTAGTACACGGGAAATACACTTTACAAAACCGTATTCTCTGGTAAAATAGAAGAGAGGAGCCATGCTTTTTTAGGAGTGAACGCATCTTGAAGAAAAACAACGCAAGACTGATATACCGCGCCATCATCTGCGCGCTGTGCGTCGCGCTGACGCTGGGCGCCTATGTCTCCAACGCCTACGCCGAGCCCACCGCCTCGCCTGTCGAGTCCGCGGCCGAGACCACCCCCGAGGTCACGCCCAGCCCCACCCCCGCACTGACCAAGACCCCCGAGCCCGTCAACCCCTACGCCGACCTCGTGCTCAAGGACGGCGACTCGGGCGACGACGTCATCTCCCTGCAGATGCGCCTGCGCGACCTGGGCTACTACAACTACAAGATCACCGGCGACTTCGGCTCCGTCACCGCGCAGGCTGTGCGCGACTTCCAGGAGGATAACAAGCTCAAGCAGGACGGCATCGTCGGTGGCCAGACCGCGCAGCTGCTCTACGCCAACGGCGCCACCCGCTCGCTCTACAACCGCCGCATCCCCACGCCGACGCCCAAGCCCACCCCCAAGCCCACGCCCAAACCCGGCTCCGGCTCGTCCTCCACCGTCAAGTATGGCATCATGGAGGAGTGGAGCGTGGTCAACCGCCTCGCCCCGCGCGGCTCCACCTTCCTGGTCAAGGACTACTGGACCGGCATCACCTACACCTGCTACCGCATGGGCGGCAACAAGCACATGGACGTCGAGCCCAAGACTAAGGAGGACACCGCCGCCATGAAGAAGTCCATGGGCGGCCGGTGGACGTGGCAGCGCCGCCCGCTGCTGGTGCGCATCAAGGGCAAGTGGTATGCCGCCTCGCTCTACGGCGAGCCCCACGGCCAGCAGACCATCCACAACAACAACATGGACGGCCAGGTCTGCATCCACTTCCTCAATTCCCGCACTCACGGCACCAACATCAAGGACCCCGATCACCAGCGCTGCATCCGCATCGCCGCCGGCAAAAAGTGATCAAAGCACACCCGATTGGGCCCGCATCAGGAGGCAAAATCCTTCCGATGCGGGCTGTTTTTCACCCCAAATCGCGGCCAAAACAGCCCCGATAACGCCCCGCGCGGCAGCTCCGCGGCGGCAAAAAGCATCCCCAAACGCGCCGCCGCGCACACAATTCCCGACGCGTACAGCACCAATACATACCCCATCATGCCCATTTTTGGCAGCAAAACCAGTATCCCCGCGATGCGCAGAACCGAGTCCACCGTCTCCACGATCATGGTCTTTCCCTGCCGTCCCAGCCCCTTGAGCAGCGCGTCCGCGATGTTGTCCAGGTATAAAAGCGGCATCAATGGCGCCAATAAACGCAGCATGCCGCCCGCCGCTTCGCTGTCGTACAGCGCCTTCATCAGCGGCTGCGCACCCACCAAAAACACCCCGCAGAACCCCGCGCTCAGCCACAGCGTGGCGCTGAGCGTGCGTCGCGTCAGCCTGCGCACGCGCCCCATGTGCCCCGCCTCGTTTTCCCGCGCGATCTCGGGCAGCAGCAGCGTCCCCAGCGCCGCCGGAAACGCCGCAGGGAACATCAAAAAGGGCATGACCATGCCGCCCAGCATGCCGTATTGCGAAAGCGCGTGCGCGCTGGACGCCCCAGAGGCCTTCAAAAGCGTCGGGATCAGCAGGTTTTCCGCGGTCTGCATGCCGCATTGCATCAGGCTGCCCAGCCAGATGGGCCCGCAGCCGCGCAGCAGAAAACCGCCCGGCAGCGCCTCCGCCGTGCGCACGCCTGCGCGCAGATAAAACGCCCCCAGCATCGCCATCGACACGATCTCCGCCGCCGTCGCGCCGAAAAAGATCACCGAACAGGAGGAGGACAGCCCCGTCACATCAAACCGGAACAGCAGCGTGAGCACCAGTCCCACGCGCGCCAGCTGCTCGGAAATTTGCGCGATCGTGGGCCGCAAAACATCTCCTCGCGCCAGAAAAAAGCCCTTCAGCGTCGCAGAAATCCCCATCATCGGCATCGACGGCGCGATCCAGCGCAGCGCGTCCGCCGCCCGTTCGTCCGCCAACAGATGCCGCGCAATGCCCTCCGCACCCGCGTACAGCACCGCGCACAGCCCCAATCCCATCGCAAGCGCCAGCCCGCAGGCCTTGCCCACCACGCTGCGCTGCGCCTCCGGCCGCTCCGCGCACAGCCTGCTGACGGTGATGGTCAGCCCTGCGCTGGACAGCATGGAGAACAGCAGATATACCGTCATGATCAGCTGGTACAGCCCCATGCCCTCCGCGCCGATGCGCTCGGACAGCACCACCCGGTAGACCATGCCCACCCCGCGCAGAAACAGCGTCGAGAGCGACAGCATCGTCACGCCGCCCAGCAGTTGCTTCCGGTCCATGCGCGCCTCACCCTTCCTTTTGGAAAGCTCTATGCGGAAAAAACGCCGGATATGCCGCTGTATGTTTGAACATACCGGAAAACTGCATAAGCAAATCTTTTCATTCATCGCATTTAAGTTAAAATCGATTTTTGTTTTGAATTTGTGCTTGACTTTTTTTCAGGATGTGGTATTATAATATCGTTCTGTGAAACGGTCTTTATTGAGCCACCCCCCACTGCCCTGTTGCTTACAATCGGTAAGCGACAGGGACCTTTTTTTGTCCGCATTTTATCGCAATGCGGAACAACGTGCCGTTACGTGGAAAAGCCTTGAATGGATTTTTCTTGTGCCGCGGTGGAGTTTACGCTATAATAAGCCTGTGCTCATGCACAACATAACAGATCAGGGGGAACGCAACTCATGGACTTTTTCTCTGCGACCACGTTCGGCTTTATGTCGCCCGCGGGCTTTACCGATGACCCTGCCAGCCTGGAATCCCTGCGCCTGATGTTCGAGGGCACGGGGAGCGACACGCTGCTGCTGCCCGTCGCAGCGCTGCAGGACCACACCTATTCCACCCACATCGACTGGACCACGCCCGACGTCATGTCCGAAAAGGACATCCGCACCTGCATCGCAGCGGCCCGCAGACTGGGAAAAAAGGTGATCCTCAAGGCGATGGTCAACTGCCGCGACGGCTACTGGCGCGCCTTCATCAACTTCTTTGACACCTATGTGCCCTGCGAGCCCCAGTGGGAGGACTGGTTCCGCAGCTACACCGAGTTCAACTGCTATCTGGCCGACATCGCGCAGGACATGGGCGTCGAATTGTTCTGCGTGGGCTGCGAAATGGTGGGCACCGACCGCAAGGCCAACCTCTGGCGCCAGCTCGTTGCCGAGGTGCGCAAGCACTACACCGGCCTTGTGACCTACAACTGCGACAAATACCAGGAGCACAACGTCACCTGGTGGGACTGCCTGGACGTGATTTCTTCTTCCGGCTATTATCCCATCGACAAGCTGGACGAGCAGTTTGCCCGCATCAAGGCCGTAAAGGAGAAGTTTGACAAGCCCTTCATGTTCATGGAATGCGGCTGCCCCTGCCGCGAGGGCAGCGAGTTCATCCCCAACGACTGGACGCACGGCGGCGCGCAGAATATCGACGTGCAGACCCGCTGGTACAAGGCCTTCCTCGAGGCGCTCTCCCGCAACGAGTGGATCGAGGGCGTGGGCTGGTGGGATTGGAGCGCCCGCCTCTATCCCGCCGAAAAGGCGCTCACCGACAGCGGCTACGGCGTGTATGCCAAGCCCGCCGAAAAGCTGCTGCTTGACTGGAACGAAAACCGTCCGCGCGGTTAATTGGCCTCAAACCGTCTGCATCGATCGGATGCGGGCGGTTTTTTGTGTTCTACGCAGACTGCGCGCCGCATAGGATTGGACTGTGTCAGGGATACGATGCAAGGAGGCGCAGTCGGACATGAAACAGGGAAAGGCCATCGCAATGCTGCTGCTGGCGCTCGTGCTCATGGTGAGCGCGGGGTGCTCCAGCCCAAAACCCATCGATCTGGAGGAGCCCGTGGAGCAGGTGCCCACCGCAGCGGAACTGCAGGCCTCGCTCGAGGACGGCGCGTCCACGCGCGAGGTGACGCTGTACTACAAGGACCTGATGGGCTATCTGGTGCCCGTCAACTGTGAGATCCCGTGGGAGGAGGGCATCGCAAAGGCGACGCTCAAGCAGATGATCTCCTCGGAGGAGAACGACCTGCAGGCCGCGCGGCTGGGGCTGCTGACCGCGCTGCCCGAGGGGCTGGAGGTCGATATGGACATCATCGGGCAGCTGGCCAAGGTGTCGCTGTCCACCGAGTGCATGCAGTGTGTGGACGCGGAGGAGGAGAACGCGATGGTGTGCGCGATCGTCAGCGCGCTGACCGAGTTCGACTCCATCTCCGAGGTGCAGATCCTGGTCGCCGGCGAGCAGGTGGATCAGCTCACCTTTGGAACGGACGTGAGCGCGCCGCTCACCCGTGCGGACCTGAACCTGGAATCGGTGTCCGCGGACGTGGACACGGCGGGCGCGGGCACAGTGCAGGTGTTCTTTGAGAGCGAAGCCAGCGGCTGCATGGTGCCCATCACGCGCACGGTGTTCTCCAACGAGGACATCGACACAGCGGTGCTCGAGCTGCTCAAGGGCCCGCGCGAGGACTCGGGGCTTGCGGCGTGCATCCCCAAGGGCGTGGGGCTGATCTCCGTCAAGCAGTCCGACGGCGTGGTGACCATCAACATGAGCAAGGAGTTCCAGAAGGTGATGGAGCAGGCCGACGGCGGCGCGGCGGCGGTCAAGGCGCTGGTGCTCACCTGCTCGCAGTTCGAGGGCGTCAAGGAAGTCAAGCTGCAGGTGGAGGGCAAGGACTTTGAGCTGGACACCGAGACGCTGGCGGCGACCACCGTCGTCAACTCCGAGGCCGAGGCGCTGATGGCCAGCGCACTGTATGACTAAATCGCAAAGGAAGCGGGTGCGGGGGTTCCGCGCCCGCCTTTTTTGTGCTATACTACTAGAGAATACGACGATGCAGGGGGAAGAAGCATGAAGCTGCTGATCGCGAGCAACAATGCGCATAAGATCACCGAGATCAAGGCCATTGTGGGAGATTTCTTTGACGAGGTGCTGTCGCTGCGCGAAGCGGGCGTGGAGGCTGACGTGGAGGAGAACGGCGCCACCTTTGCGGACAACGCGCGCATCAAGGCCGAGGCCATCTGCCGGATGACGGGCTGCGCCGCGCTGGCGGACGATTCCGGGCTGATGGTGGACGCGCTGGGCGGCGAACCGGGCGTGTACTCCGCGCGCTACGCGGGCGTGCACGGCGACGACGCGGCCAACAACGCCAAGCTGATGGAGAAAATGGCGGGCGTGCCCGAGAATGAGAGGGGCGCGCAGTTCGTCAGCGCCATCGCGCTGGCAAGGCCGGGTATGCCGCTGGTGGTCGCAGAGGGCGTCTGCCGCGGGACCATCACAGATGCGCCGCGCGGGGAGAACGGCTTTGGCTACGATCCGTACTTTGTGCCCGAGGGCATGACGCGCACGTTCGCTGAGCTGCCTGCGGAGATAAAGAACGGCATCTCGCACCGCGCCCGCGCGCTGGATGCGCTGAAAAAGCTGCTGACGGAGGAGAAATAGGCCATGCGTTACGTCGTGCTGTCCGACACCCACGGGGATGCGCGCAAAATGCTCGCCGCGGTGGACTACATCCGCGCGCTGGGGGCCGATAAAGGGATTTTTTTGGGCGATCTGTGCAGCGACGTCAGGCTCCTGGAGAGGGAGCTTGACATCCCCTTTACCGCGGTGGAGGGCAACTGCGACGCGGGCATGACGATGTACCCCGGTCAGGACGTGATCGAGGCCGAGGGCGTGCGCATTTTCCTGTGCCACGGGCACCGGTATGACGTCTACGAGGGGCCGCAGCGACTGATCTGGGCGGCGCAGGAGCGGGAGTGCACCGTGGCGCTGTACGGGCACACCCACCGGCAGGAGCTGCTGCGCGAGCAGGGCGTGCTGGTGATGAACCCCGGTTCGCTGTGCCGTCCGCGCGCCTCGGAGGCGGGCTTTGGGCTGCTGGACGTCAAAAACGGGCAGGCAAAGGGAGTGCTGCTCCCCTTTTGCGAACAGCATGAGAATTATGGCAGTTTTTTTTGAAAATGTTGAGGTATAATACATAGGTAACAGAAGGTAAAGAAAAAACAGAGAGCAAGTGGTAGAATAGAGTTACCACACACCATCCACCACAAAGGAGCTCTCTGCAATGGATAAGATAACACAAGAAGCATACTTTCGTCAAC
>JAXEXP010000092.1:0-34787 GCA_034113365.1 Candidatus Spyradocola sp.
GCCAGCAACGCATCCCCTCGAAATAAGGAAAAACCGTCTAATCCGCAGCCGCGTTCGATCCCGCCACAGCGCCCGACGCCCACGCCCACTGCAGGTTGTAGCCGCCGCACGGCCCGTCCACGTCCAGCACCTCGCCCGCCAGGTACAGCCCCGGGCAGACGCGCGACTCCAGCGTACTGCCGTCCACCTCGCCCAGCGGCACGCCGCCCACCGTCACCTGCGCACTCTGAAAGCCCTGCACGCCCGTGACCGCGTGCCGCCAGTGCTTCATCAGCCGCGCCAACTTCTTCAGCTGCGCCGCGGGCACCTCGCCCACGCGCCCCGGGCCGATGCCCGCCAGCTTCAGCAGGTTCGCGGCCACATTCTTGTGGAACATCCCCAGCAAAAACGCGTCCGCGCCGCGCCAGCCCAGCACCTCCGCGCGCCGCAGCACGAATTCCTCCGCCTGCGCATCCTCCAGCTGCGGCAGCAGATCCAGTTCGATCTCATAATTTCCCCTGCCACGCGCCATTTCCCGCGTCAGCTGAAACACCGCGATGCCCGACAGCCCGAAGTCCTTGAACAGCACCTCGCCCTCCTCGCGCCGCACGGCCCTGCCGTCCCGCAGCAGCACCGCCGCGCACCGGCAGCGCACGCCGTTCAGCCCGCGGATGCCCGCGCCGTCGGTCTTGACGGGCAGCAGCCCCGGCCGCAGCGCCGTCACCGTGTGCCCCAGCGCCCCGGCCAGTTCATATCCCGTGAACTTGCTCGCCGCCTGCCCGCCGCAGGTCAGGATCACCCGATCCCCCCGCATGCTGCGCCCGTCCTGCGCCCGCACGGTGAACCCCTTCCTGCCGCGCATCACCTGCTCCGCGCAGAACCCGACGACTTCCGCAACGCCCAGATGCGCCGCCGTCAGCCGCAGCGTGTCCAGCACCGAGGACGCCGCGTCCGACGCCGGATACACGCGCCCTTCGCCCTCCTCGCGGCATGTCAGCCCCATGCCTTCAAACCGCTCCATCACGCGGCGCGGGGACTCCTGCGCAAGCACCGCGCCCACGTCCGCCGGCGCGTAATCCTCCGCCCGCGCATGTACGTTGGTCAGGTTGCAGCGCCCGTTGCCCGTGCTCAGCAGCTTCTTGCCCACGCGCTCGCCCGCCTCCAGCACCGTCACGCGCGCCGACGCGTCCCGCTCCTTTGCGCACACCGCCGCCATCAGCCCCGCAGCGCCCCCGCCGATGATGAGTATCTCCCTCACGCCAACGCCCTCCATAATCCCGTCCTCTCCGCCGCATTCTCACAGGCGAAGCACAAACGCATTCTCACATTTCCACAAAGAAAAACATATCCATCCCATCGCCCGGGAAAGCTCGTCCATCCGCGCCGCATTGCCCAAGCGCTTCAGGAACACGCCCCCAGTCTTTCAAAAATAACTCCATCAAACCATCGCGTGGAGAATCCCGTCCATTTCCGCCGCATAGTCCTTGCGGATCAGGAACACATTCTCATAGTTTTCCCTGAAAAACCGGTTCTCCCGCAGCAGCGTCTCCACATCCGCATCATCGTCCAGCCGCCGCTCCACGTCGCATGCGTGCGCCCGCACCGCCGCCATGTTCTGCCGGATGTATCCCTCGTCCAGCGCCAGACACACGCACCGCATCTGCTTTCGCTCCGCCTCGGAAAAGTCTTTCTCCCAGTCCGGCGGGATGTAGCAGCCCTCCACCGTCAGGCTCTGCCCGTTCTCCAGGCAGGTGCGCACCATCTCGCGCGCCACCGGCCATACCGCCTCCGTGATCTCCCGCCACGGGCTCACCGGCGTCACCGCCGCTCTCCCGCTGCGGATCAGCCCCATCTTCAGGTGATCCAGGCTCAGGTACGGCGCCCGCTTCTCCTCCAGTATCCGCTGCGCCAGCACGGTCTTGCCCGTGTGCGTCGCCCCGCAGATCATCCAGATCATAGAAATTCCTCCCTCTGCCCGATCTCCGCCCACTCCACGCGGCAGCCCTGCCCGTTAAGTACCCCAGCCAGCGCCTCCGCCGCGAGAAACACTGTCTCGGTATTCTCCCGCAAGTGCACGCCAATGCGCCTGCCCATGAAATCCCGATCCAGCACCACCCGCGCGCGGTGTTCCGCGTCGTTCAGCGCGCCAAGCGGCGTCACCGCGCCCGGCTCCAGCCCCAGCAGTTCCGTAAGCTCCGCGTCCGACGCAAAGCGCAGCGGCCGCGATCCAAGCGCCCTGCGCAGCGCCTTGAGATCCACCCGCTTGTCCTGCCGCACCGTCACCAGGTAGTATTCCCGCCGCTTGTCGTCGCGCAGGAACAGGTTCTTGGCCACGTCCGCCGCGCCCTCGATGCCCAGCGCGTTCAGCTCCTCAATGGTGTGCGCCGCGCCGTGATGCACCAGCTCGCAGCGCACGCCCTCGCGCTCCAGCAGCGCCAGCACGTCCTTCGCGCCCTGCGTCATGCCGCGCACCCCCTTGTTTTTCCGTCTCTCACCGGTCGCTCACGCTCTCCACGCCGGGGATGGCCGCCAGCTTCTCCACCAGCTGCGGCGGCCTCGCGCCCTTGGGGCAGCTGACCGTCAGCGTCATAAAGACCCGCCCGTCCACGCGCCGCGTGTGGAACTCCGAGATGCTCGCCTGCGCGCCCAGCAGCGTGTCCACCACCTGCCCCGCGATGCCCTCCTCGTCCCGCATGCACAGCCGCAGCCGCATCACGTCGTGCGCCGCGTGCTCCTCCACGGACTTGAAGAACACCAGCGCCGCGTACGTCAGCACCGCGCCCACGATCGCGCCCCAGTAGAACCCCGCGCCCAGCGCAAGGCCGATGCACGCCACCACCCACAGGCTCGCCGCCGTCGTCAGCCCGCGCACGCCGTAGTCGCCCTTGATGATGGTGCCCGCGCCCAGGAAGCCGATGCCGCTGATCACCTGCGCGCCCATGCGCATCGCGTCGCCCTTGTCCGTCAGGTCCGCGTACCAGATGGACGCCGCCATCACCAGGCACGCGCCCATGCACACCAGCATGTGCGTGCGCAGCCCTGCAGGCTGGTTGCCCCGTTCGCGCTCCCAGCCCACCAACGCCCCCACGATCATGGAGGCCACGATCTTGGCCACGCCCTCCAGCGTGCCCGCATCCAGCCCGATCGCCGTCAGAACTCCCATTTGATCCCTTCCATTTCGCAAATCTCCCGCGCCACGCTGTCCGCGTCGTGCGGCCCGATCACCCGGTCCGCCAGCGCCTTCAGCTCTTGCGTGGCGTTGCCCACCGCGATGCGCACGTCCGCCGCCTCAAACATGCCCACGTCGTTGCCGTTGTCGCCAAAGGCCACCACGCGCTCCGCGCCCGTCAGCGCCCGCAGCTCCCGCACGCCCACGCACTTGGACACCGCCGCCGTCTCCAGCGAGCACGCCCCGTTCAAGCGCACCGCATGATAGAGATACGCGTGCAGACCCCGCCGCAGAAACTCGTCCCGCAGCTCGCGCAGCACGCTTTCCTCGCCGCGCACCGTCACGATGAACAGCTTTTCCCCCATTTTTTCAGAAAAGTCCTCCACCTGCCGGAACCGCCCGTCGCCCTTTGCCCGCTGCCGCGCGATGAATTCCAGCGCCCTCTCGTCCGAGCCCCTTTCATAGTAAACGCGCTGCTCGTCGTTTTCGTCCTGCGCGTACAGAAAGGGTGTCAGCCCGCGCGCCTTCATCGCGTCCAGTATGAACGCCGCATCCTTCGTCTCATAGGTATACTCGCCAAGAAGCCTGCGTGTCTGCGCGTCGTACAGCCGCGCGCCGCCCAAAAGGCACCAGGGCGCGCAAAACCGCGCGCCCTCCAGCACCTCAATGGCAGAATAAGACCGGCTCGTCACCGGCGATATGCACACGCCCGCCGCGTACAGCGCGTCCAGCGCCCGCCGCGTGCGCGCCGAGATCCGTCCGTCCCGCCCCAGCAGCGTGCCGTCCAGATCCGTCACATACAGCGTCCTCATAGCCCGAACAGCAGCGGCATCAGATCCGTGCCCTCCTCCATGCGGTCGCCCACGGCAGCCGCGGACTTTTCGCAGTAGGGCAGCCCGCGCCCCGTCTTGACGCCGCTGTCGTACAGCAGGTAGGGCACCGGCGTGCCGTCGTGCGTGCGCGTGATGATGGGCGTGTAATGGTCGGACAGGAACAGGATGCGGTAGCGCTCGCCCAGCTCGTCCAGGCCCTTCAGCAGCGGCGCAAACACCTCGCTGTCCAGCAGCTCGATGGCGCGCACCTTCTCCGCCGCGTTGCCCGCGTGCCCGCACTCGTCCGGCGCCTCCACATGGATCGCCGCAAAGTCGTTATGCTTCAGCGCATCCAGCGCGGTCTTGACCTTGCCCGCGTAGTTGGTGTCGATCTCGCCCGTCGCGCCCTCCACCGGGGTGTGCTGCAGCCCCGCAAGCTCGGCAATGCCCGCCACCAGCGGCACCGCCGTGATCGCGTCGCCGTAATGGCCGTATTTCTCCTTGAAGCTGCTCAGCTCCACCGCGCTGCCCTGGCCCCAGAACCACAGCGAGTTGGCCGGCATCTTGCCCGCCTGCCGCCGCGCCTCGTTGATGGGGTGCTTTTTGAGCACCGCCCACGACGCCGCCATGATCTCATAGAGCATGTCCGCGCCCTCGCCCTTGGGCAGATACCCCGCGATGGGCTGCGTCAGAATGTCGTGCGGCGGGGTGGTCTCCACCTTGTCGCTGCCCGTCTCCAGCACCGCGATGTGCCGGTAGGAGGGATTGACGGTGAAGCTCATGCCGTATTTTGCAAGGATCGCCGCAAACTCCGGCGTGGCGATCAGGTCGTTCATCAGCTGCATCGCGTCCTGCCCGTCGATGGCGCCGCCCGAGTGCGAGAGCATGGTCTGCGCGCGATAGTCGTCGCCCTCCTCGGTGATGGCGGCCAGATTGCAGCGGAAGGAGATGTTGCCCGCCTTCATCTTCACGCCCGAGCCCGCGGCCTCCAGCGGCGAGCGCCCGGTGTACACCCTGCGCGGGTCATAGCCGAAAATCGAAAGAATGGCGGTATCCGATCCTGCGGGCACGCCGTCGGGCACGGTCTTGACCTCCGCCACAATGCCGTCGGCAGCCAGACGGTCGATCACAGGCTTGTTCGCCGCGTCCAGCGGTGTCCGGCCGCCCAGCTCCTCCACAGGGAAGTCCGCCATGCCGTCGCCGATCACCAGTACATATTTCATAAATTACTCACTCCTCTTTGTCCTGCGGCAATATTTGTGGTATATTATATCATAGAGTCTGCCCCTAAGGAAACGCGAAAGGACAAATTTTATGGAAAAAATCAATCTGGCCTACCGCCGCAAGGAGGACCAGCTCGACGGCGTGCTGCTCATCAAGACCGTGGATGTGCGCAAATCCTCCAACGGCGGCCTCTATCTGGACCTGACCGTGATGGACGCCACAGGCGAGATGAACGCCAAGGCCTGGAACTGGCAGGAGAACATGGCCGTTCCGCCCGTCAACGCCCCCGTGCGCGTCAAGTCCGTCATTACCGAATTCAACGGCAAACTGCAGATGCGCATCGACCGCATGCGCATCGCCCGCCCGGAGGAGGTCGCCTGGGAGGATCTGGTGCCCACCGCGCCCCGTCCCCCGCAGGAGATGTACGACGAGCTGATCGCCTGCGCCCAGAGCCTTCCCCGGCAGGAATATTCCCGCCTGGCCACCGCTCTGCTGGTGGAAAAGAAGACCCAGCTGCTCTACTGGCCCGCGGCAGTCAGCTTCCACCACGCCGAGCGCTCGGGCCTGCTGCACCACACCACCACCATGCTCCGCGCCGCCGAGGCCCTGCTGCCCATCTACCCTTACCTGGACCGCAGCCTGCTGCTGTGCGGCGTCATCGCCCACGACCTGTGCAAGATCGACGAGTTGGGCGCGGGCGAGCTGGGCATCGCCACCGAATACACCCGCGAGGGCAACCTGTTGGGCCACATCGTGCAGGGTGTGGCGCACATCGCGCAGATCGGCGAACAGCTGGAGCTGTCCCGGGAAACCGTGCTGCTCATCCAGCACATGATCCTCTCCCACCACGAGACGCCCGAGTACGGCTCCCCCAAGCCCCCGCTCTTCCCCGAGGCGCAGATGCTCCACCTGCTGGACATGATGGACGCCCGCATGTTTGCCATGCACGAGGCGCTGCTCACCACCCCCCGCGGCGCCTTCTCCGACCGTGTCCGCGCGCTCGAGGGCCGCAAGCTCTACCACCCCGACCTCGACGACTGATCCCGCCCCGGCCTGGCTCTAGAGCACTGAGAGATTTCTCGCTGCGCTCGAAATTGAGCGCGGCGCAGCACATTATCCTTCCTGCCACCCCCCGTTTCACCCCTGCGAATCCCGCCTACCGGACACAAGCCGCACGCCGCGCTATGGCACAGAGGCAGCCAGACGAGCGCATCGGCATCACCCGCCAGGCCCGGTTCAAGTGGGAAACAGGCAACGCCATCCCCGATTCCGCGACCGCAGTCCAGCTCGCCCGCCTGTTTTCCGTCGCCACGGACTCCCTCCTGCTGGCCGCTCTCGCCCCCACGTCCCCGCCCCCCGCGCCTGCCGTACCTGATGCCTCCCGTGCACATGACCGCCGCCACTGCAGGCGAACCTTATTTCGCGGTCACCTATGTGGGCTTTTCCGCATTTCTGCGCTGCCATAACCTGCTCTGGCTGGTGATGCTGCTCATAGGCGCTGCGGCGCTGCTGTACCATCGCTTTTCCCGCATACGTGAGCATTCCCGCAGTTAATTTCGAGCGAAGCGAGAAATCTCTCAGTGCTCTGCCGACCAATAAGGAGGTTCCCATGAGCGTCGCCATAGAACGCATCGACCCGCAGCCCGACCGCCGCATCGTCGCCATCAGCGATGTGCACGGCAGCCTATCCCTGCTCAAGGCGCTGCTGCACAAGGTCGAACTGAAGCCCGACGACCTGCTCCTCCTCGTGGGCGATCTCACCGAAAAGGGCGAAAAAAGCCTGGAAACGCTGCGTTTTGTGATGGAATTGCGCAAAACCATCGAAGTGCATGCCGTGATCGGCAACGTGGACGCCACCAATCTACGCCTCGTGGCCGACGATTCGCCCGAGACGCAGGCGCGCTTTGCCAACTTTGTGACCTTTCGTCGCGACACTTGGGGCAACAGTCTGTACCTGGACATGCTGCGCGAACTGGACATGAAATTCGATGAAAGCGCGGACATGCTGCCCTATATGCGCGCCATCAACACACATTTTGCGCCGGAACTGGCGTTTTTGCGCTCGCTTTCGGCCGTGATCGACGCGCCGAACCACATCTTTGTGCACGCTGCGCTGCCCACGGAGGACATGGACGCGCTGCAAAACTGCGCGTTTTCCGACTGCATCAAGGCCGATGCGTTCGCCTCGCGGGACGTACATTTCCGCAAAACCGTGGTCGTGGGGCACTGGCCGGTGGCGCTTTACAGCGACAAAACCGCCTGCTTCAACCCCATTTTCGACCGCAAACGCAACGTTTTTTCCATCGACGGGGGCAATGCCGTCAAGGAGGAAGGGCAGCTCAACGCACTGATTCTCCCAGACGCGTACAGCCAAGAGGCGTCCTTTACAGCGGTGGATCCCTTCCCGAAATGCGTCGCGCTGGACGCGCAGCAGGCGGGCAGCGACCCCTTTTATCTGCGCTGGATCGACCGGGAATGCGACATTTTATCGGAGGAAAACGGCCTGTTCCGGGTGCGCCACTGCACCACCGACCGTCTGCTCACCATCCCCGAATGCTTCCTGCACGAGCGCACAACGCCCGCCCGTTTCCTGGATTTTTCCACGCATATCCTGCCCGTTTCCCCGGGCGATACGCTGTCTTTGCTGCGCCCGCAGCGCCTGCCGCTGGGCTGGTACGTCAAGAAAAACGGCGTTGTTGGGTGGTATTCCGGGCGCATTTCCCCTGTCGAAAACGAGTGAAACAGCCGTCCGAAATCATCTCCAGACTGCTAAAAACAGGCGTTGACAGAACCGGATAAGGAATAATTCAGCGCATCCGAGACAGGGCCGGTGCATGGCAGACACCTTCCCGCTCCGCGCCGAACCCGCCGCTCCGATCGGCTCGTCTGACAGTCAGTTGGGGGATCGAAGCCCCCATTTTTTGCAGTTGTTTCGGGGCCCAGTTCCTGTTTGGATGTCGCAGGACGCTCTCCGCAAGTAAATTTCGAGCGAAGCGAGAAATCTCTCAGTACTCTGAAGTCGGCATGAAAAAAGAGGGGCGAACCCCTCAATTTTCATGCTTATTTTGTATCAGCAGCACACGTTCCGGCAGTTTTCCACATAGGCCACGGGCTGTTCTCCGTGGAAGGGCGCGACGTAGGCGTTGGTCACGGTGACGTCTTTACGCCGCGCAGGTAGAGCCAGGTGGGCTCGTCGGGCAGGAAGGCGTCGTTTTCCGCGGGGCTGATGTCGATCACGCGGCCCTTGATGCACAGGTTGCCGCTGTCCTTGAGCTGCATGGTCAGGTGGTCGAAGCGCACGTTTTCCACGCTGTCGTCCTGACCCACCACGGCGATGGCGTTCTCGCCCGTGCAGCACAGGTTCTGGAACAGTATGTTGCGCACGCACGCGTGCTTTTCGCGCTGCGGGGCGGCATCGCGGTAGTGGCTCATTTCGTGATAGGTGCCCATCACGCAGACGGGTTCGCCGTTGCCCCACCAGTTTCCGGCGCGGACGCGGGTGTCAAGGACCATATTGGAGACGGCGACGTTCTCCACAAGGCCGCCCGTGCTGGACATGACGCAGAAGGCGCGGTTGCTCTCCCGCACCACGCAGTTGGTGACGGTGACGTTGCGCACGATGGAGTGCATGTAGCCGATGACGATGGCCTTGGAGCAGGAGCGCAGCACGCAGTCGGAGATCACGAAGTCCTGGCAGGGCTTGTTCCAGTCGGTGATGCAGGTCAGCGCGATGCAGTCGTCGCCGGCGGAGACGTTGCAGCCGCGAATGACCACGCCCTTGCAGGAGCAGAAGTGCATGCCGTCGTTGTTGGGGATGCGCAGGTCGTTGTCGATGGTCAGATCCAGCACGCGGACGTCCTCGCACTCCACAAACGTCAGCGTCCAGCAGGGGGAATCCACGATGCGGATGCCCTCGACGCGGATGTGGTTGCAGCGCAGGAAGAACAGCGGCTGGTTGGGGCGATGCTCGTAGCTGGCGGTGCACTCGGCGTACTGCTCGGGCGTCAGCTCCACCTGCGCGTAGGGCGGGACGATGCGCTTGGACATGTCGTAGAAGCAGTGGCCGCTCATGTCGATGGTGCCTTCGCCATAGATGTGCACGTCGTCGCTGTCCATGGCGTAGATCAGCGAGTGGACGCGGCCCATCTCGCTGTGGTCATAGCCGACGAAGCGATAGTCGGCGTAGTCGGGCGAGCCGCGCAGGATCGCGCCCTTTTCCAGGCAGAGCGAAGCAGTGCGCAGATTGATCGTGCCGGTGACGTACTCGCCGCGGGGGATGACCACGGTCTCGCCGCCCGCCTCGCAGGCCGCGTCGATGGCGCGCTGGATGGCCTCGGTGCACTTAGTACCCGCAACCGCGCCAAAATCCCGGATGTCAAAGGTTTTCATGCTGCTAGTCTTCCTTACAGGCCATAGATGGCGGTGAACTTATCGGTGAGGTAATCGACGTAATACTGCGGGTCGAAGGACTCGCCGCAGGTGTCCAGCAGCAGCTGGTCGGGGGTCTTGATGCGGCCGAAGCGGTAGATCTTGTCCGTCAGCCAGTCGATGATGGGCGCAAGCTCGCCCGCCGCGACGAGGGCGTCTACGTCCAGATCCTTCTTCATCGCGTGCACGAACTGCGCGCCGTAGGCCGAGCCGATGGAGTAGGAGGGGAAGTAGCCGAAGCTGCCGCCCGACCAGTGGCTGTCCTGCAGCACGCCGTGGGTGTCGTCGGGCACGTCCACGCCCAGGTACTCCTTGTAGAGCGCGTTCCACGCCTCGGGCAGCTCGTCGACGGACAGCGTGCCCGCGATGAGGCGCTTTTCCAGCTCATAGCGGATCATGATGTGGAAGGAGTACGTCAATTCGTCGGCTTCGGTGCGCACGAGCGAGGGCACGCTCTTGTTGACGGCGCGGTAGAAGTCCTGCGCGGTGACGCCGTGCAGCTGCTCGGGGAAGAGCCTCTGCATGGTGGGGAAGATGTGCGCGGTAAAGCCCTGGCTGCGGCCGATGATGTTCTCAAACAGGCGGCTCTGGGACTCGTGCACGCCCATGGAGGTGCCGGAGGCGAGCGGCGAGCCGATGAGCTCGTCGCCGGTGTGCAGCTCATAGAGCGCGTGGCCGCCCTCGTGCACCACGGAGTAGAAGGAGCTGGCGACGGCGTCCTCGTAGTAGTGGGTGGTGATGCGCACGTCGTGCTTGTTGAACTCGGTGGTGAAGGGGTGCTCGACCTCGCCGATGGAGCAGTGCCTGCGGTCGATGCGCATCACCTGCATGATGGCGTCGGACAGCGCGCGCTGGCCCTCGAGGGGATAGTTTTTGAACAGGAAGCCGTCGTCGATGGTGTCGCGCAGCGCGGCGGTCTTTTCCACCAGCGGCAGCAGGTCGCGGCGCAGGCGGGCAAAGTAGTCGTCGAGCGTGGACTGGGTCATGCCCTTTTCGTACATGTCCAGCATGGTGTCGTAGGGGTCCTTGTCGGGGGCGTAGTAGAGCGCAAAGCGGCGGTTGTAGTCGATGAGCTTGGCAAGGTGGGGCTTGAAGGCGGCGTAGTCGTTGTTGACCTTGGCCTCGTGCCAGACGCTGGAGGCGAGGGACTGCTCCATCTGATAGTCCACGTACTCCTGCAGGGGGATGCAGTCGGTGCGGGCGATGTCCTCGGCGAGCACCTCCACCTCGCGGCGGGTGATCAGGTCCAGCTCGTCCTTGCGTTCAGCCAGCTCCTTGATCATGCTCTTGAATTCGGGGGCGGTCTGCAGGCGGTAGTATTCCTCGCCCAGTATGCCCATGGTCTTGGCGTAGTCCTCCGCCGCGCCCTTGGGCATGGCGGTCTCAAAGTCGTAGTTCATCACGCCCATCGCGTGCTCGTAGGCGTGCATTTTGTGGAGATAGGCCTTGAACTCCTCGATGCGTTTCTGCATAAACGGTTCTTCCTTTCGTCGAAAATGGGGTCAGCGGGTGGCCATCAGCGTGAGCACCTCGGCCAGCTGCGGGGGATTTAAGGGCAGCGGGAAGCGCGTGCAGGCGACGCCCGCGCAGGCGGCGGCAAAGCGCACGGTGGACAGGTCGTCCATGCCCGCCCACAGCGCGTAGGCGCAGCCCGCCTTGAAGGTATCGCCCGCGCCGAGCGTGGAGACCACGGGCACGGAATAGGGCTTGAAAGAATGAATTTCCCCACCCTTGCGGCCGAAGCGAATGTCGCGGGAGCCGAGGGTGAAGATGGTCAGGCCGTCGGAGGCGTCCATGTAGCGGCGCAGCACCCCGTCGCGCTCGTCCTGCGAATAGTTTTCGCGGTAGAACTCGTCGCTTACGACGTTGACGGCGCTGAAGCGGTGCAGGTCGCTGTCGTAGGGGCAGTCGATGGTGACGTAGGGCTTGTGCAGCTCGCGGCAGTACTGCGCGGCAAGCTCGGTCGCAGCGCCGAAGAAGGGGTCGATGGCGGCGATGGTGCAGCCCTCGACGTCCTCGCGGCGCGGGGAGCTCCAGCGGTGGACGGGGTCGCCGTAGAAGGCGCGGAAGCGGCCCAGCACGGTGCGCGCGCCGCCCGCGATGAGCACGTTGTCCTCAAGGCCGTCGAAGCTCTCGTCCAGCGTGAGGCTGTTAAGGTCGCACTTCTTGCCGGCGTAGAAGTCGCGGATGAAGGGCAGGGTGCTGCGGCCCATGCAGGTGCCGTCCATCTTGACGGAGCGGCCCAGCGACAGCAGCACGGTGGCGGCGGTGCCCGTCTCGCCGCCGGGCAGCGTGTAGCGCTGCGCGATCTCGGCATAGGTGTCGGGCTGCGGATAGTCGCCGTCCAGCAGGAAGCTGTTGGTGCGCAGGATCATGCCGTAAAGGTAGAAATCGTATTTCATATTGTTTACCTCCGGTGGGTTCTGGCGCTATTATACCACACGCGTGGCGCGCTGCCCATCCCCATTTGGCGCGGAAGGGGCGCAAAATGCGCTCACTCGTCGCGGTAGCGCTCCACGCGCAGGCGCAGGTGGTATTTTTCGCGCAGCGCGGCGATGCGCGCCATCATGGGCGAGCGATGGTGCGCGTCGAGCGCGGCCTGATCGCGCCAGCGGTCGATGAGCAGCACGGTCTCGGGGTCGTCCAGGGGGAGAAAGTAGGCGTAGCCCTCGTTGCCCTCCTCGGCGCGGATGTGCTCGACGAGGCCGCTTTCCGTCATCTCGCGGGCAAAGGCGCGGGCGCTGCCCTCCCGGCCGGTGTAGTACAGGTGGATGGTCAGGCTCATGGGAAACCTCCTTTTCTGCGGCAAAACCGCGCAAAAAAGGCCGCCGCGGGGGATGTCTGCGGCGGTCTTTGCATTGAACCGGGTTATTTGGGCTCGTGGATGCCCTCGGCGCGGAAGGTGACCATGACGGTGCCCTTGGTCACGACCGTGCGGTCGGGGGAGCCGGGGAACATGCCGGGAACGGTCCTGGCCTCGTAGTTGCCGGAGACCAGCTCGTCGCAGATGGCGATGAGGTTGGGCATGACCTCTTCATCGAGCGGCGCGCCGAAGTCGCGGAAGTCGTGGTGGCCGTTGTAGCACTTGTCCCACACCTTGCCCTTGAGGGCGTAGATGTCCTTGAGCGCCTGGCCCGCGGTCTCCACGGAGACGAAGGTGGGGTCGCCGGGGACGGTGCCGTAGAGGGTGTTGCAGTTGCAGGCGTCGCCCGCGAAGAGGATGCGGGTGGCGGGGTCGAGCAGCACCATGGAGCCGGGGGTGTGGCCGGGGGCGCGCATTGCGGTGACGACTCTGCCGCCCAGGTCAAAGGTCTGGCCGTCCACCAGGTCGTGGCGCACGGGATTGGCGTCGGCGGGCCAGGGCCGGATGTCGGCGTCCATGTCGTAGGGATAGGTCTTGCCGGAGCGGTCGGAAATCATCTTGGCGTAGTGCTTGCGGAACTCCACGCCGTCCATGGCGTACTTGCCCACGTCGGCCTCGTTCATGTAATACTCGTCGAACCAGCCCAGGCCGCCGATGTGGTCGCCGTGGGCGTGGGTGATGAACAGCACGATGGGCTTTTTCGTGATGCCCGCGATGACGGCGCGCAGGTCGCCGATGCCGGTGCCGGTATCAATGACCATGGCCTTCTCCTCGCCCTCCAGCACGAAGATGGAGCCGCAGTCGAATTCGTCGATCTCCCAGGTGTTCTTTGCGATCTCGATGACGGGAAGCGCAGTGGTTGCCATATCTGTCATCCTCCTTGTGTCTGTGGGTATGTAATCGATTTCTCAATGGTATTGTACCGCGGTGCGGGGGCTTTGTCAAGAATCGCGCCGGAGGGCGGGATTTCGCCGTTTTCCGCATTTTTTGTAACCTTGCACACTTTACAGGGTAAACACTTTATGATATAATTTTCCCAACAAGCGACACTGCTTGCCCACGTTTTTGAAAGGATGGATCATACACCATGAAGGACAAGACGACTGCGTTGATTCTCTCCATCTTCCTGGGTTCCTTTGGCGTTGACCGCTTCTACCTGGGCTATGTTGGCCTGGGCATCCTCAAGCTCATCACCTGCGGCGGCTGCGGCATCTGGACCATCATCGACTGGATCCTGATCGGCACCGGCAAGCTCGGCCCCGCTGACGGCTCCGCTTACGTCCAGAAGTAAGAACGGCAGAAAAAAGCTCCCTCCACACGGAGAGAGCTTTTTTCATGCGCGTCAGGCGGCCATGCCGGGCAGCTCTTCGGGAGTCGCCCAGCCGTTTGAAAGCGCGTTTCCGCGCAGCACGGCGTACAGCTCGGCGCTGGTGGCCTCGATGTAGGGCGTGACGAACAGCGTGCCCACGCCGCAGGCAAGGCAGCCCAGCAGCAGCCAGCCGATGAAGGAGAGCTGCAGCACGAAGATGTCTCCCTTGTGGCCATCGGTCATGCGCTCGGACAGCTCGCGGGCGCGCTTGCCGCTCATGCCGGGGTTTTCGGCCAGCAGGTAGGGCACCTGCGACCAAGCGAGGCCCTTGATGACGCCGGGGATGATGAACAGCAGCGACCACAGCCCGATGAACAGGTCGGTCAGGAACATGGCGGCCGCGCCAGAGAGATAATTGTGCGAAAAGCCGTAAAACAGCTTGCCGAACGAGGACGTGGTCTCGCGGCTCTCGAGATAATAGCGGCTCTTGCCGATCTGAATGGGGCCGGAGACGAAGAAGGTGAACGCAAGGCCGATCCCCATGCACAGCACAAAGACCAGGATCATCACCAGCACGACGAAGATCATCGCCTTGGCGGTCTCCGGGTCGTTGTGCGCGGCCTGATTCACCAGATTGCCCGCACTGCTGCCCGCGCCGCCGGAGCTGCCGCCGGAGCCGGTGAGTATGCCCGCGACCAGCGAGACAAGAAAGGCCATCCAATAGTTGTTGCGCAGCACGTTTTTGGCGTTCTGCTTGAGCTCTGCTCTGCTCCACATGTTTCATTCCTCCTCCATGTTTCAAGCAATATTATTATAGGACAGAGGAAGCATGCAGACAACGCATTGCGTCCAAAAACCACGCAGGATTGCCTGAAAAATACAGAAAACCCGCTCCATGCGCGGCACGGAACGGGTCTTTTGCGTCTGTTGAAGGGGAGATCAATCCTGCTTGGAGAACTGGTCCTTGCCCACGCCGCACAGCGGGCAGACGTAATCATCGGGCAGCTGCTCAAAGGGGATATCGCCATCGTACTCGTAGCCGCAGACGTCGCAAACGTACTTTGCCATAGTTTTTTCCTCCTGTACCTGCTTTTTTCCCGCGCATGCGCACCGGGATTAAGTAGTATTCTACGTCCAGGGCCGAATTCCTGCACGCTGTCTTCAGAATACCCCAAATGCCGCCGGATGAAACCGTCAATCCAGCGCGTCCGTCAGATAATCCATGGGATCGAGCAGCTTGCGCAGGCGGCGCAGCTCCAGGTGCAGGTGCGGGCCCTCGGCGCACTCGGCGGCGGCGGACGCGCCCATGGTGCCGATGATCTGCCCGCACGAGACGGACTCGTCGGGCTGCACAAGCCCTGCGGTGGCCAGCGAGGCGTAGGTAGAAATGTAGCCGTCGCGGTGGGTGATCTCGATGCAGTGGCCCAGCAGCGGATCCTCCGTGACGGCCGTGACCACGCCGTCGGCGATGGCGCGCACGGCGTCGCCCTCCTTGCCCAAAAAGTCCGCGCCGCTGTGCGCGGTGTACTCGCCCAGCGTGCGGCTGTACACCAGCGTCTCCTGCGCAAAGAGCATGCCGGGCTTGCCGTCGCAGGGCAGCGCAAAGCGCGGCGGGGCGGCGGTGGGCGCGGGCGTCACGGCGGCGGACGCGGCGCGGGGCGACGGCGTGGCCTGTGCATAGCGCGTGACCTCGGGCGCGACGGGCTCAGGCTGCGGACGGCGCGTAAAAAACGCGGTGAGCGCCACCAGCAGCACGCAGGCCGACAGCACGCAGGCATAGCCGAAGCGGCTCCAGAACGCGCGGAATTTGGATAGCATTTTGCTGCACCTCCCCCTTGTCAAGGGAAGGATGCCCCAAAGACGGGCGAGTTATGCGCTGAGGCCGGACAGGTCGGCGAGGGTCGCGCCGGTGTAGTAGTGCGTCAGGATGTCGCGGTAGGTGCTGCCCTGCTGCGCCATGGCGTTGGCGCCCACCTGGCTCATGCCCACGCCGTGGCCGTAGCCCACGGTGGTGATCACGGCCTCGCCGCCCTGCCAGTCGATGGTGAAGTTGGCGGAGCTGAGGTCCAGCGCGGCGCGCACCGCCTTGCCCGTAGCGGTGACCTTGCCCACCTTGACGGTGTCGGCCCGGCCGCTCTGGGTGCGGCTGCGCACGAGGAACTGCGTGCGGACGGTATCTGCGGTCAGACCCGCGCCGTCAAAGGCGGCGTTGAGCTTGGCGGCGAGGTCTTTTGCGGTCAGGCGGACGGTGCGCTGCTCATTTTCCTCGCCCTCGCTCTCGACGGAGGTCAGGTAGGGGAAGGCCGTGCCCCACACCGCCTGCGCGTCCTCGGTCCTGCCGCCGCTGGACGAGTGGAACAGCGCCTGGATGGGCTCGCCGTTCCACACCATCACCTGGCCGGCGGTATCCTGCACGGCGGCGCGGATCTTTTCATAGTATTCGTCGAAGCGGTCGCCCCAGCGGGCGCGCAGGGCTTCTTCGCTCTGATAGGCCATGCAGTGCTCGGAGTCGGTGCAGACGTCGCCGCCGCGCGAGCAGCCGCTGCCGCCGTAGGCCGGGAGCTTCCAGGCGATGTAGGAGCGCGCCGCCACGGCCTGGGCGCGCAGGGCCTCGGGCTCGTAGGACGCGGGCATCTCCCCGGCGACGACGTGGACGAGGTAGTCCTCCAGCTCGACGCGCTCAACGCGCCCCTCGTTCCAGACGTTCAGCCAGATGGGCGGGGGTTCTGGGGTGGGCGCGGCGGTGGCCGCTGCGCTTCGGGAGGGAACGATGCAAACGCGGACGCGCTCAGGCGAAAGAGCGGACGTTGGCGCGGAAGTGGGCGATGCGGTGGGCGCGCTCACGGGCACATCATCGCCTGCCCGCCACAGCAGCAGGCCAAACGCGCAGGCCAGCGCGCACAGCAGCAGACATAGACGGCGCACGACATCACTTCCCCATAACAGAAATCCGCTGGACAGGATCAATGTATGCTGCATGGGCGCGGGGTATGCCGCGCGGCGGAGAGACTGCGATTCACGGGAGACTGTTCTTTGAGAAGTGCCCGCGCAGCAAAACCGTGAGGATGGTGCTGCGCGGACACCTCACCGGTCAGCTGCGGGGACAGCTCAAGCCCAGCGATCCACCCGCAGCACGCGCTCCCCACGCATCCCGTACCGGTTCCCCTTTCCGCAAACATCACTCCGCGCCGCACACACCGCACCCGGCTCCCCGCAGCATACCCGTGCGGCGCCCCCAGTCCCATAGTCAGCAACGAATTTCATTTGGGAAAAATGCAATGGATGGAGCGGGCTATTCCATGCGGCGGACTTTTGCGCCGAGGGCGGCGAGGGATCCGGCCAGGTCGACGTAGCCGCGCTCAATGTGCGCGACGTCGGTGACGATGGTGCGCCCCTCGGCGGTGAGGCCGGCGAGCACGAGCGCCGCGCCCGCGCGCAGATCCGTGGCGGCGACGTGCGCGCCATGCAGCTCGTGCACCCCGCGCACGATGGCGCTGCGCCCCCGCACGGTGATGGACGCGCCCATGCGCCGCAGCTGGGGCACCTGCATAAAGCGATTCTCAAAAATGTGCTCGGTGAGGATCGAGGTTCCCTGCGCGCGGCAGAGCAGCGCCATCATGGGGGCCTGCAGGTCGGTTGGGAAGCCGGGGTAGACCAGCGTCTCGACGTCCACGCCGGTCAGGTCGCCCCCGCGCACGCGCAGGCCGGCTGCGTCGCACGTCACCTGCGCCCCGCACTCGCGCAGCTTGGCGATGACGGCGGACAGTGTGCGCTCCTGCGCGCCGCGCAGGAGCACGTCGCCGCCGGTTGCCGCGGCGCACAGCAGCAGCGTGCCCGCCTCGATGCGGTCGGGCATGGGGCAGTGCTGCGCGCCGTGCAGCGCGGGCACGCCCTCGATGGTCACGGTGCTGCTGCCCGCGCCGTGGATGCGTGCGCCCATTTTGACGAGCAGCGCGGCGAGGTCGGCAATCTCCGGCTCCTTAGCGGCGTTTTCCAGCACGGTGGTGCCCTGGGCGAGGGCGGCGGCCATCATCAGGTTCTCCGTCGCGCCCACGGAGGGGAAGTCGAGGTAGATGTGCGCGCCGTGCAGGCGCTGCGCCTGCGCCTCGATGCAACCGCCGTCCAGCGAGATGTGCGCGCCCAGCGCGGCAAACCCCTTCAGATGCAGATCAATGGGGCGCGAGCCGATGGCGCAGCCGCCGGGGAACTGAATGCGCGCACGCCCCAGGCGCGCCAGCAGCGGGCCCATCACCAGTACGGAGGCGCGCATGCGCTCCACCCAGCGCCGCCCGGTGCGGTAGTCGGAAACATCGGCCCCACAAAGCGTCATTTCGCCGCGCGAGCGCGTCACCTGCGCGCCCAGGTCGCCCAGCAGCGAGGCCATGCAGTCCACGTCGGTCAGCCGAGGCACGCCGGACAGGCCGATGCAGTCCCTGGTCATCAGGCAGCAGGCCATCATGGGCAGCACGGCGTTCTTCGAGCGCTGCACCGCCGTCTCTCCCGCAAGCGGCGGGCTTTTTTCCACCACATACTGCGCCACAAGTTTCACCTCACTTTTCGCTGATAGTATTTTTGCGGCGCAGCGCGTTCATACACGGCAAATTGCGGCGGCGCTGGAAACGCCTTTGACTTTAATTTTATTAAATGCTATACTAAATTTTATTAAAGGAGCTGTGGCCTATGACGTCGGAAACGCTGCCTGACTGGCTGGCCGGGCTGGACGAGGAAGACGTCTCCTTCATCAAGAACTTTCTGCTGACATCGGGCTCGCTCAAGGAGGCCGCCGCGCTGTACGGCGTGAGCTACCCCACGGTGCGCCTGCGGCTGGACAGGCTCATCGCCAAGATCCGGGCGAACGACGCCTCGGCAGAGGAGCCGTATGTGGCGCTGGTCAAGCGGCTGGCGCTGGGGGACCGCATCGACTACGACACGGCGAAGCTGCTCATCACAGAGTACCGCCGCATCCACGGAAAGGAGAATGATTTATGGGCATGGGCAAACTGATTCTGGTGATTTTTGTGCTGCTGGTGGCGCTGGCAGCGGGTGCTGCGGTGATCGTGGGGCTGGTGCTGCTCATCCGGCATCTGGTCAGCACGAGTGGGAAGGATGTGGCACGAGAAGAAAAAAGATGAAGATCGGGGATCTGTAAGGTGAAAATACACCCGACGGGGGTTGACTTTGACGCGGCGTAAACCGGTATACTGTGTGTGCAATAAGGAGGAAGTGCCGTGAACAGGAGCATCAGCCAGGTTTCGCGCCAGCTTCAGGTATCCACGCGCACGCTGCGCTACTACGAAGAAGTGGGGCTCATCCGCAGCCGCCGCGAGTCGGGGTACGCCTACCGCGTCTACGACGAGGACACGCTGCTGCGGCTGCAGCGCATCGTGTTCCTGCGCAGGATGCGCATCCCGCTCAAGAGCATCGGCGTGCTGCTGGACTGCGCCGACGCGCAGAGCGCCCTGCAGGTGCTGCAGGCGCGCATGGCGGAGCTTTCGGGCGAGATCGGCGCGCAGCGGCGGGCGCTGGAGCTGCTGGAGCGGCTGGAGCGCATGGTGCGCGCGGGCGCCGTCCGCTGGGACGACCTGCCGGCCGACGCGGCCCTGCCGGCGCTGCCTCCGGAGCAGAAGGAGGAGAGACCTGTGACAAAAACCCCTTCCCCGAGGCTGACCGATGTGCGCATCCTGACGCTGCCGTCCATGTCGGTGGCTGCGGCGCAGTACGTCGGCGAGGACTGCGAGCTGCACGCGCAGCAGATGCTCCGCGGCTTCATTGAGCAGAGCGGACTTGCCGCGCGCAAGCCCGACGCGCGGGTGTTCGGCTTCAACAACCCCTGCCCTACGCAGGCGCGGCCGGTGTACGGCTACGAGTACCAGGTGACCATCCCCGACGATCTGCCCGTACCCAAGCCGTTTCAGAAAAAGCGCATGAACGGCGGGCTGTACGCGGCGCACACCATCCGAATGGGCGACTTTCACGAATGGCAGGAGCTGATCCGCTGGGCGGAGACCAGCGAGGACTACCGGCCGGACTATACGCCGGACTGTGAGGCCTTCATGGGCGGGCTGCTGGAAGAGCACCTGAACTTTGTGCTGAACTGGCCCGATGAGGAACGGCAGCAGCTCGATCTGCTGCTGCCCGTATGCAAAAGGGAGGGAAAATGATGGAGAACACCGCATTGCAGTTCATCCCCATGAAGGAGGAGCACATCCCACTGCTGACGCCCATCATGGTGCGCGCGTTCGACGACGACGCGCAGCGCTACCGCGGTGTGGCGCATGACGGCCCGCCCGGGTACGACGACGGCTCCTTCCTGCGCCAGTGGGGCATCGAGGCGAAAAGCGAGGCCTACGCGCTGTACCACGGCGGTGAGCTGGTGGGCGGGATTATATTGTTCTTCGACCCGGAAAAACAGGAGGGCTTCCTGGGCTGCCTGTTCATCGACAGCGTGCAGCACGGCAAGGGGTTGGGCGCGGCGGCGTGGCGGCAGGCCGAGGCGCTGCACCCGGAGGTAAAGGTCTGGCACACCGAGACGCCCGCGCTGTCCTACCGCAACCACTGCTTCTACGTCAACACCTGCGGCTTCCACGTGGTGCGCGTCAGCGACCCGCACAGCCCGGAGGACGCGCAGTTCCAGATGGAGAAGCGGATGATTTGAGTGCAAAAAGGGATACAGGGACATGGAGATGAGCTTTGCCGTCCGGCGCCTGGATGACCCGGCGGAAAAGTCGGCCTGTGTGCGATCGGTGCTGACGCGGCTGCCCGCGTGGTTCGGCGACGCGGCGGCGGTGGCGGGCTATGCGCGGCAGGCCGCGGAGCTTGCGTGCTGGGCGGCGGAGACAGACGGGGTCTGCGCGGGGATTCTGGCGGCCGGGATTCATTACGGGCACACCGGAGAGGTCGTGGTGTGCGGCGTGCTCCCGGAAGTTCAAGGCCGAGGGATTGGCACGGCGCTGTACCTTGCGGCGGAGCAGTATTTCCGCGCGGAGGGCTGCCGGTACGCGGTGGTCAAGACGCTCAGCGATGCGGCGGACTATGCGCCCTATGCGCGCACGCGGCGGTTCTACCGGCGCATGGGCTTTGAGGAGCTGCTGACGCTGACGGAGATGTGGGACGAGGACAATCCCTGCCTTGTCATGGTGAAGGTGCTTTGAACACGGAAAGCTGCGGCGGGGAATTTCGAGCGCAGCGAGAAATCTCTCAGTACTCTGCGGAGATGTCGGCGCGGCGCAGGTCATGTCTGTATTGACTTTTCATCCGGGCGGGGTGTATACTTTGAGCACGAAACAACAGCTCAACAGCACACGCCACGGGAGGATTCTGTCATGAAAGAGATGACCGGCAGAGAGATCATCACGCGCATCATCAAGCACGACGCGCCGCCGCGCTTCGGATTCGACTTCATCGGGGACAATCCGTGCGATTTCATACACTGCGCGGCGGGCAGGCTCGTCAACCCGAAGTACGACCGCTACGGCCAGTGGGGGCGGGACGAGGCCGTGACGCGGCTGGTACCAAACTTCAGCGGCGAGGTGCGCATGACGGCGTTCGGCGACGTCTACGGCCGGTTTGACGGCAAGACCAAGGGCGAGTGCATCCGCGGCGCGCTGCAGGACGGCTGGGAGGCGCTGGATGAGCTGGAATTCCCCACGCTGGATCCGACGTTTGAGCAGGAGCTGGCGGCGCTGGACCTCAAGCACAGCGACAAATTCGCGCTGGCATATCTGCCGCTTGCCATCTTCTCCCCGCTGCGCGACACGCGGCACATGGAGAACGCGCTGATGGATCTGCTGCTGGAGCCGGAGAACGTGGAGCGCTTCCTGGACAAGGTGGTGGAGCTGGACATCCAGGCGGTGCGCAGCGCGGCAAAGCACGGCGTCAACGGCGTCATCATTTACGACGACATGGGCATGCAGCACGCGCTTTTCTTCAGCCCCAAGTGCTTCCGCGAGCTGCTCAAGCCATTTCACAAGAAGCTGGCCGATGCCATCCACGATGCAGGCATGTATTACTTCGTGCACTCCTGCGGCCTGGTCTATGATATCATCGGCGACCTGATCGACGCAGGCGTGGACGTGCTGCAATTCGACCAGCCCGAGCTGTCGGGCAGCCGCGTGCTGGCAGAAAACTTTGGCGACCGCGTGACCATCTACTCGCCCGTGGACATCCAGAAGATCATGCCAACAAACGACCCCGCCGTCATCGAGCGCGGGGCGCTGGAGATGGCGGAGGCCTTCCGACGGGCGGGCGGCAGCCTCATCGCGATGGACTACGGCAACTGGCCCGATCTGGGCGTCTCCCCCGAAATGCAGCAGCTCGCCCGCGACGTGCTCATCGCCAACAGCATGCTCTGAACAACAGCATAAAAGAGCGCCTTTCCGACACAAAGCCATCGGAAACGGCGCTCTTAGTTTATCGAGATATATTCTCAAGACTTCCTCTTTGAGGAGAAGTGGCTTTCGGTGCAATAGAGGTGAAAGACGGATAAGGGGTGATTCAGTGCGTCTGGGGTTGGGGCAAGGGTTGACGGACACCTCATCAGTCGCCTGCGGGCGACAGCTTACTCCGCACCGAACCAGCCGTTCCGGCTGTTCCGGTGTTCCGCATGGCTTATTCTCCATGAACAGTCCACTGGACTGTCCATGGAGAAACGCTCATGCTCCAGGGCTTCGCCCCTCCAGCTTCCCCTCAAGGGGAAGCCAAAGGATGTACACCGTTTTTTCCATTTTACTACTGTAATCAGATCCCCGCAAGGTCGCGAATGACCTCGCCGGCCAGGATCAGCCCGGCGGCGGCGGGAACGAACGCGATGCTGCCCGGGGTCTGGCGGCGCGAGCCCTGGATCGGCTCCTCGGGTTCCGCCGCGTCAGGCTGGGGCGTCAGCGCGGGCTCGCGGGAGTAGACCACCTTCAGGTGCTCGATGCCGCGGCGCTTGAGCTCCCGGCGCATCACGCGGGCGAGGGGGCAGACCGAGGTCTGCTGGATGTCGGCCACCTCAAAGGCGGTGGCGTCCAGCTTGTTGCCCGCGCCCATGCAGCTGATGATGGGCGTGCCGGCGTCGCGCGCCTGCTCGACGAGCGCCAGCTTTCCCGTGACGGTGTCGATGGCATCCACCACGTAGTCGTACTGCGTAAAGTCGAACTGCGCGGCGGTGTCGGGCGAATAGAAGGTCTTGTAGGTGCGCACCACGGCGTCGGGGTTGATGTCGTGGATGCGCTGCTCGGCCACGTCCACCTTGTACTGGCCCACGGTGCTGCGGGTGGCGAAGATCTGGCGGTTGAGGTTGGTCAGGCAGACCCTGTCGTCATCGATGAGGTCCAGCGCGCCCACGCCGCTGCGCGCCAGCGCCTCGACGGTGTAGCCGCCCACGCCGCCGATGCCGAACACCGCAACGCGCGCGGAAAACAGGCGCTCCATCCCCTCCTCCCCTAGCAGCAGCTGGGTCCTTGAAAACTGGTTCAGCATGCGGTCATTCTCCCTCGATTCCCTGTATTTCCATCATTTCCAGCACGGCGAGGCCACGGGCCGTCAGCGCCATGCTGCCCCGGCGCGGCGCCCCGCCGTAGGGGGCGTAGTCAAAGCCTGTCAGCGGCAGGTCGTAGTCCAGCGCAGCGAGTCCCCGGCTGGACAGCAGCTCGGCGGCGGCGCCCAGCGCGCGGGCGCGGGCCTCCCCCTCCTCCAGGCACACCGCCGCGCCGTCCAGACGCTGCGCAATGGGCAGAAAGGGCAGCTGTGCAAAGCGCCGCAGCAGGGAAAGCTCGTCCTGCGTCAGCTCCAGCGCGCCGCAGCCCGTGCAGCTGCCGCCGCAGCAGCGGCCGCAATGGTCGTGTCCGCAGTTTGCGCTCATGGTTCACGCTCCTTCGTTTGCGGGTCACAGCGCCAGCTTGTCCATGAAGTAGGGCAGCTGCTTCTGCCACCAGCACCAGTCGTGGTTGACGTCCCAGCCCCAGTAGTCCACCCAGGCGGGGATGTTCTGCCGGTACAGCAGCTCGTCCATGCGGCGGGTGTTGTCCAGCATGTCGTCCTCCCACGCGCCCTGGCCGACGCACAGTATGATGCGGCTGTTCGCGTACAGCCCCCGGTAGGGGTGGTCGGCGGGCAGGTTGCGCAGATAGTGCAGCGGGGAGTTGTTATAGACCAGATCGTCCATGTAGCCGTGGAAGAAGAAGCCCGCGTCATACACGCCGCTGAGCGCCACCACGGTATCGAACAGGTCGGGGCGGCGGAAGAAGAAATTCGCCGCGTGGAAGGCGCCCATGCTGCAGCCGGTGGTCATGGCCTTGCCGTGGGTATCGCCCAGCTGGCGGGCACGGGGCAGCAGCTCCTCGGTAACGTAGCGGAACCAGCGCTCGTGCAGCTCGATGCGGGCGCGCGGATCTCCGGAGGCCGACCAGGTTTCCCCGTCGATGCCGTCGGCGCAGACCAGCATGAGCCTGCCGCTGTCCAGCCAGGGGCGCACCGACTCGGTCATGGAGAAGTTCTCCAGGTCGTAGAAGCGGCCGTTCTGCGGGGGGAAGCCCAGACAGAGCTTGCCGCCGTCGCCGAACACCTTGAACTCCATATCGCGGCCCAGGTTCGCGCTGGGCTCCTTAAAATAGCGGATGTTCATGTGCCCTCCTTACGTCACGCGCGCTGCAGCACGAAGCGGATGAACTCCTCGGCTGCGGCCTGGTCGGCGGCGTGGGCGGTGTACATCTGGTTGCCCATCGCGTCCACCCAGAGGGCCGGCATGCGCTCGCACATCACGATGCTGCCGCCGTAGCGCGCCAGGATCTCGCCGTGGGTGTGGACGTAGCGGTAGCAATCCCTGCGGCTGGCGTAGACGCAGAAGTGGTCCTCGTGGCTCTCGGGCAGCAGGCGGCGGTCGGCGGTGACCATGTCCGCCCAGATCTGGTAGACGTCGGTGCTGTGGGCGTAGTTCATCATATCCGGCGTGTAGCCGCCCGCGGGGCGCATGTTGACCTCAAGGCCCACAAAGTCGCCCGCATTGCCCAGGCCGGGCTTGTCCTGCGTCAGCTTGAAGAACTCCAAGTGCACAAAGCGGCTGCGCGCGCCGAAGGACTTGACGGTGGCGCGGCCCAGTGCGCGCAGAGACTCGGGAACGTCGGCCGCGGTATAATAGGCCAGGTCCTTTTTCTCGTTGACGATGTCCATGATGGAAGGGGGCCAGGCGGTCATGGACTCAAACAGCGGCTCGCAGCGCGAGTCGGTGATGGCGTCATAGGAGAAGATGTCGCCCTGCACAAATTCCTCCATCACGTAAGGCACGGAGGGCAGGTTGGAGAAGAAGCGGGACAGGTCGCCGTCATCCTTGAGCTTGTAGGTGGCGTTGGCGCCCACGCCGTTGTCGGGCTTGACGATGACGGGATAGCCCACCTGCCCGATGAAGGCCTTGGCGGCGTCCCAGGTGGTGACGTTGTGGCAGCGGGCGGTGGGCACGCCTGCGCGGGCGTAGTAGGCCTTCATGCCGGACTTGCTCTTGAAGGCGGCCACCTCGTCGCTGTTTGCGCCGGTGGTGATGTGGAAGTCGGTGCGCAGGCGGGCGTCCTGCTCCAGCCAGTACTCGTTGTTGGACTCCAGCCAGTCGATCTTGCCGTACTTGAAGGAGAAGAAGGCCACCGCGCGGAACATCTGGTCATAGCTTTCCATGTTGTCCACGCGGTAATACTCGGTCAGCGCGGCCTTGAGGCGGCCGTCGAGGCTGTCGTAGGGCGCGTCGCCGATGCCCAGCACGTTGACGCCGCCCAGGCGCAGCCGGTCGCAGAAGGACCAGTAGGTGTGCGGAAAATGCGGCGAGATAAATACAAAGTTCATATTGTTTCCTCCTCGGGGTACAGAGCGCCCCTTGCGCGGCGCAGAGCGAAATTTCCTACATTGAAGTATACATCCGCATTTGTTCCATGGCAAGTCTCATTTTTTCGGTGCTGCCGCACTATTTTTCTATGGGCGCGGCGCTCAGGCCACCGCGGAGCTGGCGCGCATGGCCTGAAGGGTGCGGTCGATGAGGGTGTCCAGCTCCCAGCCCAGCATGGCCGCGCCGCGCTCGATCACGGGGCGGGAGCAGCCGGCGGCAAACTTTTTGTCCTTGTACTTCTTTTTGACGGACTTGACCTCCATGTCGCTGACGCTGCCGGAGGGGCGCATCAGCGCCACCGCGCCGATGAGGCCGGTCAGCTCGTCGGCGGCGTAGAGCACCTTTTCCATCTCGTGCTGCGGCTCGACGTCCACGGTCAGCGCGTAGCCATGGCTGGCCACGGCGTGAATGAGGCGCTCGTCCACGCCGTGCTCGCGCAGCAGCTCCTGCTCCCGGATGCAGTGCTGCTCGGGCCACTGCTCAAAGTCCAGGTCGTGCAGTATGCCCACGGCCTCCCAGAAGTCGGCTTCCTCGCCATAGCCCAGCTGCTGCGCATACCAGCGCAGCACGTCGCCCACGATGCGGGCATGCTTTTGATGGAATTCGCCCTGGTTGTACTGACACAGCAGCGCCCAGGCCTCCTCGGGGGTAGGGATCATAGCAAAATCGCTCCTTTTTGTCTTTTTGATGGAAAAAGAGGCCGCCGCGTGCAGCGGCAGCCCCATAAATCGGCTTTGGTTGGAAGAGGATCAGTCGGCAAACAGGGGCGTGGAGAGGTAGCGGTCGCCGGTATCGGGCAGCAACGCCACGATGGTCTTGCCCTTGTTCTCCGGGCGCTTGGCCAGCTCGATGGCCGCCCACACCGCAGCGCCCGAGGAGATGCCCACCAGCACGCCTTCGGACTTGCCGATCTTCTTGCCGGTGGCAAAGGCGTCCTCGTTGGTGACGGTGATGATCTCATCGTAGACCTTGGTGTTGAGCACGTCGGGCACAAAGCCCGCGCCGATGCCCTGGATCTTGTGCGCGCCCGGGGTGCCCTTGCTCAGCACGGGGGAGCCCGCAGGCTCGACCGCCACGACCTTGATGTCGGGATTGCGGCTCTTGAGGTACTCGCCGACGCCCGTGACGGTGCCGCCAGTGCCCACGCCTGCCACGAAGATGTCCACCTTGCCCTCGGTGTCCTCCCAGATCTCCGGGCCGGTGGTGGAGCGGTGGATGGCGGGGTTGGCGGGGTTGACGAACTGGCCGGGAATGAAGCCGCCGGGGATCTCCTTGGCGAGCTCCTCCGCCTTGGCGATGGCGCCCTTCATGCCCTTGGCGCCCTCGGTGAGCACCAGCTCCGCGCCGTAGGCCTTCATCAGCTGGCGGCGCTCGACGCTCATGGTCTCGGGCATCACGATGATGATGCGGTAGCCGCGCGCGGCCGCCACGGACGCAAGGCCGATGCCGGTATTGCCCGAGGTGGGCTCGATGATGACGGAATCGGGCTTGAGCAGGCCCTTGGCCTCGGCGTCGTCGATCATCGCCTTGGCGATGCGGTCCTTGACGGAGCCGGCGGGGTTGAAATACTCCAGCTTGCCCAGCACACGGGCCTCCAGTCCTTCATTCTTCTCGATATGCTTGAGCTCCAGCAGCGGGGTGCCGCCGATGAGCTGGTCCGCAGACGTATAGATCTTTGCCATGATGTGTTCCTCCCTTTCCTGTTCTTGTTGTTCGCGTATCGTATCGTGTGTCCGTCACTTCCGGCTGCGACATCGGAAGGCGGCATGTTGGTTTCTCATATCAATACCAACCTTTCCGCTAGGTTTAAAAGGATTATACGCCAAGGCGCGGCGTTTGTCAACCGTTGTTCACAATTTTTTACAAGACGCGCCGCCAAAAACCCGCACAACTTTTTTTGAAACAGGAGATTGCAATGCGGCGGAAAAACTGTTATAATATCTAAGCTGGGTTTACGTACCGGCACATGGAGAGGTATCGAAGTGGTCATAACGGGGCTGACTCGAAATCAGTTTGCGAGAAATCGCACATGGGTTCGAATCCCATCCTCTCCGCCACAAAAGGTAGGTAATTTTGATAGAAATTGCCTACCTTTTCATTTTGCCCGAAAGCCCTTGATTTCAGGGCTTTTTCGCTGTCCGGCCATAAAAAAGCAGCCGCTACGGAGCGTTTTCCGCAGCGGCATTTTTGCTTTTTCGGGCGTTCCCGGCACCCCTCTCCCGGACAAATCGTTCTCACAGAGGGGTATTGTTCAATTTGAGGGGTATCGTTCTCACAGAGGGTAATCGTTCAATTTGATATTTAAAAGCTTGCTTTCGAGTAGAAACGCCAGATCGTATTATCAAGACCTGCCACAGTCAACCCCCGATGAGCACCTTTTAGTAATTCAACTGCCTCTGTGAATAGAATCTGGCACTCTTCATTTGAGACATCCATACCACACGCGTCGACAATGCTATGATGAATGTGAACATCAGGCTTTACCCTATTTGGATCGCCTGCAAGCATAAACAGGTAATTCACTCCGGCATCTGATATACCTTTAACCGCACGAATAACGATCTCCAGCAGCTCAGGAGACTCAAATTCACGGAAATCTTCGATTGTCTCAATTTGTAGTAATTTCAAATACCGGGCCAATTGATATACCGCATCCTCTTTAGGCACCAGAGAGCGTCCTAATTTCTGATGATTCTTTATGACCCTTTCGGCAAAGAAATGAGGCCCCCCGCAATGATCTATTCGTTCAATCAGCGCAGATATTGTATCCCCAGCAGCGTATTTGTCTCCGGCCATAAATGCATCAGCATAACGCTGCACTATGGGTAGAGTTATTGCTTCATATTTTGCTCGGAGTGAGTATACACAATCGATAATACATATCGGAAGTGATTTGTAATGGTAATTCACTTGATGTTCGAGATTAAAGTGGCTTTCGCAGTACTCTGCGAATTGACTTGACAGAGGATGCATATCGGCTCCTTATTCTTCTTGCTCCCTTGTCACAGGTATGTAAACCATCTTTAACGGGATCATTTTCTGATACTTCTCACTGAGCTGACCATAATACTTCAACACGAGCTCCACCAGCTCTGTTCCGTTAATACCTCGGATGATAGGCGTGTTTTCAAGGTACTTTCTCGCATTTTTCGTATAATTGGACAGCGTGACAAATAGACCATAGTCACCCTCACGCATTGCGCCCTTAAGCGACTGAATGGTCGTTTCCTTTATGTCCCCATCCTGACTCTTTACCTGCACGAGAATTCGGGGCGGGAGTTCATCTTTATATGCAGTGATGTCGATTCCACTATCCCCACCATGTGGAGAAACGGTAGTTCGGTACCCCATTGCCTGCAGCAAGTCCGAAACGAACTCTTCAAGATCATACCCTTTGAGCTGGCGGCTGATCTCCTTGAGAATGAAATCCTTTGTACTTTCGATGATTTCCTCTGCTGTAGCACCAACGCTTTCATCTTCTTCTGGAAGACTCTTTTTAAAGCCCTTGTCGAGGGACGCAAGGAATTCATCTGCATAATTCTTTACAGTAAAGAGCGACATGAACGAACCAATTTCGTACAGTGCCCCCTGAGAGAATGACGTGCGCGGCAGGTGCTTTATCCATTTGACACTGCGCTGCTGCTTGTACTCCGCAGCATCGGGTACAAATTGATAATCACCCTCAACAACGCCAATGTTCACCATTCGATCTGATTTTGAGGGGAATACAACATAGTCTCCGATTTGCATCTCGTGGGCAAAACGATATAGCATACCAGAACTTGTAGCAATGCTGCCTTTCTTGGAATCCGGGTATGTTGAAGCATATTTCTCTCGAAAAGACTCTCTATCCGGCGCAATAACCGAAAGATCCCCTATCTCTTTCCATCCAACAGCAATTACATTCCCGTGAAGGAAAAGATAGTCATCCTGAGTGTGGATACCCCACAGCTTTGCTTCTTCTGCCATCCCGTGTTCACCTGCCTTCCAATGATGGCTATATAATACCGCTTTTTTCGCACCTTTTCAATTCCTTCATTGTAAAAGCTTCATTTTTATGATATTCTATAATATGGGTATTCAGAGGCAAGTTTTCGGATGCCAATAATGCTTTTTGGATAAACGAAAGAGTGGGGTGTTCACAATGACATTTCTGGATTTGATGGAAATAGAAATTCGACGTGCAGGAAAGCCGCTGACAATCAAAGAAGCTCTTTCTCTGGCAACGAAAGATGGGACTATAAATGAACTTGCGCATATTGGTAAGACCCCGCAAAACACCATGAATTCGGCTCTACATAAAGACATGGCCAAAGGCGACAAAGCGAGATTCGTTCAGTTATCGGATAAACCAGCGGTATTTGACATCAAGAAAAACTGATAACTGTGTAATACGTAGCGCACGAGGGCAATTACTGGAAGGAATGAACAGGAATGCAAAGATTGTTTCGTATACACGGGGATAATATAGTTGAATGTGAACGTATCACAAGGATACTGATTGCTGAAACGCAGCCGTACTCAGCGACAGTGTCTTTAGTTTCTCCGTCAACCCTATCTGTAGATTTGGACTTCGATTATGAGGGAAGACAGTATTCTTGGACCGTGGAAATGCTTCCCGGCTTTAATAAAGCTGGGCGGCGTAGATGGGCTCGGAACATTTTTACAGCATTGAGAGAAAGTGGAAGCTTTCTTGACGAAACGCCTGATGCCATTGTGACTGAAGTAGTAGGCGACGAAGAGACCATTTTGTATGCTATAGAATTCTGCAGTGCTTTGCAGGCGGGAAATCAAGCATGGCAACGAAGTGGACGTGCTTTCTCTACAGGGAGAACAGGATGCCCGTATCTCTATATTGTTGATTTCGTCAAATATGAACTTGATAGCCGGACACGCGAACGGAAAGCCCTCAGATTTCCCAATCCTGCAGTTCCGTATAGCTACATTAACTTCTCAAAAGAAACAGGGAATTTTGTTGCTCAGGTATACGTTAAATCCGAAGAATTTGACAAAACTCGTGATCGGCAGCTTTCTGGTTTTGATGAGGCCAATTTTGCGGATACAGAGCTTGCCGAATTCATGGTTCGTTGTATGTGCGGCTTAGATACCAGCGATGTTGAAGAGACCATTCTTAGGAAGAATCTAAACGTCGTAAAGTTTCTTGCACATAGTAGCCGTACTGCGACTAATTTTTCGGCATCAGAATGGGAAGCGCTCTACAATAGTAGACAAAGCATAATTGATTATTCGATTGAGAATACTGAGTTTAACTTCCATAAAACAATCACCGCAAAAGGGCATCATGGGCGGTCCCCCGAAGTACTCGAACTGATTGACCAGTTTAGTGTAGGACTTGCCTCTCGAGATCTTCCGTTTGGCATAATTCCCGCAGAAAACAGAGCTGCGTTTGCGAGAGGTCTTCAGCGTCTGTATCCCTCTTTCGACACATCTGTCATTCGGAGCATTGCTGATCAATCGCAGGATTTATTGCTTTGTCTCATAAAAGGTTTTAAGCCACGTGGTGATGACAATCGACCTGACAGGGGTATTCTGCCTCTCGCTGTAATGCTGTCAAATACTGACGTCGAGGTCCTCACGTACATCTATGGGCCGATTGTAGAGGCGAATTTCAACCTGCTCCTCGACAACCCCAACAGACTGGCAATGTCAAATGGCTTGTGGCGTTCTATCCTTGCGCTTAGTAATTACGTAGCTCTCGATGTCCCGATTCTTTCACGACATCCGAGAGATGAAGAAATCATCTTTGACACAAGCACGCTCAAGGATGAGTACACCACTTTCGGTTATAATCCGACCGGCCTCACGAGACCCGTTTTTTCAAGCGTTCCGAGAGAGTACCACGAAGACGACGTGGACACGGGCATACACTACCTTTTCGCTCATATCATGAGTGACGTATGCTTTGAAGGAATGTGCAATCCGCCCGGAGGCGACTGGAGTGGCCTCTCTGTGGTTTATGAGGATCATGAGGTGCGATGGCTCTCACTACCTCGTGTCAGCGACGAAGTGGACGGAAAGCGTCCGGATCACGTAATTGAGGTTTTCGGAATGTATAAAAAGCCCGTTCTTTTGGCAATAGAGTCAAAAGAACGAGCTGGAGATTTAGAACCCGATGTTGGTACAGGCTTGATCAACTACATTTCAAGCCTCATGAACTATGTACCAAGCGTTGAACGCCGAGTGAATCCTCGTCTTTCGGATTGGACGCAGTCAAGAGAACTCGTAGATTTTTCAGAATACATAACCATCTCAGCAGCAGCCTATCTCAGGAGCGCTGCACAACCAACGTCGGTTGTATTTAGAAACAGTAACTGTGATATGCTATTTATTATGGAGCCTATCAAACACGGATGGGATATTGAGATTATCACCCGCACCCCTGATGCCAGCGCCTTAAAGAGCTTCATTATCCGAAAAGTCGAAGAGTCTGGTTCTGATGACATCATCGTGCGATGATCACCAATTCAGATACAAGGACTCATACACCTGTAGGCTTTGTTTATCCATTACTTTTTTGAAGCTCGAATTGCCTGATGGTATCAACACATGACGCTTGTATAGTTCCTTTGGCAGTTCAACAGTATAATTCTCGTCTCCCCGAACACCATCAAACGAAAGCATGAATTTTACGCCTCGGTTATTAAGCTGCTCAAGATAGTTTAAGAATGCACTATAATCAATTGTTCCATAATACCGACCCTTCGTATGAAAGTACGGAGGGTCTAAGTATATCAAATCTCCTTCTTTTGCCGATGCGGTTGTGACCTGATAATCCGCTTCATAGAACTCAGCTCCAGAAATGTGCTTTGACCAGTCGATAAGTATTCTTTGCAGACGGTCTGGAGAGATTCCGGGGCGGGTGTGATGTAATGAGTTGTTGAAATCCCCGTCTGCATTAAATCGAATCAAACCGTTAACACATGTACGAGAAAGAAAGAGGAGATCCTCCGCATTTTTACTTTTGTTAAAACGATCCCGAATCTCATAATAAACTTGATATCCTTCTGTCTGTAAGCGGGTCCAGCTTTCTCTATAAGCCTCTGCTACCGAAGTGGGATCGTCCTTGATTTTGTTCCATAGTTCAATTAAAGGCCCGCAAATATCCCCGCATATTGCTCGTTCAGGAGAAAGAACGTAGAGGATTGATCCACCACCTACAAACGGTTCATAATAGTCAGTAAAACTATCTGGAATATAAGTACGTATTTTTTCTGCTTGGGAACGTTTGCTTCCGCTCCATTTAATAACTGGCTCAAACATCAGTTTCTTGCACCTCGGTTTCCTCAATTTCTGTTAGCAACTCAGACGGCGATACTTCCAAACAATCGCAAAGTTTTACAAATGCGGTGGAGAGTGGTGACTTTCCGTTTAAATACTCATAGATTGTTGGCTTGGAAACTCCAGCGCGTGACGATAGATCGCTGATGGTTTTTATTCCTTGGTCTATCATCATTTTCCTGAGAGCTTTCTCATCAACAACGAGGCGTTTCATTTCTCGTCCCCGCCAATCATATCCATCGACAATTGTCCAAAAGCATCTTCGTTAGTAATTGTATTACTAAGCCGGTTTTCGGCAATTTCGCAGTACTCTTTTTCCATTTCGATTCCGATGTAGCTGCGTCCTGTCATCTTCGCTGCAACGCACTCACTTCCAGCGCCTGCAAACGGCGTAAAAACTATATCTCCTTCTCTCGATGACAGTTTTATCATACGCTTTAGAATCCGAATTGGCTTTTGCGTTGGGTGCTTTCCATATGCAAGTTCTTTCTTTTCTTTATTATTTGAGATATCCCATACAGTGCGCATTTGTTTGCCCGGAGATTTCAGAGTATCATATGAAAAGTCCCCAACCTTTGAATAATCATAGTCAAAATAGTACTCACGCTTTTTCCCACCCTTATTACACCAGAGGATAGTTTCATGACTTGCTGTTAACCTGCGTCCTGCCAAATTGGGAAAAGCGTTCTTCTTATACCAAATAACTTCGTTAATTATTTCAATCCCAAGAATCTGACAAATAACATTTATTATACCGATGTTGTGGTATGTCCCAAATATCCACATTGATCCTGTCGGCCTTAAGATGCGTTTTGCCTCTGTTAACCATTCTCTGGTAAACGCGAAATAGGCATCAAATGAATAGTCATCCCAATCTTGCATGACTTTATTCCAATTCCCGCCCATTCCGTGTAAAACAACACTGTTGTCCCACTTCCAAGCTCCGCCTTTTGAAAGATTATAAGGCGGGTCAGCAATGATCAAGTCAACAGAGCAGTCGGGCATCTTTCGCATTTCAGCAACACATTCACCTTGGATTATTGTATTTATCTCCATTTTCAAACCTCCTTGAGGTATTCTGCCGTGGGTGATTATAGCACGGCGCAGGAAAGAAGTCAATTTTATCTTACTTATCGTAAAAAAATTCTTACGAATTTATGACAATGAGATCGATTGCATGTTTGATTGCGAAGTCAATTGTGTTCTTCGTCCCGCTGGGCTCTCCGTTGAACACGGCAATCACCCGACTGGAGTGGTCCACCATCCACTCGTTCCGGCGCTGGTAGGCTCCGGCATTGTATCCGGGACAAATGTACTTCACGAGATCCGCTTGCTCCAGTAGCTCCCGATACGCCCGTTTCCAGTCGGCAGACCAACGATCCTCAAAGCCCCGGCGGAACGGGACAGCAGCGATCAGGTGGAGAGCCGGATTGTTTTTCCGAAGCCGCACGACGATCTGGCCAGCCCAAATATCCACTCCATAGGCCATGCCCGTGATAAAGGTCGTGTACCCATCCGTGATGGCCTGCTGGATGGCGGTTTCCAGATCGACTTTTATCTCCTTCTCAGAGCGCCGGAGCTTCTGCGGCCTATGGCCCGTAAAGCAGCAACGATGCATCCTCATTTCACTCTCCGTCATAAAAACACCCCCGGCCCATTATACTTTTAATCCGGGTATCTATCAAGTTGCAGATAGTTTCGATACATCTTTACCATATTAACACCACTCATTCTGCGGGTAGAATATACGCAGGATGGGAGGTGCTGCTATGGACGTCAACGAAAGAATCCGTGTGCTTATGAATGAGCGCGGGTGGACGCCGTATCGTCTCGCCAAGGAGAGCGGTCTGTCT
>JAXEXP010000093.1:0-3136 GCA_034113365.1 Candidatus Spyradocola sp.
GTTGACGAAAGTATGCTTCTTGTGTTATCTTATCCATTGCAGAGAGCTCCTTTGTGGTGGATGGTGTGTGGTAACTCTATTCTACCACTTGCTCTCTGTTTTTTCTTTACCTTCTGTTACCTATGTATTATACCTCAACACCGCGCGGTCAATCACCGCTTTCCCATGACTTGACAAAAGCTGGCGGTCATGCTACCATAGGTTCTGTACCGACTGCGCGGCGGGCTGCGGCCTTTCGCAAAGCCGGGACGGGGAAAATTCAATCGGATCCTTACCGCAAAGACTGTGCTGCGCGGGAAGAAAGACCGTCCGTGATGCTTGACTGCAACGGAACGCTTTTTTGCGCGGCAAAAAGGCGTTCTTTTTTGTTCCGTTGAAAAAAAGGGGGTTGCCCGATGAAGACAAAGGCGCTCAATGCGGCAAAATCGCTTGCGGTGCTGGCGGGGCTGCTGGCGCTCTGGGCGCTGGTCAGCCGCGCAGGGCTGTTTTCGGCGTATGTGCTGCCGGGGCCGGAGCGCGTGGCGCGCACGTTCGTGAGCATGGCGGCCTCGGGCGAGCTGCTGCGCAACCTGCTGGCGAGCCTGTGGCGCGTGCTGGTGGGCTTTGGCATCTCCTTCGTGCTGGCGTTTCTGCTGGGGGTGCTCACGGGCCTTGCGCCGGGCGCCGACCCGTATTACCGCCATATTCTCGAATTCCTGCGGCACGTGCCGCCTATGAGCCTCATCCCGCTGCTCATCCTCTGGTTCGGCATCGGCGAGACGAGCAAGATCATCGTCATCGTGCTCACCTCCTTCTTCCCCATCTTCCTCAACACCAACGCGGGGCTGTCCCAGTGCGACCCCAAGCTGTTGGAGGTGGGCCGCAGCCTGCAGATGAGCCGCGCCGCCTGCTTTTTCCGCATCAAGCTGCCCGCGGCGATGCCCAGCGTGCTGGTGGGCATGCGCATCGGCCTGGGCTACAGCTGGCGCGCCATCGTGGGCGCGGAGATGATCGCGACGGCAAGCGGGCTGGGGTACATGATCCTGGACGCGCAGGCGCTGTCGCGGTCGGACAAGGTGCTGGTGGGCATCCTGCTCATCGGCGCGGTGGGGTTCGTGACCGACGCGCTGTTCGGGCTGCTCATCCGCCGCCTGACGCCGGGAGGAGGCCGTGCAAATGACTGAGGAGATCCGCATTTCCCGCCTGTGCAAGGCCTTCCGCATCGAAGGGCGCGCGGTCGACGTGCTGCAAAACCTCGACCTTACACTGGACGCGCGCGGCTTTACGGTGCTGGTGGGCCGCAGCGGCTGTGGCAAGACCACGCTGCTGCGGCTGCTGGCCGGGCTGCTGCAGCCCGATTCCGGGCAGATCAGCCTCCCCGAGGGCCTCAACATGGGCATCATGTTCCAGGAGGCGCGGCTGATGCCGTGGCTGACGGCGGAGCGCAACGTGACGCTGGGCATCCGCCACCCTTCGCCCGAAAAGGCGCGGGACATGCTGCGCCTGGTGGGGCTCGCCGGGTTTGAGCGCGCCTACCCTGCGCAGCTTTCCGGCGGCATGCAGCAGCGCGCGGCGCTGGCGCGGACGCTGATGCGCGACGCGCAGCTCATCCTGATGGACGAGCCGTTCGCGGCGCTGGACTCCTTCACGCGCGAGACGATGCAAAAGGAGCTGCTGCGCATCCGCCGGGAAAATGGCTGCGGCGTGATCCTGGTCACGCACAACATCGACGAGGCGCTGATCCTGGGCGACCGCATCGTGCTGCTCTCGGGCGGGCAGGCGGCGCGCAGCTACGAGCTGCCCGAGCAGGACGGCTGCCGCGACATCCTGACCGAGCCGTTCCTGTCCATCAAAAAGTCCGTTATTGAGGCCATGAAGTCTCTCTAACCATAAATCACACAGAAAGAGGTACGTTTTCCATGAAAAAGCTGCTCGCACTCCTTCTTTGCGCGGTAATGGCGCTGTCGCTTGCCGCCTGCTCCTCCTCCGGCAAGTACACGGTGGACACCGTGACCGTCACCTACGTCGAATCCCCGCTCAACGTGCCCTCCATCATCGAAAAGCAGCAGGGCAGCCTGGCCGCGGCCTACGAGAAAATGGGCCTGAAATTCGCCTATTCTGACCTTACCAGCGGCGCGGATCAGACCGCCGCGCTGGCGTCGGGCGACATCCAGATCCTCAACGCGGTGGGCGGCACGTCGGTGCTGCTGGCCGCCGCCAACGGCCTGGACATCAAGATCATCTCCATGTACTCCCGCTCTCCCGAGGCCTTCATGCTCTTCTCCAACGATGAGAACCTGACCACCCCCGAGTCCCTGGCGGGCAAGACCATCGCCGGCCCCAAGGGCACCAACCTGCACGAGCTGCTGGTGGCCTACCTTGCCACCGCCGGCATGACCATCGACGACGTCAACTTCGTCTCGATGGACATCCCCTCCTCTCTTGCGGGCCTTGAGGGCGGCAGCGTGGACTGCGCGCTGCTGGCTGGCCCCGTGGCCTACAACGCCGCCAAGTCGGGCAAGCATCTGGTCACCAACGGCCAGGGCCTGATCGCCGCGACCATCGTCACGGCCACCTCGCAGAAGTTCTACGATGAAAACAAGGCCATCATCGACGCGTTTGTGGAGAACCAGAAGGCCATCCTGAGCTACATCGATTCCAGCACCGACGAGGCGCTTGCCACCGCAGCCGAGGCCATCGACATGGACATCGAGGCGGTGCGCGAGATGTACGCGATGTACGACTTCTCCATGGACATTGCGCAGGCGGACCTCGACAGCCTGCAGGCCACCGAGCAGTTCCTCTACGACACGGGCATGATCGAGACGCATGTGGACGTGAGCACGCTGCTGCTGACCACCAAATAACGCAGTTTTCAACCCCCAAAGAGGGCGCAGACGCGCCCTCTCAGCCTGTCGACAAAGTCGACAGGCTCGAAAAAGATGAATACTCATCTTTTTCTGTATCGGAAGCGATTTTCCATCTGCCTATGGATTAAGAACGGTGGAAACAGAGACTTCGTCCAGCTTATTCTTTCCTAGCGTACAGAAAATCGCTCCTCGGCGGGGTACACGCCCCCGCCTGCGGATTGAAGATGAAGGGGCTGCGGCCCCTTCATGCATCCCCGGGGAGCACATGCCTGTTTTTTGACAGGCTG
>JAXEXP010000094.1:0-38275 GCA_034113365.1 Candidatus Spyradocola sp.
CTTCATCCATTGGCAGATGGAAAATCGCTTCCGATACAGAAAAATTCGTGTGCGGCAAGGCCGTGCGCGAATTTTTCTGCAATTCGAAAAAGATGAGTATTCATCTTTTTCGAGCCTGTCGACTTTGTCGACAGGCTGAGGAAGCGCTCCCCCGGAGCGCTTCCTTTTTGCTCATTCCTCGCGGAACGCCTTCTGCACATTTCCCGCGATCTTTTCCTTCAATCGCTCGTATTCCGCGCGTTCCGCCTCGCTCAGCCCATCCAGTCGCAGGCGGTTCAGTTCCGCCACGGCCTGCGCAAGGTCGCGCAGCACGCCCTGCGCGGCGGGCAGCAGCTCCGCGTGCAGCTGGCCCTTTTCCGCCTCCACGCGGATCAGCTTTTTGCCCGCCAATCCCTGCAGCATGAGGGCGACGCGGCCGGGCGAGGTGCCCGTCAGGTCCGCGAGGTCGCGGCGGGTCGCGCCGCCCGTGCAGTCCAGCGCCCAGAGCAGCACCGCCTCCTCTTCCGAGATGCCGTGCTTGAGCGCCACGGGCTCCAGCGCCCGCTGCAGCAGCTTGCGCTCGCGGTACGCGTCCCACAGCGCGCCGCTCTCGCGCGCAAACGCGGGGCTCAGATGCACGCGCTCGTCGCCCAGCCTCTTGGTGCCGGGCAGGTTCACGGGCGGCACCTTTCCGTCCGACGCGCCCGATACGAAGAAGCGGTAGACCTTCAGCCGGTTCTTTTCGTACTCCTCCTCATCCATCACGGACTTGTAGAAGTGGTTGTAGCAGGCAAAGGCCTTGCGCTTGACGCGCAGCGTGCTGCGCAGCGCGGTCTGCGCGGTGAGCGAGTTGCGCGTCTTTACGTAGTAGTAGATGGGCACCTGCAGCGCGCAGTAGGTGCGCGCGTGGAGCATGTACTCCAGGTTGAACAGGAAGTCCTCGCAGTAGCGCAGCTCCTCGTTCATCTTAAGGTCGTGTTCGATCACGATGCTGCGCACATACAGCTTGTTCCACAGCACGCCGTAGTAGAACAGCGCGGGGTTTTCCATCATGTAGGCGGCGTACTCCTCGCGGGTGAGCACGCCCTCCTTGGCGATGTCGCCCTTGCGGGAGACGCGCTCGCCCATCACGCGGTAGAAGTCCGCCACCACCATTTCGCACCCCGTCTGCTGCGCGGTGGTCACCAGCAGGCGCGTCGCGTCGGGCGTGATCCAGTCGTCGCTGTCGAGGAACTGCAAATACCTGCCCCTCGCCAGGCGGATCGCGTCGTTGCGCGCGGCGGACACGCCCGCGTTTTTCTTGTGCACCACGCGCACGCGCGCATCCTTCCGCGCGAACTCGTCGCACATGCCGCCCGAGCCGTCCGAGCTGCCGTCGTCGATCAGCAGCAGCTCAAAGTCCTCATACTGCTGCCCCAGCACGCTGAGCACGCACCGGCGCAGCGTCGTCTCCGCGTTGTATACGGGGATGATGATGCTGACCATCGGGTCCATCGCATTCACCTGATCCTCTGTTTAGAACGCCACGCGCTTGGCGATGTAGTCGTTAAGCTCGGCAATGGCGACACGCTCCTGCTGCATGGTGTCGCGGTCGCGCACGGTCACGCAGCCATCCACCTCGGTGTCAAAGTCCACCGTGATGCAGTAGGGGGTGCCGATCTCGTCCTGACGGCGGTAGCGCTTGCCGATGGAGCCGGTCTCATCGTAGTCCACGCGGAAGGACTTGGCCAGCTGCGCGTACAGCTCGCGGGCCTTATCGCCCAGCTTGTTCTTCTGCAGCGGCATCACCGCGGCCTTGAAGGGCGCCAGCGCCGGGTGCAGGTGCAGCACCACGCGCAGGTCGGGGTTGCCCTTGGCGTCGGTCAGCTCCTCCTCCTCGTAGGCGTCGCACAGGAAGGACAGCACCAGACGGTCCACGCCCACGGAGGGCTCCACGCAGTAGGGGATGAACTTTTCGTTGGTCACGGGGTCGAGGTACTCCATGGACTTGCCGGAGTGCTCGCTGTGCTGCTTGAGGTCGTAGTCGGTGCGGTCGGCCACGCCCCACAGCTCGCCCCAGCCAAAGGGGAACAGGTACTCAAAGTCCGTCGTGGCCTTGGAGTAGAAGGCCAGCTTGTCCTTTTCGTGGTCGCGCAGGCGCAGGTTCTCCTTCTTCATGCCCAGGCTCAGCAGCCAGTCGCGGCAGAAGGCGCGCCAGTAGTCGAACCACTCCAGATCCTCGCCGGGCTTGCAGAAAAACTCCAGCTCCATCTGCTCGAACTCGCGCACGCGGAAGATGAAGTTGCCGGGAGTGATCTCGTTGCGGAAGGACTTGCCGATCTGGCAGATGCCGGCGGGCAGCTTCTTGCGCGTGGTGCGCATCACGTTCTGGAAGTTGACGAAGATGCCCTGCGCGGTCTCGGGGCGCAGATAGATCTCCGCGGCGGAGTCCTCGTTGACGCCCTGATGGGTCTTGAACATCAGGTTGAACTGGCGGATGCCGGTGAAGTCCTTCTTGCCGCAGACGGGGCAGACGATGTCGTGGTCTGCGATGTACTGCTCAAGCTCGACGTTGCTCCAGCCGTCGCCGGTCTCAGCGCCGCCGGTGAAGTCCTCGATCAGCTTGTCCGCGCGGAAGCGGGCCTTACAGGCCTTGCAGTCCATCAGCGGGTCGTTGAAGCCGCCCACGTGGCCGGAGGCCACCCACACCTCGCGGTTCATCAGGATCGCGCAGTCCAGGCCCGTGTTGTAGGGGCTCTCCTGCACGAACTTCTGCCACCAGGCCTTCTTGATGTTGTTCTTGAACTCCACGCCCAGCGGGCCGTAGTCCCAGGTGTTGGCAAGACCCCCGTAGATCTCCGAGCCCGCGAAGATGTAGCCGCGGTTTTTGCACAGCGCCACCAGCTTGTCCATGGTCAGTTCTGCCATTTTACAGTTCCTCCTTGCGTTTCTGCCGAAAAAAAAAAACCCATCGCGCCCAAATTCACTTTGGGACGAAAGGTTTTCACTTCCGCGGTTCCACCCAAGTTGACGGAGAAAATGCCTCCGCCCGCCTTCATTTGTGATGGGTCGCGCTCGCCGGGCGCCTTCGACTCCCCCGCGCCTGCCGGCTCACACCTGCCGCCGGCTCTCTGTGGTTGCGTTTTTCGGTTCGGAGCTACTTGTTCCGGGTCTGTGCGCGTTTTCGGTTGTATCCATAGAGTAGCCCATCGCGCGGGCAAAGTCAAGGGGCGCGGCAACTTTTAACATCGTGCCGCTTTTCCAGAATTGCACAGAGTTGAAACAAATTGTCAACAGCCTTTTTCTTCCATAATGCGACAGAATGTGCTATCATGAAAAAAGAATGCACGGATGGAAAGAGATGAACGCACTCCATGCTCAATACGCGATATACGCCCGGCGGCAGGCGCAAAAAACGCCGCCCCAACTGGCGGCAGGCCGTCACCGTCGTCGTGAGCCTTGCCATGATCGCAGCCTTCTGCACCTTCGGGCTGCGCTACATGCTGGTGCAGGACGTGGTGCAGGCCCAGCCCGCGCCCACCCCTGCGGACAGCCCCGTCCCCACGCCCGATTTCACCCCCACCCCGACGCCCAGCGCCGCCGCAGCGGCCACCGCCACCGCAACCGCCACCGCGACGCCCACGCCCTCGCCCACGCCCTTTGCGACGATCCTGGAGGAGGACGCGGACGCGGGTCACTGGCTGTACGAGAGCGAGGACATCCGCATCGAGATCGAGCGGCAGCAGCCGCTGGACGGCGTGGTGGCCACCGTCGCCGTCATCACGCGCAAGAGCGACGCGCCCGCGCTGCGCACCGCCTTTGCCGACGGCGCCTACGGCAAGAACGTCCGCGCCCGCACCCGCGACATCGCCGCCTCCGTCGGCGCGATCTTCGCCATCAACGGCGACTACTGCGGCTACCGCAGCGACGGCATCATCGCGCGCGAGGGCGTGCTCTACCGCAGCGTGCCCACCCGCGAGGCGCTGTGCCTGTATGCGGACGGCACGCTGTCCGTGATCCGCGAAAAGGAGGCCGACGCCGACGAAATGATGGCGCAGGGCCTGACCGACAGCTGGTCCTTCGGCCCCATACTGGTGGAAAACGGCGCCATCCCCGACACCTTCAGCAGCCCCGTCAAGGGCAACAACCCCCGAACGGCTCTTGGGCAGCGCGCCGACGGCAGCTACGTGGCCGTCGTGGTGGACGGCCGCCTGGAGGGGTACAGCCGCGGCATGAACATCGAGGAGCTCGCCCAGTACCTGTACGACCTGGGCTGCGTCACCGCCTATAACCTGGACGGCGGCATGACCAGCTGCATGTACTTCAACGGCTCGGTGATCTCCACCCCCTGCGGCACCGCAAACAAGGAACGCTCGCTATCGGACATCATCTATTGCGCACCGTGATTCCCCTTCGGGAAATCCCGGTGTTCCGGTCGGCTTCTTCTTTCTCCGCACCGAACCAGCCGTTCCGGCTGTTCCGGTGTTCCGCATGGCTTATTCTCCATAAACAGTCCACTGGACTGTTTATTCCGAAACGCTCATGCTTCAGGGCTTCGCCCCTCCGAGGGGCAGTCCACTGGACTGTTTACTCCAAAACGCTCGACCTCCACCCTTCGGGCTCCATGAGCGCACCGTGCCTCCTGACGTTACGTTGTGCCACGTCGCACCCTTCAGCCGGCCGAAAGCCGGCAGCTCCCCTCAAGGGGAGCCTCAAACCTCCTACCGCGATGTTATCCCATAATCCATCAAAGCACATTGAAAGCGGCTGCACTCCACTGACGGAGACAGCCGCTTCATCGTATTCTTCTACGCTTCCAACTACGGTATGTGCAAAATCACGTTTGGCGCACATCACCCGGGGTACGGCATTAAGGCTCCCCTTGAGGGGAGCTGTCCGCCTTCGGCGGACTGAAGGGTGGTGCTGCACCACCATCGAGCGCACCATGCCGTCAGAAACGCACCATTTAAGGTAGTCCGTGCAGCAGCAAATTCACCGCAAGCCCCAGCGCGCCGCACAGCGCCATGGTGAGGATGGGATTCCACTTGAACTTGCGCAGTGCGACGAACGCCGCGACGAACAGCGCCGCGCCCACCCAGTCCACGTTTGCCAGCAGGAACTCCTTGCCGGCAAAGAGCACGTTGTTCAGTATGCCCAGCCCGGCCGACGCGATGAGCGCCACCACGGCGGGCCGCAGGCAGGCCAGCACGCTGTCCAGCGCCTTTGCGCCCTTGTACTTGTAGTAGATCTTGGCCAGCACCGACACGATGATCAGCGACGGCGTGATGCAGCCCAGCGTCGCCACCAGCGCGCCGCCGATGCCCGCGATGCGGATGCCCACAAAGGTCGCCGAGTTGACCGCGATGGGCCCGGGCGTCATTTCGGCGATGGTGATCAGGTCGGTAAATTCGTTCATCGTCAGCCAGCCGTGGCCCTGCACCACCTGGCTCTCGATCAGCGGCATGGCGGCATAGCCCCCGCCGATGCTGAACAGCCCCACCTGAAGGAAGCTCCAGAACAGCTGCAGGAAGATCATTTCGCCGCCTCCTTCCGCTTCATCCACAGGATGCGGACCACGCCGATGAGCGCCGCCGCAACGATGATATAGATCACATTCACCTTGAAGAAGAAGGTTGCGGCAAACGCCGCCGCAAGAATCGCGATGTCCACCCAGCTGCGGCCCTTGACCACCTTGACGCCCAGCGAGCACACCACGTCCAGTATCACCGCCGCCACGCCCGCCTGCATGCCGCGCAGCACCAGCGCCACGTAGGGATTTGCCGCAAAGGCCGTGTAGAAAAAGGAAATCGCCGACAAAATCACCATCGGCGGAATGATGGTGCCCAGCACCGCCGCCGCCATTCCCAGCCAGCCGCCCACGCGCCAGCCCACCAGGATCGCCGCGTTGACCGCGATGGCCCCCGGGCAGGACTGCGCCAGCGCCGTCAGGTCCAGCATCTCCTGCTCGTCAATCCAGTGCTTTTCATCCACGAACTTGCGCTTCATGAACGTGATGATGACAAACCCGCCGCCAAAGGTGAACGCGCTGATGTAGAGCATGCTGGCGAACAGCTGCCACAGCACCGACGCCCTCGCACCGCTTCTTTTGCCCGTCTCCACGGATGAACCCCTCCTTTTGCTGCTTCCTTCTCCATACCACCACTATACTCCTTCTGCGCATACAATGCAAACCCATTCTGCGCACAGAAAGGCCCCGCCCCGGGGTTCTGCTCCCGGGCGGGGCCTCTTGCTGCTTTTTTTCTCAGCGCAGCGCGCGCCACAGCTCCAGCGCGCCCTCCAGCGCCTCCTTGGACACCGTGACCGACACGCTGCCGTTTTTGCGCAGCGCGCAGTTGTTGATGCTGTAATCGAGGTATTCCACCGTGTAGGGCTCCTCGCCGTTGTGGAAGGTGTAGGTCAGCGTCAGCACCGGCTGCGCGCCCTGCACCTCGTCCTCCGCCGCCAGGCCGTTGACGGGCACCACATTGGTGGCCTGGAAGGCCTCCTTGAAGCGCTCCGCGTCCACGGCCGCGCCGTCCTTTGTAAACGCCGGCTCCTCGCCGCTGCGGTCCACGGCAAAGCGCATCGTGCCGCCCTCCACCGTCACCTCCAGCGCGTCCACGCTGCCAATGGCCACAATGTTGGCAAACTCGTTGAGGAGCGCCGGCATGGCCGCGCCGTCCAGGAACGCGACGGACTCCTTCTTGACCAGGTAGACGTCGTAGGTGCCGTCAAACCGTGCGTAATAGTTCCCCAGGCTGTCGGTGCCGCCCAGCTCCATGATGAAGGTGCTGCCGTCGCCGTAGGTCAGCGTCAGCGTGCGCCAGGGGGCGTCCAGGCCGTACTCGCCCAGCCCGTCCTCGCGCGCAGTCTTGACAAAGGCGTTCAGCGCGATGTCCGCCACGCCTCCTGCCAGCGCCTCCGCCGCCGCGCCGTCGGTGTTGTTGCGCGCAGGCTGCACCATCTGCCACCGCGAGAACACCGATCCGCCAATCTTGTCGTGATACTGCATCTCAAACGCATCCCCGCCCGTCTCCAGCAGGAAGCCCGTCAGATCCTCGCTGCTCACCGCAAAGCCGGAGATGTCGCGGTAAACCGCCACGCCGTCGGCAAACATGCTCACCAGCATGGGGCGCATCAGGTACACGGTGTCCCCGCCGTCCACGCGCACATAGTAGTGCTGCGAGGCGGGCGCCACGTCGCCGATCTCCAGCGTCAGCACGCGGTCGGTGTAGGTGATGGTCGCGGTAGACAGGGGGTCATCCAGCCCAAAGGGCGCAAAATCCGTCACGTTTTCGGCTGCAACGGACTCGGCCAGCAGCGTCGCGGCGTTGGCAAATGCGTTCTCGCAGGCCGACTGCGAGGTGACGCTCTCGCTCAGCTCGCGCACGCTGTACACGCCCGCGCGCCGCGTGATGGTCACGGCGGTCTTGCCCCGGATCTCCACCTTGAGCACCTGGTCGGACGTGTAGTCCGTCAGGTGGACGGTGTGGTCGGTGTTCAGCTCCACGTACTCGGCCACGGCGCGCGCCGCCCACGTCACGCCCAGCGCCAGCGCCGCCAGCAGCACGACGCCGCCCAGCGCCAGCAGCAGCGTGCGCCCCTTCTTTGGATCGCGCTGCCGGACGGGCTTTTTCAGCTCGTCCGCCGACTGCAGCTTCACTTTTTGTTCGTTCATATTCCCTCCACATTTTGCCCGAATGCAGAAAATGTATAATGCACAGCGTACATTATACATTTTCCATCAAGTTTTTTCAATCGAAAGCATCAGCCCTTGACCGCGCCCAGCGTCATGCCCTTGACAAAGTACTTCTGCAGGAAGGGGTAGACGCAGGCGATGGGCACGACGGAGACCACGGTCATCGCCGCGCGGATGGTCTGGGTGGTGACGCGGCCGGAGCCCTCCGAGGCGGTGCTGGCGGCGGCGTCTGCGGCGACGGAGTCGCCCGTCATGGAGTTTGCAGTGTCCAGGATCTGCTTGAGCTTGTACTGCAGCGTCACCAGGCCCTTCTTGGAGGAGCAGTACAGCATGGTGTCAAACCACTGGTTCCACTGGCTGACGCACACGAACAGGCCGATGGTGGCGATGACGGGCATGGACAGCGGGAAGATGATCTGGAACAGTATGCGGTACTCGCTTGCGCCGTCGATCTTGGCCGACTCGATCAGCTCATAGGGCAGGCCCTCGATGAAGGAGCGCATGACCAGCACGTTGAACGCCGAAATGGCCGTGGGCAGTATGTAGACCAGGAAGTTGTTCATCAGCCCGTAGGCGCGGTAGGTCAGGAACGTGGGGATCAGGCCGCCGGAGACGTACATGGTGAACAGCACGATCTTGGTCACGGCGGACTTGAGCACAAAGTCCTTGCGGCTCATCACGAATGCAAGCATCATGGACAGCGGGATGGACAGCAGCGTGCCGCTGACCGCGCGCAGCGCCGAGATCAGCGCCGAATAGGGGATGTCCGAGGACTTGAACAGGATGGTCTCGTAGCTCTTGGTGGAGAACACGCGGGGCCACAGGTAGATGCCGCCGTAGACGGCGTCGGTGGAGTCGTTAAAGGAGATGGCCACGGTGTTGAGGAAGGGGTAGAGCGTCACCACGCACACGAGTACGAGCAGTATGGTGTTGATGGTATCGAAGATGATGTTCTCGGTCCTGGTGGAGAACATACCCAGCTTGGGCTTGTCCTTGCTGACGAGCTTTGCAGTCATATCTCGCGCCTCCCTTTCCTACATGATGCCCTCGCCGTCCATGCGCCGCGCGAGCAGGTTGCAGCCCACGATCAGCACGATGGAGACAAGAGAGTTGAAGATGGACATCGCCGCGCCCTTGGACCACTGCGCATACTTCATGGCAAAGTCGTAGATGTAGACCTCAAGGGTGGTGGCGGTCTCGGTGGTGGAGGCGGACTTTAACACGTAGACCTGCTCAAAGCCGACCGACAGCAGGCGGCCGATGGACAGCACCAGCAGGATCTTGATGGTGGGGATGATGCAGGGCAGCGTGATGTTGAAGATCTTGGAGATGCGGCCCGCGCCGTCGATGTCCGCGGACTCGTACAGCGAAGGATCGATGGACGTCATCGCCGACAGGTACACGATGGCCGAGTAGCCGGAGTTCTTCCAAACCTCCGTCAGCGCCACGATCAGCCAGAACAGATTGGGCTTGCCCATGAAGGAGATGGGGGTCTTGACGATGCCCAGCTTGAGCAGCAATTCGTTTACGATACCGCTGTCGGGCGAGAGCGTGACGAACACCAGGTTCGCCGCCACGACCCAGGATACAAAGTGGGGCAGGTAGGAGATGGTCTGCACGGTGCGCTTGAACCAGCTGACGCGCACCTCGTTGATCATCACCGCCAGCGCCAGCGAGAACACATAGGAGAAAATGATCTTGAGCACGCCGATGCCCAGCGAGTTCTTCAGACCCCGCCAGAAGTAGCTGTCGGTGAACAACTCGATAAAATACTTGAACCCGGCAAAGTCGTTCTTGAACACGTTCATGCCGGAGGTGGGCTTGTAGTCAAAGAAGGCGACCAGCCAGCCCCACAGCGGGACGTAGGAAAACACGATGACCATCAGCACCGGCAGCGAGAGCACCACCAGCTGCCGCTGGCGCCACAGCTGCCGCCAGAAATTGTGCTCTTTCTTGGCTTTGTTGAGTAACGCGCCGCTTTGTACGCTCACAATGAGTCCTCCTTCTTGACAGCCCGGGGAAATCCGCCGCGGGCCTGTCTCATATTTTTATGCGCCGCGGGGGCGCGCTGCGGCAAAGTACGGCTCCGGGCAGAGGCTGTCTCTTTTGCTGTATGTGCCTCCGCCCGGGAGCCACTGAGCCATCCGGGGGTAAAGCGGGGGAAGGGGCGGCAGGGGAAAAGCCCCTGCGCGCCCGCTCCGCTTTTCGTGCGTTTTAGTTCTGGTACAGGGACGCGCCCTCCTGGATCATCTGGGTGGCCAGCTCTTCGTACTCGCGAAGCGGCAGGTCAGCCAGCTTGGCCGCGAACTCGTCCCAAACCTTGTCAAAGTCCTCGGTCTTGCACTGGGCGAGCTTGGGCACGTACTCCAGGGTGATCTCCAGCGCGGTCTCGCCGGCGATCTTTCTGGGGTCGGAGGTGTCGATGCGCTGACGGATGGACCAGCCGGGCTCGTACATCGCGTCGTAGGACGGGTTGAACCAGTCGCAGAAGGTCTCCGCGTTGTAGTGCGTCAGGAACTCCTTCTCGTAGTCCTCATAAGCCAGAGCGACGAACTCGGGCGTGTTGGAGGGAGAGGCGACGGTGCCGCTGGTGGGGAAGGCCACCAGACCCGGCCAGAAGTAGAACCAGCTCAGCTGCTCGATGCCGGACTGCTGCTTGTACTCGATGTTGTTGTACTTGGCCCACTGCTCCTCGGACTTGACCAGGCCGCCGTCCTCGCCGTAGCTGAAGTCGGTGCCCTCGACGCCCCAGCGGATGACGGTCTGCAGCTCTTCAGAGGCGATGTCGTCCAGGAACTGGAAGGCGCGGTCGGGATCCTTGCAGGAGACGGTGATGCCGAAGCCGGAGCCGCCCGCGAAGGAGCGGGGACCGCGGTAGCGCTCGGTGGTGACGCCGGGCAGCACCACGGGGAAGGCCACCAGCATGCGGGAGGGATCATTGGCCTCCAGCGCGTCCAGACCAACCTGGATCATGGAGCGCTGGTCGTACAGACCCGCGATGCGGCCGGAGCCGATCTTGGCCTGGTACTGCTCATCGGTCTGCATGAACATCTCGGGGTCGGCGATGCCCAGGTTCCACATGGTGTTGAGCATCTTGCAGAACTCCTTCTGGAAGTCCTGATCCATGATGACCTTGGCCTCGAGGGTCTCGGGGTTGACGACGGTCAGACCGTCGTTCTGGTAGCCGACCAGGAAGCGGGAGCCGCCGTACTGCACGGCGGACGCACGCCACGCCTCGGTGGGCTCGGATACGCCGATGGTGCTCTGGCCGTTGTAGGTGGGATTGGCCGCGACGTAGTCGATGATGAGCTGCTGCCACTGGTCAAAGGTCTTGACCTCGGGGTAGCCCGCCTGCTGGAGCAGGTCCATGTTCAGGTAGTAGCCCGCCGCGGGGTACGCAGCGTTCTCGGAGGCATGGGCGCCGAACCAGTAGATGTTGCCGTCGTCCTGCGTCATCAGCTTCATCTGGGAGTTGGTGAAGCAGTTCTTCATGTTGACGGAGTTCTCGATGTAGTCGTTCAGCGGAATGAACGCGCCCGCCGCGTAGAAGTCGCCGGAAGCGTCCGCGGTGGTCATCATGTCGGGATACTCGCCCGCCGCGATGAGCAGCGACGCCTTCTGGCGCACGTCGGAGCCGACAAGGTACTCGATCTCAAGCTTGACGTTGGTCTTGCTCTCCAGGTACTGGCCCACGGGGGTGTCGGTCCAGGGATCGACGGTCGTGGTCGCAGCGGACATGTGCAGCAGAGAGAAGGTAGCGGGCTCTCTCTCCGCCTCCGCGGGAGCAGCGGGCTCGTCGTCCTGCGCCGGCGCAGCGTCGCCGGAGTCCGCAGCGGGAGCCTGGGTCGCGTCGGGAGCAGCCGTCTGATTGGACGAGCAGCCCGCCAGCGCCGCCAGCACCATCATCAGCGCGATGAGGATGGCGATGGTCTTTCTCATGGTCATAGCGATTCCTCCTTCGTATTGTTTCTGCGTCCGCACCGGACGCCGTGAAATGTCAGGGTTTGCCCTTCATTTCATCTTGGAGTTAGTTTACACAGGATTCACAGAAAAATCAATAGTTTTTCTCTGATTTTTCATATTTTCCCGCATCGCGAAACGCCACGCTCCGGCAATATTCAAAATTTCAACAGTTTTCGTCGCAAATCCGTTTGTTTTTCTATATATAATTCCGTTGTTTTTCTAAAGTTTATTCAAATGGGTTTTACACGAAATTTTCATTCGTTTTCTCATTCTCAGAAACTTTACAAAACGCAGCGGCTATGGTATACTCAGTTGTATCAGAGGTTAAGGGAGGGACTGCACATGCGCGGCATGGTTCGTAAAATGGCAAAATATCGTGTCGCCGTCTATACGCAGTTCTCTTTCGGTGCGCTGTGCGGGATAGGTCTGCCCATTTTCGGCCGTCCGGTACCGGCAGCGCGCGCAGTCTAGCACCGTTCCGCGCTTGCAGATCAAGCCGTGCGTCCCAAAGTGGCGCACGGCTTTTTTGCTGCGGTTTTTCCAACATTTTTACCTATTTATCCAACATAATTTCATAAGGATCGGTGATAAACCATGAAACAATTTCTCGCTACCGCAAGGATGCGCGTGAAGGAGTCCTCCACATTCGGCGCGGTGAACCTGCTGGGCGGCTACCTGCTGCGCGCGGCGGGCACGTTTGCCATGCTGCTGATCTGGCGGCAGCTGGCGGACGACGGCGGCGATCTGGGCGGCATGACGCTCGAGCAGCTGATTACCTTCACGCTGCTGACGGCGATGCTGCGCCCCATGCTGGACGTGCGCACGCCCATCTCCTCGTGGCTGCACGAGGGCGTGCTGCTCGGGCTGTACCAGCGGCCGATGGGGGTGCTTTCGCAGCTGACCGCGATGACGCTGGGCGGCTGGTGCACGCACCTTGCGCTGCTGTCGGTGCCGCTTGCGCTGCTCACGCCGCTGCTGGGCGGATTTCTTACGCCGCGCAGCGGGTGGTTTTATCTGTCGCTGCCGCTGGCGGTGGTGCAGGGCTTCTGCGTGGACTTCCTGTTCGGCTGCCTGATCGTGCGGGCGTCGAACATGTCCTGGCAGATCGAGTGCTTGCGCCGAGCGCTGACGGGGCTGCTCACGGGCGCTGTGATCCCCTTTGCGCTGCTGCCGGGGCGGCTGGGCGAGCTGCTTTCGCTCTCGCCGCTGGGGACGCTTGCGGGCGCGTCGCTGTCGCTGTTCGTGGGCACGGGCGACCCGGCGGCGCTCATTCCCGCGCAGCTGCTGTGGACGGCGCTGCTGCTGCCGCTGTCGCTTTACTGCTTCCAAAAATCGACGGAAAGGATGATCTCCTATGGTGGTTAGGTGGAAAAGGCTGCTCCGGCTGTTCGCGCTCTACGCCCGGATGGACGCGCAGTGGTTCGCGCAGGACACCGCGCTGTGCCTGATGTGCGTGTTTTCCGAGACGCTGTCCTCCATCGCGGCGGTGACGGCGGTGTTCCTGCTGGCGGTGCGCTTTGGCGGCGTGGGCGGCATGGATCAGCACGAGGTGCTGTTCATGCTGGGCTTCTATACGCTGAGCACCGGCCTGTACAACCTGCTCTTCAACGGCAACAACACCGGCGACATCTCCCGGCGCATCGGCCGGGGCCAGCTCGACCACTGCCTCATCCAGCCGCTGCCGCTGTGGGTGCAGCTGCTGACGGAGGGCTTTCTGCCCGTGTCGGGCTGTCAGGGCGCGCTGTGCGGGCTGCTGATCACGGTGTACGCCGCAGTTCGGATGCGCCTTGTGGTGACGCTGCCGTTTGCGCTGCTGCTCGCGGCGTTCCTGCTGGCGTCGGTGGCGGTGCAGGTGGGCATGCGCTATCTGGTGAGCTACTCTGCGTTCACCCACCCCGTGGGCAGCGAGGAGATCTCCTCGGTGATGGGCAGCTTCCTCACCTCCATCGGCTATTATCCTCTGGGCGGACTGCCTGCCTGGGCGCAGGGCCTGCTGGTGACGGTGCTGCCTGCGGGCTGCCTGTCCTGGCTGCCGTCGATGCTGCTGCTGGGCAAGTCTCCCTTTGCGGGCGCCATGGCGCTCTACCCGCTCATCGCCGTGCTGGTGTGCGGCGCGGGCGCACTCTCATTCAAGAAAGGACTGAAGGCCTATGAAAAATACGGCTCGCAACGATATAAGTCAATGGGACACCGCAGTTGAGCTGCGCGGCGTGTCCAAAACCTTCCGGCAGAAGCAGACGGGCGACGGCCTGCTGCACAACCTGCTGCACCCGGCCTACGCCGAGATCCGCGCGCTGGATCACGTCGATCTGACCATCCGCCGGGGCGAATTCGTGGCCTACGCCGGCCCCAACGGCGCGGGCAAGTCCACCACGTTCAAGCTGCTGTGCGGCATGCTGGGCGCGGACGCGGGCACGGTGCGCACCTGCGGCGTGGACCCGCTGCGCCGCCGCATCCCGCTGATGCGGCAGGTGGGCGTGCTGATGGGCAGCCGCACGGAGCTGTGGTGGGACCACCCGGTGATCTCTTCTTTCAAATGGAAGAAGGAGGTCTGGGACATCGACGACAAAACCTACGCCCGCCAGCTGGAGCTGGTCACCGACATGCTCGACCTCTCCCCCTTCCTGCACACCTTCGCGCGGGAGCTGTCGCTGGGGCAGCGGATGCGGGCGGATTTGGGCATGATGCTGCTGCACGACCCGCAGCTCATCCTGCTGGACGAGCCCACGCTGGGCCTGGACGTGTTGGCCAAGCGCCGCATGATCGACTTCCTCAAGACCCTCCACCGCGAACAGAGCCGCACCATCCTGGTCACCTCGCACGACCTGGACGACCTGACGGAGATGGCGCAGCGCATCGTGATGCTGGCGCAGGGGCGCGTCGCGTTCGACGGCACGCTGCCCGAGCTGCGCGCCGTGGCGGGCTCCGCGCGGCACGTCACCGTGGACTGCCCCGCCTGTCCGCAGCTGCCCGGCTGCACGCACCTGGTAAGCGAGCAGGGCCGCCACACCTTCTCCTTCGACCCCGCCGCGCTGCCCGTGGGCGAGCTGCTGGCCGCCATCTCGCGCCTTGACGGCGTGCGCGACGTGCAGCTGTCCGACGCCCCCATCGAGGGCGTGATCGCCGGCCTCTACCGCAGCTGGAAGCAGGAGGAACCCGCAAAACCAGTGAAAAATGAATAATGAAGTCGCTGCTCTGGTGAACAGCGATTCACGACCGGGCTTTGGGTGCTCCAAATCACATTGTGCGCAAACGCTCCCAGAGCCGGATTCAGAAGGACATCGATCCATGAGCTTCTTTGACAACGAAACCGCCTATCTTTCGGCGTTTTGCGATGATTGACGCTGCTGCTGAATAATTAACCCGCTGCTCTGACGAACAGCGATTCACGACCGAGCTTTGGGTGCTTCGAATCACATTGAGCGCAAACGCTCCCAGAGCCACCCTCAGGAGGACATCGATCCATGAGCTTTTTTGACAACGAAATCGCCTATCTCTCGGCGTTTTGCGATGCCGAACCCCTCCCCTGCGGCGTCCGCCTGCGCGACGCGCGGATGCCAGACATGTACTCCCACAACCTCACCTGCGTGCGCGACGCGCTGCCCGAGGCCCCGCTGACCGAGCTGGCGGTCCGCGAGATCGCCCGCCGTTGCGCGCAAGGCGCGGATTTTCTCAACTTGACGCTGCACTTTGCGCCGGAGCAGCCCTGGCTGGACGCGCTGCCCGACGGCTGCGAGCACACCCGCTACGGCTGCTACACGCTGCACGCCCTGCGGGGCAGCCCCCGCAGCGACTGCGAGATCGCGCAAATGACGCCCGAAACCGAGCCCGCCGCCCGCGCCTTCGACCTTGCCGTCAACGGCCCGGACATGGGCGAGGACTTCGTCGCCCGCCGCTTCGACCGCCGCGCACTGGTCTACCGCACGGGCGCGGTGGAGCGCTGGCTGTGCCGACACCGCGGGCGCATCGTGGGCGTCTGCGACCTGTTCGTGCACGATGACGCCGCCAAGCTCGAGGACTTCGACGTCCATCCAGACTTCCAGCGGCAGGGCTTTGGCACCGCGCTGCTGCACGCGCTGACCCGCCGCGCCCAAACCCTCGGTGCGCGCACCATCTACCTCGTCACCGACGAAGCCGACACCGCCCGCGAAATGTACGTCAAAAACGGCTTCCAAAAGACCGCCGAAAAGCACGAATTCCTGTTTTATCTCCAGTCAGAACAGAGCTTTGCACCGTCACTTTAGAACGCGTTCAGCGCGGTCAAGGGCATGCCGAAGCAGTAGTTTTCAGTCGTTCAGGGCATGAAAAAAGCGTCCGCAGAAGCAGATTTAACGCTCCTGCGGACGCTCTTTTGCTGTCATTTAGACCGCAGAAATCCCGCCGCGTGCAGCATTTCCATCTCATGCGGCACGGTCGGAGGCGTGCCGCAGGTGCAGGACTATCAGCTAATATTCAATCTCTCAGGGGCATGAAAACAGCGTCCGCAGTAACCCCACCGCACGCACCCACCTCGTGCGGCACGGTCGGAGGCGTGCCGCAGATGCAGGACAATCAGCTAATATTCAGTCTCTCAGGGCATGAAAAAATGTCCGCAGAGGCAGATTCATCGCTCCTGCGGATGCTTTTTTACTATCCAATTCAGATTTCCGTCCGCATGCGCAGCATGTTTCGCTCCCATCGGTAGAAAATGGCGTCGTAGAGGGCGCGCAGCTCCTGCGCGGCGGCGGGCGCGTCGGGCAGCGCTTTGCGGGCGAGCGGGCGGTAGAAAATGTGCATGGGCAGGCCGTAAATGGCGTAATCGAGGCCATGGATGAGGCAAAAGCCGTGTTTTTCGTAGAACGCGATGCGCTTTTCTCGGCGCAGGCGCTCCTGCGGGGTCTTGGCGAGCTCTGCGATCTCCACCTCGGCGTAGAGCCCGTCGCAATCCGCGCGCTCGGCGGACAGCGCCTCGAGGAACGCGCCGCCCACGCCGTGTCCGCGCAGCTGCGGCTCCACCGCGTAGAGGAACAGCATCTGCGAGCGCGTGCCGGGCGCGGTCAGCAGGAAGGCGTAGCCCGCGTCCGCGCCGCCGGATTCGTAGATGCACCCCTGCATGCTGCCCTTTGTAAGGTAGCGCCTCATGCTGCACAGCGGAGGCCGCTCCAGCGGCGGGAAGTCGCGCTTTGCGCGGGCGTAGACGGCGTTCAGCTCGCTGGGGCGCAGGTCGCGCAGAAAGCCCGTCATTCCGCCATCGCCCCTGCGGCCGCTTTGTCCATCCAGATGCGCGCGCCGGGCAGCGCACGCACCGCCGTCGCGGGCAGCGCGTTGCTGACGGGCTCGGTCATCAGGCGGGCGGCGATGGCCGCCTTGTTTTCGCCGGTGACGTGCAGCGCCACCTGTCGCGCGGCCAGCAGGTCGGCGACGCCCAGCGTCAGCCCGCCGCGCAGCGCCGCGCCGTGGGCGAAGTATTTCTGCCCCACCTTCTGCGTCACCTCGTCCAGGCCGGTCACGTGCGCGCCCAGTTTGAAGTCCACGCCCGGCTCGTTGAGCGCGAGGTGGCCGTTCATGCCCATGCCCAGCAGCACGTAGTCCAGCCCGCCGTTATCCGCGATGAAGCGCGTCAGGCCCTCGCACTCGGCCTGCACATCCGCCGCGCAGCCGTCGGCAAGGCGCACGTTCTCCTTGGCAAAGTCCGCGCGGGACAGGAAGTTCTTCACAAGAAAGTCGCCGCAGCTGTCGGGCGTGTTCTGATTCATGCCCAGCCACTCGTCCATCGCGACGAACTTCGCCTGTGCAAAGCTCAGCGCGCCTTTTTCCTGCATCGCGAGCAGCGCGTCGAACACCGGCAGCGAGGTATGCCCCGCCGCAATGCAGATCAGCGCGTCGGGCTTGCCGCGCAGCAGCGCCGCGATGCGCTCCGCCTCGGCCTGTGCCAGCTGCTGTGCGCTTTCAAATACGCGAAATTCCATGATGAGATTATCCTTCCAATCGTTTCAGATTTGGATAACAAAACAGGTATCAGAGTAAATAACAGTAGGAATCCTTTGGCTTCCCCTTGAGGGGAAGCTGTCGCCGCAGCGACTGATGAGGTGTCCGTCAAGCACCAACCTCACCCCAGACGCACCAAGCCACGCCACGCGCAACCCCGGCGCACCGTCTGCAACCCTATTCCCACTCGACCAGCCCGGCCTGCTCCATGTAGCTCTCCTGCAGGTCCATGTAGTCGTCCACCAGCGCGCAGATGCGCATGGCGGTCTGGTCGTTGCCGCCGTAGAGCTTGATGAGGTTCTCGGAGATGTACTCGAACGCGTCGTCGTCATCGTAGAAGTTATCGCCCGCCACGCCGTCGACGATCACGCCGTTTTCCTCCATGTATTTGAGGTCCAGCTCCACCGCCTGCCGCAGCAGCGCGTCCAGCTCCTTGGGCGAGAAGCCCTTGTGCGCGGATTTATCGATGTGCCCGGTGATGAAGCCCACCGCGGCTTCCTTGTCGTAGCCCTGCATGCTCTTATTCCTCCATCAGCGACTCTAGCAGATCCAGCGTCTCCTCGAAGGTCTTGAGGCATTCCTCCACCGTTGCGGGGTCCTCCATGTCCACGCCCGCGTCACGCAGGATGTCCAGCGGCGGCTGGGAGCAGCCCGCGGAGAGGAAGCCCAGGTACTGGTCGCGCTTGGTTTCGTCGCCCGACAGCACGCGGCGCGAGAACGCGACGGCTGCGGAGTAACCCGTGGCGTACTGGTAGACGTAGAACGCGCGGTAGAAGTGCGGGATGCGCATCCACTCGATGGCGATGTTGTCGTCCACCTCGCAGCCTAAGTAATACTCCTCGTTGAGGCGGCGGTAGACGGCGGTGACGGCGTCCTGCGTCAGCGCCTCGCCGCGCATCGCCATGGCGTGCACCTCGCGCTCAAACTCGGCAAACAGCGTCTGGCGGTAGACCGTGCCGCGCATCTGCTCGAGCTGGTAGTTGCACAGCGCCATCAGCTGCGCCTTGTCGGTGGTCTTTTCCTTGAGCTGCGCAAGCAGTATGGCCTCGTTGGTGGTGGAGGCGATCTCGGCCAGGAACAGCGGGTATTGGCTGTTCAGGAAGCTCTGATTTTTATCAGAATAGAACGTGTGCATGGAGTGGCCCAGCTCATGCGCCAGCGTGAACAGGTTGTCCAGCGTCTTTTCGTAGTTGAGCAGCACATAGGGGTGGGTGCCGTAGGTGCCCCACGAGTACGCGCCGCTGGTCTTGCCCTGATTCTCGTAGACGTCCACCCATCCGTCGGTGAAGGCGTGCTTGAGGTCCTCGGTGTACTGCTCGCCCAGAGGCTTTAAGCCCTCCAGCACGATGCCGCAGGCGGTGTCGTAGTCCACGCCCATGTCCACGTCGGGCACGATGGGGACGTAGATGTCGTAGAAGTGCAGGGTGTCGACGCCCAGCGCCTTCTTGCGCAGCTGCAGGTAGCGGTGCATCGCGGGCAGGTGGCGGTGGACGGCCTCGATCAGCGCGTCGTAGACCTTCTCGGGGATCTCGTTCTCAAACAGCGAGTGCTCGCGCGAGGAGGCATAGCCGCGCGCCTTGGCAAAGAACACGTCCTTCTTGACGGAGGCGGCGTAGGTGGCGGCGATGGTGTTGGAAAACTCGTGGTAGCGCTTGTAGTAGGCGTCGTAGGCGTCCTTGCGCACGCGGCGGTCGGGGCTTTCCAGCAGGGGGATGAAGCGGCCGTTGGTCAGCTCCACGTCCACGCCGTCGGCGTTTTTGACGGTGCCGAAGGTGAAGTCCGCGTCGGTGAGCATGGAATAGATGGTGTCGGGGGCAGTGGCCATCTCGCCCGCCTCGGCCAGCAGCTTCTCCTCCTTGGGAGAGAGCGTGTGCTCCTCCAGACGCAGCTGGCTCTCCAGCGTGCGGCGGTAGGGCTCCAGCGCGGGCTCCTGCGCAAGGTACCCCTCGATCTTTTCCCTGCCGATGCCCAGCAGCTCGGGGGTGACGTAGGCGGTCGCCGCGCCCAGCTGCACGGCCAATGCCTGCGCGCGGTCGGTCAGCGCCTGATAGGCGGCGTTGCCGTTGTCCTCGTCGCGGCGCATGCGGGCGTAGGTGAACAGCCGCGTGACGGTGCGCTCAGCGGCCTCGAGCGCACGGGCGCCCGCGAGCAGACCCTCGGCGCTGTCCAGCCTGCCCTGGCAGGCGGCGACGGCCGCGACCTGCTGCTTTGCCGCCGCATAGTCCTGTTCCCAAACCTCGTCGGAGGCGTAGATGTCCTCCAGCCTCCACTGATAGCGCGCGTCCATCTCGGCGCGCTTCTTCATGCTTTCCATATCGATTCTCTCCTTAATTTCTCAGCGAATGGATGGGCGCGGGGATCCTGCCGCCGCGGTCGATGAAGGCCTTGCTGGACTCCCTGTGCACGGGGATGATGGGCGCTTCGCCCAGCAGCCCGCCGAACACCACCTGATCGCCCACGGACTTTCCCGGGGCGGGGATGATGCGCACGGCGGTGGTTTTCTGGTTGATCATGCCGATGGCGGCCTCGTCCGCGATGATGGCGGAGATGGTCTCGGCGGGGGTATCGCCGGGGATGGCGATCATGTCCAGGCCGACGGAGCAGACGCAGGTCATGGCCTCGAGCTTTTCCAGTGTCAGCACGCCGGCATTGGCCGCGTCGATCATGCCGATGTCCTCGGAGACGGGGATGAACGCGCCCGACAGGCCGCCCACGTGCGAGGACGCCATCACGCCGCCCTTTTTGACGGCGTCGTTGAGCAGCGCCAGCGCGGCGGTGGTGCCGTGGGTGCCGGTGGTTTCCAGGCCCATTTCCTCCAATATATGCGCCACGGAGTCGCCCATGGTGGGCGTGGGCGCGAGCGACAGGTCCACGATGCCAAAGGGCACGTTCAGCCTGCGGCTGGCCTCCTGCGCCACCAGCTGGCCCACGCGGGTGATCTTGAACGCGGTGCGCTTGATGGTCTCGGCGACCACGTCGAACGGCGCGCCCTTGCACTCCTCCAGCGCGGCCTTGACCACGCCGGGGCCGGAGACGCCCACGTTGATGGTGGCGTTGCCCTCGCCCACGCCGTGGAACGCGCCCGCCATGAAGGGATTGTCCTCCACGGCGTTGGCAAACACCACGAGCTTGGCGCAGGCAAAGCCGTCGTTGTCGCGCGTGCGCTCGGCGGCTTCCTTGATGACCTGGCCCATCAGCTTTACGGCGTCCATGTTGATGCCCGCCTTGGTGGTGCCCACGTTGACCGACGAGCATACCACGTCGGTGGTGGCCAGCGCCTCGGGGATGGCGCGGATGAGCGCCTCGTCTGCTGTGGTCATGGCCTTGTGCACCAGCGCGGAGTAGCCGCCCAGGAAGTTGACGCCCACCTCCTTGGCCGCCTTATCCAGCGCGTGCGCGAGCTTTACGGGGTCTGCGTGGCCCAAGATCAGCGCCGCGGGCGTGATGGAGATGCGCTTGTTGACGATCGGGATGCCGAACTCGCGCTCGATGGCCTCGCCTGTCTTGACCAGATCCTTTGCCTGCGTTGTGATGCGGTCATAAACGCGGTCGTACAGCCCCTCGGGCGCGCCGCACGCGCAGTCCAGCAGGCTGATGCCCATGGTGATGGTGCGCACGTCCAGCTTGTTCTGGTCGATCATGCGCAGCGTCTGCAAGATTTCGTTGGAATTGAGCATGGCGTTGTCCTCCTGCGTCAGATGCGGTGCATCGTGTCAAAGATGTCGCTGCGCTGCACGCGGATCTCCAGATTCATCTCCTGCGCCATGGTCAGCAGCGCCTCGCGCACCACGTCGTACTGGCTGTCCTGCCCGATCTCCACCAGCATGATCATGGTGAACATGCCCGAAAGGATGGTCTGGCTGATGTCCAAAATATTGACGCCCTTCTGATAGAGCAGGTTGGATACCGCCGCAATGATGCCCGTGCGGTCCTTGCCAAGAACGGTGACGACTGCTTTCATGATCGATTGATCCTCCTGATTTTTTGCATATTATGATAGAGTAATAGAGTGTATTGAATCGGTTTTCGCCGCTGCTGCGGCAAAAGCCACCCTCCCCTCAAGTAAACACTGAACAAAAGGCGAAAAAGAAAGATAAGGTGGCATACGAAAACTGGAGGAAGCAGAATGGCATAGAAAAGCACTTAAGTGAAGGATGGATGGACATATTTGCGTCGTAAGAGGTGCAAGAGGGTATAGTTATCCCTCAGTAGCCAGCAGATAGAGATTAGCGGATGCGAACGCAAGGTTCGCAAAGGCATGGTTTTTGGCTATCCCTTTGTAGCGCACCCTGCGCCAATGGAATATGTCTTTTACAATGTGGAACACATACTCAACCTTGCATCGGACGCTGGATTTGCGTCCCTCGAGCTTCTTTTCTGTTTCCCATGCCAGACTGCCGCCATAATGGCGTTTGAACGTACCCCGCTGTCTGTTGATCCGATAGTCGTGTCCAACCCCATCCTTTACATAGCGATCCAGTTTGCAGTAACCGGCGTCCCCATAGACTACGGTATCGCTCGGTCGTACGAGCGTCGCTGCTGTCTTAACCTCGGATGTGTTGGCTGGCGTAGTGACCACGGTTTGGACATACCCATAGATGGGGTCTGCACCTATGTGTTCCCGTATGCCAAAGTAATAATTGCTCCCTTTTTTGACGGAGTGCATCTCCGGATCCGTTTTCTTTGCACGGTTCTTGGTCGATTTGGACGATTCGATGATGGTCGCATCTACAATGGTGCCTCCGCTGACCTTCCTGCCTGACCGTTCCAGTAATCTCTGCACGATCTCAAAGAACTGATCCTGCAGACCATTCACTGTCATCAGCTTGCGGAATTTGCACAGCGTCGTTGCGTCCGGCACCCGCTCTCCTGCTGCAAAATTCAGACCCATAAAGGTTTTCATGGCATAACTGTCATAGATCGCATCCTCTACGCCTTCGTCCGACAGATTGAACCATACCTGCAACAGGAGCATCCGAAGCATCTGCTCAATCTCGCGCGGTGGACGTCCTCTCTTCCCGCTCGGATAGTATGGCTCGATCATTCTTACGCACTCTTCCCACGGAATCATTTCTTCCATCTCTTGCAGAAAAATCTCCCGCTTCGTTTGGTGCTGCCTTTGTCCATACTCCATTTCTGTGAAGTTCATCTGCTTTTCCATCTTTCTCACCTCGGTTCTATTATACTACTTCCTTTTCTTTTGATAAATCAGTGTTTACTCAAGGGGAAGGCTTGGAGGACGGTCTTTGTCGGATGGGATGGCGCTTTTTCTTTCTTTGGGCGCTGGGCGGGCACCTCATCCGCCGCTGCGCGCCACCTTCCCCTCAAGGGGAAGGCTTTTCTCATTCATCCGGCGGGACCTGCTCGTTGCCCCACTGGGCGCTGACCAGACGGCAGATGTTTTCGTAGCGCGCCTCGCCGCCCACCTCCACGAGCACCTCGTCGCCGCGATAGGGGCGGTAGCGCACCGTCAGGCCCTCGTCCGCGCCGCCCTCGCCCGGCCAGACCGTCATGGTGTCGCCGTTGCCGAAATCCAGCTCGACGCATTCGCCCGCGGGGGGCCGGCTTGCGTAGCCGTGGTGCGAGGCGCCCGTGATCTCGCGGTAGATGTGGTCGGCGTTGTCCCGCGTGACGCGCGTGGTGACGCCGCCGCACACCGCCGTCATGCGGCCGCTGCCCTGCGCGCTGGCCACCGAGGCGGCAAAATCGTCGCAAAACCTGCGATAGCGGTAGGAATAGCCGTACACCCACACCGAAACCACCGCAAACGCCGCGATGGGCAGCATCCCCAGCGCGATCCACCAGCCGATGGTCTCCCGCCTGCTCTTCATGGTCCCTCTCCCCCTTTTGCTCCAGTTTACCGGCTGCAGCGGGGCTTTGCAAGGTTCGGCGTTCCAAAACCGCACATCCCGCGCTGAAATGACAAAACGCACGGCCGGCGGTTGCATTTTTGCCGCGCATCCACTATAATATGAATCAACCGCATCCCCAATTTCATTTATGGAGTCACTGTGTTATGACATTCCGCGAAAACACGCTTGCCGTACTGAACTACGAGCACTATGAGAAAATGCCCGTCGTCTCCTTCGGCTACTGGGCCGAGACCGTTGAAAAATGGGCAAATGAGGGCTACATCACCCGCGACGAGGCGCTGGGCTACCAGCAGCAGGGCGACAACTCCGAGGCCGACCGCGCCATCATGCGCAAGCTAGGCTTCGACTTCAACTGGAACTCCTGCGTCAGCGCCGCCTACACGCTCTTTCCGACGTTTCAGACCGAGGTGCTGGAGCAGCTGCCCGACGGCAGCCGCATCATCCGCGACGGCGGCGGCCTGATCTGCAAGGTCAAGCCCGGCGTGGTGTCCATCCCCGCCGAGATCGGCACGTCGCTGACCGACCGCGAGGCCTGGGAGAGCCTGTACCTGCCCAAGCTGCGCATGACCCCCGAGCGCGTGCCCCTGGACCGCATCCGCGCGCTGCCCGCCCCCGAGGACCGCGACATCCCCATCGGCCTGCACCTGGGCTCGCTGATGGGCGAGATGCGCAACATGCTGGGCGTGACGCAGCTGAGCTACCTGTACGCCGACGACGAGGACCTCTACTGCGAGATCGTGGACACGCTCTGCGGCCTGTGCTACGAGTGCGCCAAGCTCGCGCTGGAGACGGGCGTGCAGTTCGACTACGGCCACTTCTGGGAGGACATCTGCTTCAAAAACGGCCCGCTGGTGATCCCCGCGGTGTTCGACGAGCTGATTGGCCCGTGGTACAAGAAGATCACCTCTCTGGCCAACGCCCACGGCATCCACATCATCTCGCTGGACTGCGACGGCCTCATCGACCGCCTCATCCCCACCTGGCTGCACAATGGCGTCAACACCATGTTCCCCATCGAGGTGGGCACCTGGGACGCCAGCATCGCCCCGTGGCGCGAGCAGTACGGCCGCGAGCTGCGCGGCGTGGGCGGAATGAACAAGACCGTGTTCTCCCGCGACCGCGCCGCCATCGAGCAGGAGGTCGAGCGCCTGCGCCGCCTCATCGACCTGGGCGGCTACATCCCCTGCCCCGACCACCGCATCGCCCCCGACGCCAAGTTCGAGCTGGTGCAGTACTACTGCGAGCTGATGCAGAACCTCTAGCACACATAATACCCCCAGAATATCCCGGTTTCCGTCGAGGAAACCATAGACCCCGTCGTTCCTCCCCTTCATGGGGAGGGGCGTCGGGGTCATCCTCCCCCCGCCCGCAGCATATCCCCAGAAGATCCCCGGTTTCCGTCGAGGAAACCATAGACCCCGTGCCCCCTCCCCTTTACGGGGAGGGGGCACGGGGTCATTTTCCCCAGCCGCAGCTATTATTCCATTACACCACAGTTTACAGCGCGTATTTGGCGCGAATGGCTTCGGCCGCGCGGTCCGCCTCGTCCGCGCGGACGATGAGGCCGATCTTGGTTTCGGACGTGGAGATGAGCGCGGGATAGACGCCCGCCTCGTCCAGCGCGCCGAACACGCCCGCCGCGATGCCCGACTGGTGCTCCATGCCGCTGCCCTCGATGACCACCTTGGCGATGTCGCCGTCGCGCTCGGCGCAAAGGCCCATGCCGGAAAGCACGCCCAGCGCCTTGTCCACGCTGCCGGCGGAAACCGTCAGCGACAGGTCGATCTTCCCCTGGCGCGGCGCGGTCTGGGAGATCATGTCCACGGAGATCTCCTGGGCGGCAAGCGACTCGAACACGCGGGCGGGCTGGGCGCCCAGCGGCAGCTCGCGCAGCGTCAGCAGCGTCTGTCCGCGGTCGATGTAGAGGTTGGTCACGCCGCTCAGGGCCAGCAGCACGTCCTGCATGTCGTACAGGCCGGGCTTCTTGCCCGCGAGGTACTCCGCGGCGCGCAGCGCGCCGTTTGCGAAGATCCTGCGCGACGCCGCCTGGTGCGTGATGGTCACCACCTCGTCGTTGCCAAAGAAGCTCACCTCGTGCTCGCCGGTGACGGTGCCGCCGCGCACGGAATGGATGCCGATCTCCTCGCGGCGGCGGCGCTGGGTGCTGGTGTGGCGGCCGAATACGTATTCCTTCTCGGTCATGCACACCTCCTTCATCGCGTCGGCGATGAGCAGCGCGGTGCCGCTGGGCGCGTCCACCTTGGCGTTGTGGTGCTTTTCGATGATCTCGATGTCGAACTCGGGCAGCGCGGTGGCCGCCTTGCGCACCAGGTCCAGCATGATGTTCACGCCGAGGGACATGTTGGCGGTCTTGAACACCGGGATCACCTGCGCGGCGGCGCGGATGGCGTCAAGGTCCGCCTGCGTGTAGCCGGTGGTGGCCAGCACAAGGCCCATCCCGCGTGCCGTGCAGAACTCGATCAGCCCGGGCAGCGCGTCGGGGCGGGAAAAGTCCACGACCACGTCCGCGGTCAGCGGGCAGTCGGCGATGTTCTCATAGAGGGGATAGTAGGCCTTGGCGCCGGCGGCGTAGCGGTCCACGCCCGCCACGACGGATACGCCCTGCGCGGCGGCAAGCTCGGTCAGCGCGCGGCCCATCTTGCCGCACGCGCCGTTGATGATGATGGATGTCATATTCTGTTTCACTCCTCGCGTGATGGGTCAGATCAGGTCGAATTTCTTCATCTCGGCGCGCAGGCGCTCGTGGTTGGCGGGCTGCATCTCGATCAGCGGCAGGCGCAGCGGGCCGCAGTCAAAGCCCATGTCGTTGAGCGCGGTCTTGACCGGGATGGGGTTGACCTCGGAAAACAGCTCCTTGATGATGGGCATCAGCTCGAACTGCATTCTGCGGCTGCCCTCGTAGTCGCCCTCCATCCACAGGCGCACCATGTCGTGCGTCTGGCGGGGCAGAATGTCGGCCACCACCGAGATCACGCCCTTGCCGCCCAGCGCGAGCATGGGCACCACCTGGTCGTCGCAGCCGGAATACAGCGCAAGCTCCGGGCAGGTCGCGGCGATCTCCACGATCTGCTCGAGGTTGCCCGACGCCTCCTTGACGGCCACGATGTTCTCATGCTTGGCGAGCTCGCGCAAGGTCGCGGGCTGCAGGTTCAGGCCCGTGCGCGAGGGCACGTTGTAGAGTATGATGGGCAGGTCGGTGGCGTCCGCGATGGTCAGGAAGTGGCGGATCAGGCCCTGCTGGCTGGTCTTGTTGTAGTAGGGCGTCACCAGCAGCAGCGCGTCGGCGCCCAGGTTCTTGGCCTGCTTGGCGCTCATCACGGCAAAGGCCGTGTCGTTGCTGCCTGCGCCCGCGATGACGGGCACGCGGCGGTTAACGCGCTCGACGGTGCGGGAGATGACCACCGCCTCCTCGGAGATGTCCATGGTGGAGGGCTCGCCGGTGGTGCCGCACACCACCAGCGCGTCGGTGCCGCCCGCCAGCTGGAAGTCGATCAGGCGGTCAAGCGCCTTAACGTTCAGCCCCTCCTGCTGGAAGGGCGTCACCATCGCAGCCGCGCTGCCGGTGAAGATCAGTCTCTTTTCGCTCATTGTTTCTGTTTCCCCTTTCCTTCGATCACTCGCTGTTGCCATACTGCGCATTTTCCACACACCTTATTCAACGAAACAGGCGCGCAGAACGATACAAAAAAAGCACTCTTTCGAGCGCTCATGCAGCAAGAAGCCCAAGTGTTGCATCGGAATGGAAACAAAGCGTAGCCTCTTGCCCTCTGTCAGCGCCCCACCGGGGCACAGCTCCCGGTGACAGTCGCGCAGACGTGCTCTGCGCGCCCAAGCACGGCGCCGGCGCACGGCGGCCGCACTTTCGGCGGCGTCCTCCTTCGCCCGGCTTTTTCGCGGATGCGCGCCATCCAAATGAACCGGGGTACCCAGGAACGCCGCAACCTCTGCAAGGTCACGCCATTATGATATGCCAGGCTCATGGGATTGTCAAGTTAAATCGCGGCCAATTCCGGGCTTTTTGCGCGCCGGGCGCTCCGGCATCGGTTTGACTTGCGATGGGTTTTACTATATAATGTATGAGAAAAGAGGATTGCCGCACAATATACCTTTGTATGGCGTGCCGAAAGCGATTTTTCTGCGCGGGCGCTGGTGCGTCGGCGATGCTCTTTTGGTTTTTCGTCAAATTTTAAGACAAGGAAGTGAACGTATGGCCAAGACCGGACTGTTCGGGTTCGGTTACATCAACGAGGGCGTCTTTTACGGCAAGCTCGGCGATCTATTGAACAGAGATGTGACCGCCCAGGACAAGCAGTCCATCCACACCTTCGTCCAGAGGGAGCTGGACAGGGGCTGCATCGAGTACTTCACCTGCGACAGGCAGGGAGGGCTGCAAGCCCAGCGCACCGCGCCGGAGAATCCGCGGCAGATCGTTGCCAAGGCCGTGAAGATCGGCCTGAGCGACACGCAGGGTCAGGAGATCCTGGCGTATGTCTGCCAGCAGCCGGGGCGCAAGTGGTCCACGGTTTACGTGGGCGCGCGGCCGCAGGTGCTCGCCATTTTGGAGAGCTACCACATCGGCTATCTCAATTTCCGCAATTTCAGGCAGGCGAATGAGTTCATCTGCACCATCCACGACATTCTGCTGCCCGGCGAGCAGTGGGGCTTCAGCCGCGCGGAGGAGAATCCCGCGCTGGTGCGCCGCTGCACGCGGTATCAGATCCTCGAATCCTACCTGCGGCACACGTTTGCCAAGCTGATGCTGGAGTACAACAAGCCCTCCTCCGACAACTACGGCAAGATCGTGTTTTCCACCGACGGGAAGTACTGCTACTTCAACACGGGCCTGCTGACCAAGTACGCCCAGGACCTCTACCTGACGGGCGAGGTGCACGGCATGAAGGACAGCGGCGTGTTCACCTGCGACAACCCGCGCTTTGTGGACAGCAAGATCGAGCTGGTCAAGTCCTACGGCTTTGCGCAGCGCGACATCGACCCCGGCCCCGGCGTGGCCAGCTTCTACAAGTCGGTCTCGGAGATCGTCTATGACCCCTCCATCACCATCGACTTTACCGAGAGCAAGCTGGAGCACATCATCGACGACGGCATCCGCCGCGGGCGTTTTCCCAAGAAATACACCATCTCGCAGACGGGCAAGCCCGTGCCGCCCTGGTCGCTGGCGCAGATGCTCAACAACTCCATCAAGATCGCCTGCATGATGGCGCAGCGCAACTTCAAGTACGTCATCCCGCAGTACCGCCCCGCGGGCGTGGAATACGTCGGCGGCAAAAAGGTGGTCTATGAGGGGCAGATCCAGTTCCTGATGCCCATCTACCTGTCGGCGGACTACTTCTCCCCGCCCGACTTTGCGCTGGTGCTGTCGCGCCGCGACGGCTTCTACGTGCCCGAGACCATCCTGCTGCTGCCCTGGGCCTACAACAATGCGCGCATACTGTGCAAGCCCGACAACAGCTGGCTGACCCCCAGCGCCATCAGCGCCGAGGACCTGCTGCTGGCCGAGGAGGACGACGAGGAGGGCGAGAGCGAGGGCTTTGAGGAGCCCGCGCAGCCCACGCCCCCCGAGCCCGTCAAGCCCGAGCCCGCGCCCGAGAAAAAGGCCGAGAAGAAGGAAAAGAAGGCCGCCGAAAAGAAGGAGCCGCCCGCAAAGCCCGAGAAGGCCGAAAAGCCGGAAAAGGCTGAAAAGCCCGCCGCTCCCGTAAAGCCCGAGAAAGCGGAGAAGCCCGCCGCCCCCGCCAAGCCGGAGAAGGCCGAAAAGCCCGAGCAGCCCGCCGGTGCGGAGGACGCGCTGATCGGGCAGGTGCTGACGATGGCCTTCACCGGCACCACCGCCTCCAGGGCGCTGCGCGCTGAGAGCGACAGCGCGCAGGGCACCATTTCGGCCAAGCGGCTGGGCGGCCACCGCGCGATGGAGTTCCACGGACTGTCGGCCAAGGTGCGCATCCTGTCGCGCAACACCTGCGGCGACTCCTACCAGTGCGAGCTGGCCGAGGGCATCGACGACGTGCTGGCCCGCCGCGCGCCCGAAAAGCCCGCGCAGCCGGAGAAGCCCGCGATAAAGGCGGAAAAGCCCGAGGCCAAGCCGGAAAAGCCCGCCAAAAAGGCGGAGAAGGCCGAAAAGAAGCCCGAACAGCCCAGGAAGGCCGCATCCGGCGGCTGGGCGTGGGCCGACCCCACCAACATCTTCACCCAGCGCCCCACCGTGGTGGACAGCTTCCGCGACCTTGCGGTGGGCCAGCGCTACAACGCCACGGTGCGCGATTTCGTGCCCTACGGCGTGTTTGTGGACATCGGCTACGCGGAGGGCAACGTGCTGCTGCACAAGTCGCAGATGCTCGAGGACGCGCAGCTGCAGGCCGGCGACGTGATCACCGTGTGGATCCACGCGCTGGACGCCCAGCACAAAAAGGTGCAGGTCACGATGCACCGTCCCGAATGAGTTTCGCAAAAGAGGAAGTCTCCTCTTTTGCGAGTTGCAGAAAAATTCGCGCACGGCTCGGCCGTACACGAATTTTTCTGTATCGGAAGCGATTTTCCATCGGCAAGGGGTTGGAGATGGGAGGAAGCAGAGCATTTCGCTCGCTTTCTCCGCTCTGGCTTGCAGAAAATCGCTCCTCGGCGGGGTACACGCCCCCGCTTGCGGATTGAACATGAAGGGGCTGCGGCCCCTTCAAGCATCCCCGAGGTTCTCTTGATCGTTTTTATTGAAAATCAAACCGGCGTCCGCGGGAGATCCCCTGCGGGCGCCGGTTTTTGCGCGTTATTCGCCGAATTTGGCCTTGAAGGCCTCGACGATTTTGATGGAGGCGGTGGAGCCGATGCGGCCCACGCCCATGTCGATGAGGGTGAGGGCGGTGTCCAGGTCGCGCACGCCGCCTGCGGCCTTGACGCGGATGTCCGGGCCGACGTGGTCGAGCATCAGGCGCACGTCCTCGAGCGTCGCGCCGCCCGTGCCAAAGCCGGTGGAGGTCTTGACAAAGTCGGGCCTGACCTCGCGCGCGACGGCGCACAGTGCGAGCTTTTCTTCCTGCGTCAGGTAGCAGTTTTCAAAGATGACCTTGGACAGCACGCCCTTTTCGCGGCAGGCGGAGACGATGGCGTCCATCTCGCGGGCGACGTAGTCGAGATTGCCCGCCTTGAGCTGCGTTAAGTTGACCACGTAGTCGATCTCGTCCGCGCCGTTGGCGATGGCGTCGCGCGTCTCAAACAGCTTGGTCTCGATGGTGTTCTGCCCCAGCGGGAAGCCCACGGCCGCGCCCACGTGCACGGGGGTATCGCGCAGCAGCTGCTTGCACAGCTTGACCGGCGCGGGGTTGATGGCCGCCATCGCAAAGCCGTAGGCGGCGCAGTCGGCGCAGAATGCGCGGAAGTCCTCCTCGGTGGCGTAGGCCTTGAGCAGCGTGTGGTCGAAATAGCGCGCGAGTTGCTTTGCAGTCATATTTGTCTCTCCTTATCTGTACAGTTCCACGGTAAAGCTGTTGCGGTCGCCACGGTAGCGCGCCAGCGAATACTCCACCGGCTCCTGCCCGCAGTAGGCCAGCGTGCGCACGCGGCACACCGCCCGCCCCGCCTCCATCGCGAGCAGCTGCGCGTCCCCGGGCGAGGCGTCCGCCGCCTCAAACTGCCTGCGGGCGCGATCCACGCGCACGCCGAAGCGCTCGTCCATCAGCGTGTAGAGGCTGCCGTGCTCGAAATCCTCCTGCTCCAGCCCGGCAAAGCGCGCCTGGGGCAGCCAGGTGTCCACCACCACCAGCGGCTGGCCGTCGGCGGCGCGCAGGCGCGTCAGGTGGATGAGCGGCGCGTCCTGCGCAAGCCCCAGCTCGCGGGCGACGTCGGGCCGGTCGGTCACCACCTCCGCGCACAGCACGCGCGTGGAGGGCGTCAGCCCCTTTTGCAGCATCTCCTCGTTGAAGCTCTGCAGGCCCTGGAAGAAGCGGGCGTCCACCGGGCGCTCGGCGGGCGCGGCGACGAAGGTGCCCTTGCCCTTGCGGCGCGTCAGCAGCCCCTCGGCCACCAGCTCGCTCATCGCCTGGCGCACCGTGGGCCGGCTGACGCCCAGCTGCTCGCACAGCTCGCACTCGGGCGGCAGCATGTCGCCGGGGCGCATGCGTCCCTCCCGGATGTCGGCCTGCAGCTGCAGCTTGAGCTGATAATACATGGGCACCGGCACGTCCCGGTGCAGCGAATAGCTCATATTCACACTCTCCTCTCGCGCGCAAGGTGTGCATAGACGGGCCGGAGCGCGGCGTAGGCCTCCTCAAAGAGCGCCTGCAGCCCCGCGTAGGCCGCCGCGTTGGCCGGGTCGGGCTGGATCCGCTCCTGGACGGGGTTCATGCGCGGGGCCGCGGAGTAGTCCGCGTACAGGCCGATGCCCACGCCGCCCGCGACCGCCGCGCCCAGGCTCGTGGCCTCCTCGCGGTAGCGCGGCAGCGCCAGCGGGATGCCGAAGCTGTCCGCCAGTATGCGCAGCCAGACGCCGCCCTGCGCGCCGCCGCCGATCATGGTCAGCTCGTCGATGGGCCGCTGCGTGCGCAGTACGTCCAGTATCGCGCGCAGGTTGCAGCCCACGCCCTCCAGCACCGCGCGCACCAGGTCGCCCTTGGTGGTGGACGCGCTCATGCCGATGAACGCGCCCCGCGCGTCGTGATCCCATCTGGGCGAGCGCTCGCCCAGCAGGTAGGGCAAAAAGAGCACGCCGTTGGCCCCGGGCGGGGACTGCTCGGCCTGCGCGCCCAGCAGGTCGTAGGCGCTGACGCCCGTTTCCTGCGCCAGACGCGCCTCCTCGCCGCCCAGCGCGTCGCGGAACCAGCTGTAGGACACCCCTGCCGCCTGCATGGTGCCGCAGGGGGTATAGAACCGCTCGTCCAGATGCACCCAGTTGAAGGTGCGCATCTGCGGGTCGAACAGCGGCTTCTCCGACACGAGCGAGATCCACGACGAGGAGCCCAGCACGTTGTAGGCGCTGCCCGGCCGCACCACGCCCGCGCCCACGCAGGCGCAGGAGCCGTCGCCGCCGCCGATGACCACCGGCGTGCCCGCAAGCAGCCCCGTGGCCTGCGCCGCCTCGCGCGTGACGCAGCCCACCACGTCCGAGGAGGCGTGCAGCTCGGGCAGCAGCGCCTGCGGGACGTCCAGCGCCTCCAGGATCTCCTGCGACCACTGCTTGCGCCCGATGTCCAGCAGATTGGTGCCCGAAGCGTCGCTGTAATCGGTGACAAAGCGCCCCGTCAGCTTGTGGACGATGTAGTCCTTGGCGTGCAGCATTTTGCAGGTGTGCCGGTAGACCTCCGGCTCGTGGTCGCGCACCCAGAGCAGCTTGGCCGCAGAATACGACGCGCTCAGCCGGTGGCCCGTGATGCGGTAGCCGCGCTCCATGCCGATGCGCGCGATCATCTCCCGCTCCTGCGCATCGCTGCGCGTGTCCGCCCAGATCAGCATGGGCCGCAGCGCCTCGCCCGCCTCGTCCACGGGCAGGCAGCCCATCATCATGCCCGAAAAGCTGACGCACAGCACCTGCTCCGGCCCCACGCCCGCGCGCTCGAGCAGCGCCCTGGTGCTGCGGCACACCGCGCGCCACCAGTCCTGCGGGTCCTGCTCGACGAACCGGTCCTGCGGATAATGGGTGGGATAGCGCTCCACCGCCGCGCAGCGCAGCACGCCGTCGGCGTCGTAGAGCGTCGCCTTGCTGCCGCTGGTGCCCAGGTCGTGCGCCAGTATGTAGCCCGTCTCCATGCCTTCGCCTCCCTTAATGTCCTTATGTCCTTACATATTCAGTATAGACCAATCCGCCGCCGATTGCAAGCCCGCGCGGGTTTGGAATTGTCAAAATGTGCCGCATTATGCTATAATCTGACCATCGCAACCATGATGGGAGGAGAAAGTCACATGATCAATTCCATTCCAAGTTTGCTGTATCTGGCGTGCATGGTGCTGGCTCTGCCCTGCGCGCTGCTGGCGGCGCTGGTGCTGGGGCTGCGCAAGGGCGGGGTGCACAAGGGGCTGTGGACCGCGGTGTGCATACTGTCCCTGCTGTGCGCGCTGGGAATGATGCTGGTTGAGGGGATCGCGCTGTTCCAGGCCACGAACGGCATGGCCGGCCTGATCCGTCAACAATGGGTCACGAACATTCTGCTGCACGCGCTCAAGTCGCTGGTCTGCATCGTCCCAGCGCTGATTTTCCCGCTGACGCTGAACGGGCGCAGGGACGGGCTCAAGGCGCTGCTGCTCGTTCCGGCGATCCTGCTGAGCATCTGCAGCATGTTTAAGTACAAGATGGCGGGCTTTTTGCCCATGCTGATGGTGTACCTGCCGCTGCTGGCGGTAGTGCTGCTGGCGGCAATCTGGGCGTTTTCGGGCAGAAAGACGGCGCTGGGCATCCTGATGGCGCTGGGCGCGGCGGGCTGCCTGCTCACGCTGCCCATGCTCAGCGCAATGGCGGGCCACAGCCTGCAGACCCTGAACTTTGCGCCGCTCCAGATGCTCAGAAGCCTGTCGAAGCTGTTCTCGGCGGTTTTCAGCGCGCCGTTCACGCTGGTCCAGCTGATCCGCTTCACGGGGCTGCCCCTGCCCGCCTACGCGCTGCTCGCCCTGCTGACCACGGCGGGGCTGATCGGCGCCAAGCTGCCCGGCAAGGCGACCGCGGACAAGCCCAAACCCAAGGCCGCACCTCAGCCCGCACCTCAGCCTGCGCCCAAGGCCGCGCCCGCCCCGCGCTTCTGTATGCAGTGCGGCGCGCCGCTCGACGCCGACGCCAAGTTCTGCAACAAGTGCGGCAGCCCCGTCAAGTGATCGCGCAAAAAAGGAGCAGAGACGCTGTACCCTGCTCCTCAGCCTGTCAAAAAGGGCAAAAGCTCTTCAGGGATGTATGAAGGGGCCGCAGCCCCTTCATTTTTGATCCGCAGGCGGGGGCGTGTACCCCGCCGAGGAGCGATTTTCTGTAAGTTAGGAAGGATAAAGATGGATGGACTCTCTTTTCCATCCGTTCCCAAACCATTTGCAGATGGAAAATCGCTTCCGATACAGAAAAATTCGTGTGCGGCGAGGCCGTGCGCGAATTTTTCTGCAATTCGCAAAAGATGAGGATTCATCTTTTTCGAGCCTGTCGTGTCGACAGGAAAAAGGAGCAGAGACGAAAATCTCTGCTCCTTTTGCTATGCGGTTTTTGCGTTTACGCGAAGGGGTTCTCGTCCTTGTAGAGCATGCCCTTGGGCTGGTTGAACGCGATGTCCTTGACGCCCAGCAGCTTCATGCACTCAAAGAGCACCTTGCCCACGTGCGCGAAGGCGACGCCGCCGTGGTGCGGGTAGTGCTTGCCCACCAGCACATGGCGGTAGAAGCGCTTCATCTCGGGGATGGCGAACACGCCGATGCCGCCGAAGGAGCGGGTGGCCACGGGCAGCACCTCGCCCTGCGCCACGTAGGACTGCAGCTTGCAGTCCGCGGTGCCCTGCAGGCGGAAGAAGGTGATGTCGCTGGGGGCGATGTCGCCCTCGAGGGTGCCGCGGGAGATGTTGGGCTCGGAATCGGGCTCGAGCGAACGCTTCATGATGCGCTGGTAGCTCATCTTGGGCTTGGTCAGGTAGCAGGACGCGGTGTTGCCGCAGTGGAAGCCCATGAAGGTATCGGTCAGCTGGTAGTCGAACTTGCCCTTGATCTCGGCGTCGTACATGTCCTCGGGCACGGTGTTGTTGATGTCCAGCAGCGTGGGGGCGGCGCCCGTGACGCAGCAGAGGATGTACTCGGTCACCGCGCCGTAGATGTCCACCTCGCAGGAGACGGGGATGCAGCGGCCGGTCAGGCGGGAGTTGACGTAGCAGGGCACGAAGCCGAACTGCGTCTGGAACGCGGGCCAGCACTTGTTGGCGAACACGAAGTACTTCGCGGCGCCCTTGTTGGCCTCGGCCCAGTCGAGCAGCGTGAGCTCATACTGCGCGAGCTTAGGCAGGATGCCGGCGTAGGGGTTGTCCGCGCCGCACTCCTTGGCCATGTCGGCCGCGACCTCGGGGATGCGGGGATCGTTCGCGTGCTTGTTGAAGGCCTCGAACAGATCCAGCTCGGAGTTCTCCTGAATGTTGATGCCCAGGTCGAACAGCGGCTTGATGGGCGCGTTGCAGGCCAGGAAGTCGTAGGGACGGGGGCCGAAGGAGAACACCTTGAGGTTGGAAAGGCCGATGCGCACCGTCGCGATGGGCAGGAACTCGAAGATCAGCGTGGCGATCTCATCCGCGGTGCCCACGGGGAACTCGGGGATGTAGACGTTCTTAAGATTGCGCAGCGCGATGGAGTAGCTGGCGTTGAGCATACCGCAGTAGGCGTCGCCACGGCCGTCGAACAGGTCCTCCTGCGTCTCCTCCGCAGCGGCCACGAACATGGTGGGGCCGCCGAACTTCTCGGCCAGCATGGTCTCGGGGCCCTCGGGGCCGAAGTTGCCCAGGAACACCACCAGCGCGTTGCAGCCGGCGGCGCGCAGCTCGTCCAGCGCCTTCAGGGTGTCGTTCTCGTTTTCGATGATGGTGGGGATATCGACGATCTCGCCGCCCGCCTTGGTGTAGGCGTCAACGAGGGCGGCCTTGCGCTTTGCGGACAGTGCGATGGGGAAACAGTCGCGGCTGGTGGCGACCAGACCCAGCTTGACGACAGGAAGATTATCGTACATGGGAAGCACCTCCATTATTCTGATACACTGGTATTTTAACATGTTTTGACCCCGTTGCATAGTGCTTGGGCGCAAAATTCCACCCCGCGGACCCCCGTCCGGGCCGCGGAGATTTAATTAACAAAGTTAATATAATCATTTCGCGCGGAATCGCGAAAAACGCGGTTGAAAAAAAGCGAAAAACAGGGTAAAATAACTATAAAATTCCGTACTAGGAGGGGCTGTTTATGAAGGAGAATTCGTTGCTGGCCCTTTCGGGAGTATATCACATCAAGGAGCGACTCTTTTCCCGGCTGCTCCGCCGGCACGGGATGGAGAACATATCCCCCGCGCAGAGCCGCATCCTGATGGCGTTGTGGGAGCAGGACGATATTCCCGTAAGACAACTGGCCGCGCTCACCTCTTTGGACAAATCCACGCTTTCGCTCTCGCTGAGCCGTATGGAGCAGTTCGGCATCGTGCAGCGCGCGGGCGACCCGATGGACCGCCGCATCGTGCGCGTGAAGCTGACCGAGCACGGCAAGACCTACCGCACCGTCTGTGCCGAAGCCATGCACGACATGGAGGCGATCCTCTACCGCGGCATAGACGAGGCCGACCTGGAGGTCTTTCAGCGCGTGCTGGACCGCGTACTGCTCAACCTCACCGAGCAGGAGCAGATGCGCGAGATTTGACAAACGCGCGCCGCCGGCGTACCCTTCATGCCGAAAATCCGGTTTGATTTTCGCATTCGACGGGCGTATAATGCAAGCGATGATTGGAGGTAATGTTGTGGCTCGAACGGAAGCACAACGGCGGGCGGCAAAGAAGTACAACTCCACCCATACAGACCAGATCCGTTTTGACGCGCCCAAGGGGTTTAAGGAGCGCGTCCAGCAGGCCGCGCAGGCAGAGGGCGTCTCCACCTCCTTTTACATGCGCCGCGCGATTCTGGAGGCGCTGGAGCGCTCGCATGCCGCTGCAGAGGGTAAGGGCTCGGAATAGCTCCGGGCCTTTATTTGTCTCTGCACCGTTTGTTATCTTTATCCTGACAGGAGGAAATGCACATGATCGAGACCATGGAATTCGACGCGCTGGAGCCCGAGGTGCTCGTCACGCTCAACGTGCCCTACGCCTGGGTGCCCGACCGCTACGGCGCGGGCAGCAACGCGCTGCACATGCACATCGTCTACCCCAAGGAGGCGCCCGAGGGCGGGCTGCCGGTGCTGCTGTGGGTGTGCGGCGGCGGCTGGGAGTGCTGCGAGCCGCAGAACCGCCTGCACGACCTGGGCTACTTTGCCGAGCGCGGCTACCTGGTGTGCCTGATGCAGTACCGCGTCAGCAACACCGCGCCCTTCCCCGCGCAGATCCGGGACGTCAAGACCGCCATCCGCTTCATCCGCAGCAACGCGGACAAATTCCGCGCCGACCCCGACCGCATCGCGATCATGGGCGACTCGGCGGGCGGCCACCTTGCCACGCTTGCGGGCCTGACGCCCGACAAGCCCGAGTTCACGGGCGACCAGTGGCCGGGCGCGTCTGACCGCGTGCAGGCCGTGATCAACTGGTACGGCGCGGTGGACTTCTACGGCATGATGAGGGAATACGGCCTGACCGACCTGGCGCAGCTGCCCGGAAACAACTGCGTCTCCAAGCTGTTTGACGGCGAGCTGGATCAGAAGGGCGACCTGATCCGCCTGGCCAACGCCATCGACTACGTCTCCCCCGACGCGCCGCCCTTCCTCATCCTCCACGGCGACAAGGACGAATCCGTGCCCGTGTCGCTCTCCTACGACCTGCACGGCCGCCTGGAGGCCGCCGGCTGCGACGCCACGCTCGTCATCGTAAAGGGCGCGGGCCACGCCACCGTCGAGTTCGCGCAGAAGAAGCTGCTGCGCCGCATCGCCGACTGGCTCGACCGCGCGATGTGATCCCCCAAAGCGCATAAAAACGCCCCCGGCGGCATCTGCCCGACCGGGGGTGTTCAGCCTGTCGACAAAGTCGACAGGCTCGAAAAAGATGAAACCTCATCTTTTTCGAATTGCAGAAAAATTCGCGCACGGCCTTGCCGCACACGAATTTTTCTGTATCGGAAGCGATTTTCCATCTGCAAATAGTATGGGAACGGATGGAAAAGAGAAGCCA
>JAXEXP010000095.1:0-2599 GCA_034113365.1 Candidatus Spyradocola sp.
GATGGTGCCCTCGCCGTTGATGCGGTAGGCCTCATAGCGGTCCATCTCCAGCGCGTCGCCGTAGGTCAGCCGCACCGCGTCCCACTGCTCCTGCAATTCTTCCTTGTCCATTGTGTTTTGCAGGTTCTCCGCAAACATCGCAAGGCAGGTGTTGTAATCCTGCACAAACAGCGCGTCCAGGAAGCGCTGCGTCAGCGCAAGGTAGGGCGCCGCCTCCTCCGCGCCGATCTCCACCGTCTCGCTCTTGAACACCGCGCAGCCGCTCAGCGCCGCCATGCACAGCGCCAGCAGCAGGCACAGCAAACGCCTGCATCCCTTCATGCCCGCCACATCCTTTCTCAAAACTGCCTTCCATTGTACCGCACGCGCGGACAAATCACAACCGCGCAACGATGAACATTTCATGTCTGTTTTCCCCGCCTGCGCGCCGGTGAGGGGCATTTCGAGCGCAGCGAGAAATCTCTCAGTACTCTGCCGCCCGCTCCCACGCGCGCGACGCAAAGGCCTCGCCGTGCCCGGGGATGATCACGTCGTAACGTCCCCTGATCCCCCGAATGGTTTCCGCGCTGACCGCATCGTCCCAGCCGAACAGGTAGGGCCTGCCCGCCTGATAGAATTCGCGGGTCATCACCGCGTCTCCGGTGAGCAGCACGCGGCCCTCGGGCGCGTCAAACTCAAGCCCGCACAGCCCCTCGGTGTGTCCGGGCAGCGGCACGACGCGGATGCCGTCTGCGAGCATCTCCCCAACCGGGTGCGCATGCGCAAGGTTCGCGCGGTCGTCCCCGGGGAAAGTGCGGATGTAGTCGTCCCAGTTGTTCCGCAGATAGTCGATTTCCGCCTGCGGCAGGAACCACTGCGCATTGGGGAACAGCGGGTCCACGTGGTGGTCGAGATGGTGATGGGTGGTGTATACCCGTGTGATGTCGGCGCGGTGCAGTCCTGCAGCCCACAGCAGCGCCTCATCCATCTGCTGCGCGGGCAGGGAGGGATCGACCAGTATGTGCTCGCCGCCGCCCGAGAGCAGCGTGCAGGTGCACAGCGCCTTTCTGTAGGCGACGGATTCGTCCTCGCCCCAGTAGCGGTTGCGGGACAGGTGCCCGATGGTGACGATATGAAAGGTATAGACCATGCCTGACCTCCGTAATGGGCGCTCCCGGCGCTCGATTTTACCGTCAGTATAGCAGATTCGGCCGGAAATGAAAAGATTGTCGTGAAAATACAGAGATTTTACTTGAAAACAGCCCGATCCCGTGGTAAACTCTATTGAGTAGCGCATTCATCCTTGCGTGGCGCGGGACGCCACGCCAAAGTCCATAAGGAGGTGAAAGGTATGAACAAATACGAAGTTCTCTACGTCATCGACGCCGGTATGGAGGATCAGGCCCGTTCTGAGCTGATCGCACAGTTCGGCGAGCTGATGACCAACAACGGTGCGACCGTTGAAAAGGTGGATGAGTGGGGCAAGCGTCGCCTGGCCTATCCCATCAACTTCAAGAATGAGGGTTACTACGTGCTGGTGAACTTCACCGCCGCGCCCGAGTTCCCGCGTGAGCTGGAGCGTAACTTCGAGATCAACGAGAACATCATGCGTTACCTCGTGACCCGTGTTGAGGAATAATCAAAGGACGGTGCAGCCATGAATAAAGTCATATTGGTCGGCAACCTGACCAGGGATCCCGAATACCGCACCACCCCCAGCGGCGCGACCGTGTGCAACTTCACCATTGCGGTGACGCGCCGGTTCGCCAACCAGCAGGGCGTGCGCGAGGCGGATTTCATCAGCTGCGTTGCCTGGCGTCAACAGGCTGATTTCGTGCATCGCTTCTTTACCAAGGGCAGGAAGATCGGCGTGGTCGGCTCCCTGCAGACCCGCACCTACGACGCGCAGGACGGTACCAAGCGCTACGTTACCGAAGTCGTCTGCGATGAGTGCGAGTTTGTGGATTCCAAGCCCCAGGGCGACAATGCCCAGGGTCAGGGCGGCTACGGCGGTCAGAACTACGGCTACAACAACGCCCCTGCCCCGCGTTCCAACAACAGTGCGCCTGCGAATGATTTCGCCGGCCAGGGTTTCACGCAGGTCGATGATGACGACCAGCTCCCATTCTAAGTTAAGGAGGTTAGAGAACAATGTCTGAAGAAAGAGTTCGCCGTCCTCGCGGCCGCAAGCCCCGCCGCAAGGTCTGCCAGTTCTGCGTAGATAAGGTTGAGCACATCGATTACAAGGACCTCGCCCGCCTGCGTCGCTTCGTGACCGAGCGCGGCAAGATCCTGCCCCGCCGCATGTCCGGCAACTGCGCCAAGCATCAGCGCCAGCTGTCCATCGCGATCAAGCGCGCGCGCCACGTGGCTCTGCTGCCCTACTCCGCGGACTAAGCCAAGCAAACCCAAGGGACGTCAGATCAGCTTCTGGCGTCTCTTTTTTCGTTTCCGCAGCTTTGCCCCGAAGGCGGCAGCCATGTTGAGGTATAATACATAGGTAACAGAAGGTAAAGAAAAAACAGAGAGCAAGTGGTAGAATAGAGTTACCACACACCATCCACCACAAAGGAGCTCTCTGCAATGGATAAGATAACACAAGAAGCATACTTTCGTCAAC
>JAXEXP010000096.1:0-5856 GCA_034113365.1 Candidatus Spyradocola sp.
AGTGCGTAGAGGGCGCGCCCGAGGTGCGTACGGCGGCGGGCGTGACGCTGCACCACTACCCCGACGCGCGCAAGTCCCGCGGGCAATACCTGCCGCTGCTGGAGCTGGCCGTGCGCGAGGACCCGTTCAACGACCGCAATCTGCATTATCTGGGCCGGGAGTACCTGTTCCACGGCCGGTGGCGGGAGTGCATCGAGACGCTGGAAAGGCATCTGGCGCTGCCGAACGCGACGTGGGCCGACGAGCGGAGCGCGTCCATGCGGTTCATCGCGCGGGCGCACGGGGAGCTGGGCGAGCACGCCGAGGCGCTGCGGTGGCATCTGCGGGCGGTGGCGGAGGCGCCGCACCTGCGCGAGCCGTACCTGGACTGCGCGCAGGCCCTGCAGGCCCGGGGCGACTGGGTGGGCGCGCTGTGGATGACGGAGCGCGCGCTGGGCATCCGCGAGCGGCCGGACAGCTACATCTGCGAGGGCGACGCGTGGAGCTGGCTGCCGCACGACCTGCGGGCGCTGTCGCTCTACCGGCTGGGGCAGGGGCGCGAGGCGCTGTCCGAGGGGCGCGAGGCGTCGCGGCTGGCCCCGTGGGATGAACGCTTGAAGGGGAACCTGACCTGGTATGAGCGCGCGGCGGGCGTTTGACGGGGGATGCTTTCTAACGTAGGGGGAGATGACTCTGCCGCCCCTCCCCGCAAGGGGAGGGGTGGCAGAGTCTGTGGTTTCCTCGACGGAAACCGGGGCTTTCTGGGGTTGTTTTGGGTGCGAGGGGGACATCTCATCAGTCGCCTGCGGGCGACAGCTTCCCGCTCCGCACCGAAACAGTCCTTCGGCCTGTTCCGGTGTTCCGCATGGCTTATTCTCCATAAACAGTCCACCGGACTGTTTATGGAGAAACACTCATGCTTCAGGGCTTCGCCCCTCCGGGTGAACCATCAAGGGGAAGCCAAGGGATTTCTGGGGGTGAGGTGGTGCGTGGGGGGAGAGGATGACCCCAGCGCCCCTCCCCATGAAGGGGAGGAACGCCGGGGTCTATGGTTTCCTCGACGGAAACCGGGGGTATTCTGGGGGCGTTTTGAGCGGTGGGGACGATGCAACTTCCGAATCGCGGGATCTGCATCTTCGGTGCGCACAGAGAGAAGGCTTGGAGTGCTGCGCTCGGGTTACCGCTTTGAGGCTCCCCTTGAGGGTTTACCCGTAGGGGCGAAGCCCTGAAGGTCGTGCGTTTTGAGAGAAAAAGTCCTGTGGACTGTTTCTCTTAAATAAGCCGACCGGAACACAGGACTTTCCTGGAAGGGAAGCACGGTGCGGAGTGGGGAGGTGTCGCCCGCAGGCGACTGAAGGGTGGAGCCGCAGCGCCGTGGAATGCAGCAAAGGGTTGAGGCGCTGGAGATCAGGGTTCCGGAAAGACCTGCGCGCCAAGGGCGGTCAGCTCGCTGGCCAGGGCGCGGATTTCCTGCACGGCGTCGTCGATGGTGGCTTCGTTTGCGGCGAGCGAGACGAGGCTCAGCAGGCGAGCGTAGCAGTCCGTGGGCTTGCGGACAAAGCCTGCGATGGCGCGCTCGGTGCGCTTGCGGCTGGGGAAGTAGCAGTCGTTGACCGCGTAGAGCGCCTGCAGGAAGTGGTCGAGGAACCCCTCCACCACCTGATGCGTGAACAGCACCTCGCGGCGCAGCTGACAGCGTCCGAGATCCTCGTCGTCGAGCATGCAGCCCGCCTGCGAGGCATACCACGCGCGGAACAGCGGGCGGGGATGCTGCCTGACGCGGTCGATGAGGCGCGACCAGGCGTGGTCGGTCTCGCAGAGCACATTCATCGTCTCGATGGTCGCCAGCCGCCCGATGGGGTAGAAGCCGCCCTCCTTTTCGATGCGCCCGCCGCTGAGCAGCTCGTCCAGATCTCGCTGCATGTGTTGGGTCGTGAAATACATGGGCATGATCTCGACGCCGCCGCAGACGAGTACGTCGCCGACGCCCCAGTCGCGGCAGTTGCAGACCTGCATCCGGAGCGACTCGGTGTCGTCCGCAAGCGCCTGATACAGCGCGCGGCGCTCGTCCTGCGCGGGGACCGCGTCGCAGAGCACGAACAGGTCGATGTCGCTTTTGCCGGGGATCAGCGGGGCGTTGAGGTCGCCGGTCTGGCCGATGGCCAGGATCGCCGGGCAGGCGGACAGCGTGGTCACCAGTTTATCGCGGAAAGCGTGCACGTTCATGGTTGGTCACCTCGGTTTGTGTGAAATTCAGCGCAGCAGGGTGAGGAAGGCCTCGACGGTGGGCTGGAGCAGGGCGTCGGGGTAGGCGTAGCCCGCGGTGTGCAGCGCGGGGCAGGTCTCGCCCGCGCCGATGCTGAAGTAGGCGCCCGGGCAGCGGCGCAGCAGGTGGCCAAAGTCCTCGCTCCAACGCATGGGCTCGGGGAGGCGCTGCGCGTTGGGGAGCGCCAGCACGCGCGCGGCGCAGGCGGGGTCGTTGCGCGTCTCGGGGAACACGTCGATGTCCTCGCGGAAGAAGCCAAGGCCCGTCTCGGCTGCGAGGGCGCGGGCCGCGCCGGTGACGGCGTCCAGCAGCGCCTGCAGGTCCTCCTGCCGCTCGGCACGCAGCGTCAGCCACACCTCCGCGCGCTCCGCCGCCGCGCCGAAGGCCTTCTCGCCCATGCGGCAGCCGATCACGGTGCACAGCGTCATGGCGGAATAGCGCTCCTGCGCGGACAGCTCGGGCAGGGCGCACAGCAGGCGGCCCACCGCCGGGGCGGGGGACAGGCCCTGCTCGGGGTAGGCGGCGTGCGCGGGGCGGCCGGTGAAGCGCAGGATCAGCCCTTGCGACGCGCAGGCGATGGTGCCCGGGCGCGTCAGGATGCGGCCCAGCGGCTGGCCGGGCAGCGTATGCGCGGCGTAGAGCTCGCCCACGCGCTCGCGGTCGAACAGCTCGCAGCAGGGCAGCGCGCCCGCGCCCGACTCCTCCGCGGGCTGGAAGAGCAGGAACACGTCGCGGCCCAGCGTCCGGCCCTCGAGCTCCAGCGCCACGCCGCACAGCGAGGCGGCGTTGCCGTCGTGGCCGCACAGGTGCGCCGCGCCCTCGGGGGTGGCCAGCGCGTCGTAGTCGGCGCGCAGCGCGGCGGCGGGGCGGGAGGCTCCGGGCTCGCGGTGCGCCGCGTAGAAGCCCGCGCCGCAGGGGTGCAGCTCCAGCGTGGTGTTCTCCCGCAGGAAGTCCATCAGCAGCGCTTTGGTGCGCACCTCCTGCCCGGACACCTCGGGGCAGGCGTGCAGCGCGGCGCGCAGGGCCAGCAGTTTTTCAAGATTCTGTGTATTCAAAATAAACGCTTCCTTTCATATAATGGTTTGTCAGGCTTGCGACTCCTCTTTCAAAAGTAAAATTTGTGCGGGGAAATGCGCCGCTGCCTCTGGTGAAACGGGGAAAAAGACGGTATAATGGAAGAGCGTGGCGGCATGCCTCCATTGTAGTGAAAAACATCCGCATGGTCAACAAAAACTTGGAAGAGGGGTTACTTTACATGACAAAGCTGAACCTTGCGCACACGGCGCTGGGCATCGAGCTGGGCTCGACCCGCATCAAGGCGGTGCTGATCGATCAGACGCACGCCCCCGTCGCCTCCGGGGACTTCACCTGGGAAAACCGGCTGGAAAACGGCTACTGGACCTATGACATGGCCGACGCCTGGACGGGCGTGCGCGCCGCGTTTGCCGCGCTCAAGCAGGACGTGGCGCAGAAGTTCGGGCAGGAGCTGGACACCGTGGGCGCCATCGGCATCTCGGCGATGATGCACGGGTACCTGCCCTTTGACGCGCAGGGCAGGCAGCTGGCGGCCTTCCGCACCTGGCGCAACACCACCACCGCGCAGGCGGCGGAGAAGCTGACGGCGCTGTTCCGGTTCAACATCCCGCAGCGGTGGAGCATCGCGCACCTGTACCAGGCGATGCTGAACGGAGAGGAGCACGTGCGCGACATCGCGCTGCTGACCACGCTGGAGGGCTACATCCACTGGCAGCTGACGGGCGAAAGGGTGATCGGCATCGGCGAGGCGGCGGGCATGTTCCCCATCGACAGCGCCGCGGGCGATTACGACGCGGGCATGGTGGAAAAGTTCGACGAGCTGGCGGCGGAGTATCCGTGGAAGCTGAAGGACATCCTGCCGCGCGTGCTCGTCGCGGGACAGGAGGCGGGGCGGCTGACCGAAGCGGGCGCGCGCCTGCTCGACCCCACCGGCACGCTCAAGGCGGGCATCCCGCTCTGCCCGCCCGAGGGCGACGCGGGCACCGGCATGACGGCGACCAACTCCGTCGCGCCGCGCACGGGCAACGTCAGCGCGGGCACGTCGGTGTTTGCGATGGCGGTGCTGGAGCAGCCGCTGAGCCGGGTGTATCCCGAGATCGACCTGGTGGCAACGCCCACGGGCGCGCCGGTGGCGATGGTGCACTGCAACACCTGCACCTCCGACCTGAACGCGTGGGTGGCGCTGCTGGGCGAGGCGGCGGAGAAGCTGACGGGCAAAAAGGTCTCCGCAAACGAGCTGTACGGCACGCTGTACCGCGAGGCGCTGGAGGGCGACGCGGACTGCGGCGGCGTGGCGGCGGTCAACTACTACGCGGGCGAGCCCGTGACGGGCGTGGAGGGCGGCAGGCCCCTGGTGGTGCGCCTGCCCGAGGCGAGGTTCACGCTGGCCAACTTCATGCGTGCCAACCTAAACGCGGCGGTGGCGACGCTGGCCATTGGCATGGAGCTGCTGCACGGCGAGGGCGTGGAGCTGGACAGCCTGCTGGGCCACGGCGGCCTGTTCAAGACGCCGGTGGTGGGGCAGAGGCTGCTGGCCGCGGCGCTGAACATCCCCGTGACGTGCATGGAGACGGCGGGCGAGGGCGGCCCCTGGGGCATGGCGCTACTGGCGGCGTACATGCTGAACAAAAAAGAGGGGCAGTCGCTGGAGAACTACCTCGCGGACGAGGTGTTTGAGGGCGGCAAGAGCAGCACCATCGCGCCGGACGCGGCTGACGCGGCGGGATTCCAGGCGTATCTTGTGTACTACCGCGCGGCGCTGGAGGCGGAAAAGGCCGCGGTCGCCGCGATGAAACAGGAGGATTGAAGCCATGCTGGAAGCATTGAAGGAGCAGGTGTGCAGGGCGAATCTGCTGCTGCCCAAATACAATCTGGTGACGTTTACCTGGGGCAACGTGTCGGGCGTGGACAGGGAGAAGGGGCTGATGGTCATCAAGCCCTCAGGCGTGGACTACGACGGCATGACGCCCGAGGACATGGTGGTGGTGAGCCTTGAGACGGGCAAGCGCGTGGAGGGCAAGTGGAAGCCCTCGAGCGACACGGACACGCACGTTGCGCTGTACAACGCCTTCCCGGGCCTGGGCGGCGTGGTGCACACGCACAGCCGCTGGGCGACCAGCTTTGCGCAGGCGGGGCGCGGCATCCCGGCCTACGGCACCACGCAGGGCGACTACTTCTACGGCGAGATCCCGTGCACGCGGCGCATGACGCCCGAGGAGATCGCGGGGAAGTACGAGCTGGAGACGGGCAATGTGATCATCGAGACGTACCGCGAGCGCGGCATCGACCCGGAGCAGGTGCCCGCGGCGCTGGTGCACTCGCACGGCCCCTTTGCCTGGGGCACCGACCCGGAGAACGCGGTGCACAACGCGGTGGTGCTGGAGGAGTGCGCGTTCATGGCGCTGCACGCCCTGATGCTCGAGCCGCAGCTGCCGCCCATGCAGCAGGAGCTGCTGGACAAGCACTACCTGCGCAAGCACGGCGCGAACGCCTATTACGGACAGAATTAAACAGGTACGGCGCGGGGGATGACCCTCCGGCCCCACCCCGGGAACGGGGAGGGGCCGGAGGGTCAT
>JAXEXP010000097.1:0-7855 GCA_034113365.1 Candidatus Spyradocola sp.
GGCTTCGCCCCTCCGGGTGAACCCTCAAGGGGAAGCCTGGGAGACGTTTGCGGGGTCGGGGTTCTGGCGGGGTGTTGCGCGCAGCGTCGTCCTGGAGGTCACTTCATGTAGATGCGCGTGCAGGGGACGTCGCCGCCCAGCAGCTGGCTGATGCGGTAGCGGGCGTGGCCGATGATGACGGTCATGCCGCGGCGGGCGCAGGGCAGGATGTACTCCAGCTTGGCCCGGGCGCCGTTGGCCCCCGCGCGGGAGGCGCCGGAGCAGTATTCCTGCAGCTTGCGGATGCTGCGCTCCATCTCCTCGCCGTCGTGGGCGGTGACCTCGCGCACGATGGTGTCGGGGTCGTGGGGGTCGGTGTAGATGCCGTCTGCGGAGGTCATGATCAGCAGGGTCTTGGCCTCGACCAGCCCTGCGATGACGGCGGCGGTCTCGTCGTTGTCCACGCACTCGACCACGTCCTCGGTCTTGTCGCGCAGCTGGGCGATCTCCATCTTGCGGTGCTCCTCAAAGGAGACGGGGTCGTTGTAGTTGACGATGGGGATGGCGTTCTGCTCCGCCGCGCGCAGCAGCGTGTGCTTGATGTACTCGCGCGAGGTGCGGGAGTTGAAGTGCGTGTGCTCCACCAGCAGCTGGCGCACGGAGTATTCCGGCGGGATGAAGCGGCGGTAGTTTTCCATCAGGATGGTCTGGCCCTGCGCGGCGTAGTCGGTCTTGATCTCGTCGAGGTTGCCCGTCAGCTCATGCCCGCCGCGCTTTAGGTAGTCGATGCGGCCGATCTCCACCGCGCCCGACGTCACCCAGATCATGCCCGGGCGCAGCTCCGCGCCCAGGCGCGAGAAGATGTTGTAGTCCATGTCGTTGTCCTGGCTGCGGATCAGCGCCATCGAGCCGATCTTGCCCACCAGGTCGATCTGTTTTGTCATGGTATGAATCCCCTTTGGTGTATTTGCGGATCACAGCGGCTTTGCCAGCACGCAGCGGTCCAGGCCGCCGTACATTTTGTAGATGCCTGCGATGGCGTAGCCGTTTGCCGTAAAGCCCCGGACGCTGGCGGCGTTGTCGGGGTGGGCGGTGGCGGCGATGTGCGTAAAGCGCCCGTCGCGCGCGGCGGTTTCGGTGAGCTCGCGCACCATGCGCCGGTGCAGGCCGCGCCCGCGCCAGGCCGGGTCGAGCAGCGCCAGCTCGAAGTGCGCGGTGCGCTCGGGAGGCGTGCCCAGCAGGGGGCCGAGGTTATCCTCCCTCCCGAAGGGGTAGTAGAGCACCCACGCGCCCACCAGCCGCCCGCCGTCGAACAGCCCGACGCCGCAGCCGCCGCCGCTGAAGATGTAGGTCAGCTCCCCGGCGTCGGTCAGCATCAGGAATTCCCTGCGGGGCAGGCCGTCGTAGGTCGCCTGCTGGAGCAGAAGCAGCTGCGGAATGTCGTTTCTGTCCAGTGCGCGTTCCGTCATGGATTTGCCTCCCTGCCCGCGTTTTTGAGCGCCGGGCTGCGCAGGATGAGTGTGCCGAACACGATCAGCCCCAGCGCGCACACGCCCGCCGCCAGGAAGAAGGGCACGCGCATGCCCACCGACTGCACCAGCAGGCCCGACGCCCACGCGCCCGCCGCCCGCGCAAGGCCAAAGCCCACGACGTTGAGCAGCATCTGCCCGGAGGCCTTCAGCTCGTCGGGGACGACGAGGTTGACGAACTTGGCCATCGCAAAGGACATCACGATGTAACACAGGCCGTGCAGCAGCTGGGTCAGCAGCACGAAGGTGAGGTTGGTCGTCGCGCCGATGAGCAGCATGCGCAACGCCATCGCCGCGGCGGACACCAGCAGCAGCCGTCCCACGCCCAGCCTGCGGAACAGCCGGTCGCCCACCAGCAGGAAGGGGATCTCCCCCGCCGCCGACAGGAAGTAGCTCAGCCCCAGCAGCGTCGAGTCCGCGCCCAGCTGCTGGAAGTAGAGCGAGAAATAGGTGTTGTAGTAGCTCATGCCCAGCATCAGCACCACGGTAAAGGCCATCATCAGCATCAGCTGCCGGTTTTTGAGGAGCCTGACGACGCTGACCTTCTCGCGCCTGCCGTGCTGGTGGCCCTCCACGCGCGGCAGGAACAGCAGCGCGATCAGGCCCAGCCCCATGAACGCCGCCGAGAAGAAGGGCGCAAGGCGGTAGTTGTTCGCCAGTACAAGCCCCACCAGCGGCGCGGTGACGGCGTAGGCGATGGTGCCCGTCATGCGCACGGGGCCGAAGTTGTAGCGGCCCTTCTCCAGCGCCTCCAGCGCGATGGTCTCCATCATGGGCGAGATGCTGGTGCAGAAAAACGAATAGCTGCACACCACGGCGTAGGCGTAGAGCGTGGAGTTGACAAACCCGCCCGCAAACAGCACCAGCGCCGTGCCCGCGGTCAGGATCGCGAGCACCGTGTTCTTCCACTTCATGCGGTCGCCCGCCGCGCCCCAGAAGGGCTGCACCAGCAGCGCGATGATGGGCGAGAGCGCCATGATGGAGCCGATGTCGCCCGTGCTGACGCCCTGGGCCACCAGATAGTTGGAATAATAAGTGGAATAGGTCGCGCTGCACATGTAGTAGCAGACGAAATAGGGCAATATCCCCACGGGATAGGCCGCGCGGCCCGCGTTCCGGCTACGCATCGGCCTTCATCGCTCCGATCTCGACCAGGCGCGCATGGAGGCGTTCGCCGTTGATGTCCTTAAACGCGCCGCCCTTGCGCAACAGGATGGACGCGGCAAGGCCCGCCGCCTGCCCGAGAGCTACGCACGCGGGCATCACGCGCAGCGAGGAGTGCGCCGCGTGATCCGAGGACACGGGGCGGCCCGCCACCAGCAGGTTGGCGATGCGCTTGGGCACCATGCAGCGGTAGGGGATCTCGTAGAAGCCGCCGTGGGGCTGATGCCAGCGCTCGGTGCCGGTGCCCGCGGGGTTGTGGATGTCGATCATGTAGGCAAAGCGGCAGACGGCGTCCGGGAAGCGCGTCTGATTCATCACGTCCTCGCCGGTGAGCGTGTACTGCCCCACGATGCGGCGGGACTCGCGCACGCCGGTCTGCGGCGCGGTCATCTGCAGGTAGCTGTTCTCAAAGCCGGGGACGTATTTTTTGAGGAAGTGCACCATCTCCCACACCTGCTCGCGCGCGATGAGCTCGGCGTCGGTCATGGAGCGGGCGTTGGTGGCGTCGTGCAGGATCACGCGCGTGGTGTTGAAGTGCACCACGTCGTCCTGCATCACGTGGAAGTGCAGCACGTCCTCGCGCGGGTTGGTGATCTCGCCGCGCGCCTTGGCTTCATTGTAGAGGCGGTCGATCTCGGGGTTGGGGGGCATCTTGCTGCGGTCCACGCCCGCCATGCGGAAGCACAGCGTCATGGGCTGGCACTGGCCGTCGCTGTCGCGGCCCTTCTTCCACGGCACGCCGCACAGGTGGGCCACGTCGGCATCGCCCGTGCAGTCGATGAAGGCGTCCGCCGCCATGAACTCGATGCCGCTCTTGCTGGCCACGCGCACCGCGACCAGGCGGTCGTTCTTTACGTGCACCTGCTCCACAAAGGAGTGCAGCAGCAGCTCCACGCCCGCCTCCACGCACATGCGCTGGAGCAGGATCTTCATGCACTCGGCGTCAAAGTGGTCGCCCTGCCCATCATAGCCGCCCATCTCGCCCAGGCGATGGCGGATCTCGTCGAATATGCCGAACACCAGCTGGCCGCCCTGCTCGGGCAGCACGCCCTCCTTCCAGTAGGGCATGAAGGGGTTGACGAGGCCCGCGGTCGCCATGCCGCCCAGAAAGCCGTAGCGCTCGATGAGCAGCACGCTGCCCGCGCCGCTGCGCCTGGCCTGCACCGCCGCCGCCACGCCCGACAGCCCGCCGCCGCACACCACGATGTCGTATTTTCTCATAGTCCGGTGAAACCACCCTTCTTTATCATCTGCGCGCCGCCGGGGCGCGCGTTCATCCACTATCAGTATACCATTTTCTGTGCAATTATCAATCGTACATTTTTCCTGAACCGCGCGACAATTAACCTGAACTTCTTTGACATGCGCGGGCAAAAGGTCTACCATATTGACTGCACAAACACACAGTGAACACAGACCCTAACACACACACGGGGAGGAATGCACGGTATGGAGACCATCAAACGCATCTGCCGCATGTGCAGGCCGCACGCAAGGTTCGCGCTGATCGGCTTTGCGGCGCTGCTGCTGGCAAACGCCACGCGCCTGGTGCTGCCGCTGTTCTCGGGCTGGATCGTGGACGACGTGATCAAGGGCGGGCTGACGGAAAAGCTGCTGCCGCTGTGCGGCGCGATCCTGGGCCTTACGGTGCTGCGCGCGGTGAGCAACTACGTGCGCGGCGTGTCCTTTGAGCGGCTGTCGCAGAACTTCTGCTACGACCTGCGCACGGGGCTCTACCGGCACTTAAGCGAGATGAGCTACCGCTTTTACGACAGCAACTACATCGGCGAGATCATGAGCCGCATGACGGGCGACATCGAGGGCCTGCGCAACCTGCTGGCCGGCGGCGTGGTGCAGATCTGCGAAAACAGCATCTGGTTCTTCGGCTCGCTGATCTTCCTGTTCTTCATCAACTGGAAGCTGGCGCTGGTGATGGTGTGCATCGCGCCCATCGTGGCCTTCATCGCGGTGCGCTTCCGCCGCAAGATCCGCCGCGCCTTCCGCGACGTGCGCGAGCAGAACGCCGTGCTGTCCACAAAGACGCAGGAGAACATCTCGGGCGTGCGCGTGGTCAAGGCGTTTGCGCAGGAGGAGCATGAAAAGCAGGCCTTCTCCGTGGAGAACCGCAAGCAGCTTTCCCTGCTGCTCAAGACCACCTACATCTGGTCGGACTACGTGCCCGTGCTGGATTTTCTCGGCAACTTCTGCACGCCGCTGCTGCTGGGCATCGGCGGCACGATGGTCATCGGCGGCTCCATGACGCTGGGCGCGCTGGTCACCTTCACGGGCTACATCTGGATGATCACCGGCCCCATGCGCATGCTGGGCAACCTGATCAACATGCTGACGCAGGCCATCACCTCGGCCGAGAAGCTGTTCTACTATCAGGACCTCGGCGCGGACATCCACGACTGCGAAAACCCGAAGTTCCCCCAGCCCTTCCGCGGCCATGTGCAGTTCGAGGGCGTGACGTTCGGCTACGGCGACGAGACGGTGCTGTGCGACTTGGACCTGGACGTGCCCGCCGGCTCCACCTGCGCCATCATGGGCGCGACGGGCACGGGCAAGACCTCCATCGTCAACCTGCTGGGGCGCTACTACGAGTGCCGCGCAGGCGCGGTCAAGATCGACGGCATCGACGTCAAGGACATGCCGCTGCTGTCCTTGCGCGACCGCATCGGCTACGTCAACCAGGAGACCTTCCTGTTCTCCGAGTCCATCGAGAACAACATACGCTTCGGCCGCCCCGACGCCTCCTTCGAGCGCGTGCAGGCCGCCGCCGTCGCCGCGCAGGCCGACGAGTTCATCCGGCAGATGCCGCAGGGCTACGACACCATCGTGGGCGAGCGCGGCCTGGGCCTGTCCGGCGGGCAGAAGCAGCGCATCGCCATCGCCCGCGCGCTGCTCTACGATCCCACGATCCTGGTGCTGGACGACGCCACCTCCGCAGTCGACATGGAGACCGAGCACGAGATCCAGAAGCACTTAAAGTCCATCATGCGCGGGCGGACGACCTTCATCATCGCCCACCGCATCTCCTCGGTCAAGAACGCCGACCAGATCGTGGTGCTGGACGGCGGCGCGGTGGCCGAGCGCGGCACCCACGAGGAGCTGCTGGCCAAAAAGGGACTGTACTACAACATGTATCAGGACCAGTACCGCGACTTTGAAAACATCACCGCGCGCAAGGCGCTGAACCTTGCCGCCGCTCCCGCCGCAAAGGAGGTGCTGTGACATGCCCAGACTGCGCGTCATCGACGACGAGGCCATCGAGCGCCCGTTTGACAAAAAACAGTTCCTGCGCCTGCTGACCTTCTTAAAGCCCTATAAAGGCCGCGTCGCGTTCTCTCTCGTGCTGATGGTGATCTCCGCGGTCTGCTCGCTGATGCTGCCCATGCTCATGAGCCGCGCCATCGACCAGATCGACCAGGGCAACAGCCGCAACTTCCCCTTCTTCCTGATCGCGATGGTGCTGTGCGCGGCGCTGGGCGCGCTGTGCGTGCGCTACCGTGCCCGCATCATGGACACCGCGGGCAGATCCGCCATCGCGGACATGCGCCAGACGCTGTTTGACCACATTCAGGACCTGTCGTTCAACTTCTTTGACTCGCGCTCTGCGGGCAAGATCATGGTGCGCGTCATCAACGACGTCAACTCGCTCAACGACCTGTTCACCAACGGCATCGTCAACGTGTTCATCGACTGCGTGACGCTGGTGCTGCTGCTGACGCTGATGCTGGCGGTCAACTGGAAGCTGACGCTGATCTCCATGTGCATACTGCCCTTCCTGCTGCTCATCCTGTTCGGCTTAAAGCGCCGCATGCGCAAGAACTGGCAGACCGTGCGCGCCAAGATCTCCAACATGAACGGCTACCTGCACGAGAGCCTGTCCGGCATGCGCGTGACCGAGGCCTTTACCCGCGAAAACGAGAACGCCTCCATCTTCGAGGAGACCAACGACGACATCCGCTCCAGCTGGATGCGCGCCATCAAGCTCAACAACCTGTTCTGGCCGAGCCTGGACACGGTGTCGGCCATCGGCACGGTGCTGGTGTACATCTTCGGCGTGGCGATGCTGGGCGGCAACGTCGCCGCCGGGCAGATCACCGTGGGCACGCTGCTGCTCATCCTGTGGTACCTGGGCCGGTTCTGGGAGCCGCTGAACAACCTGGCCAACTTCTACAACAACGTGCTGGTGGCCATGGCCTCCACCGAGCGCATCTTCGAGATTCTGGACACGCCGGTGCAGATTGACTCCAAGCCCGGCGCCTACGACCTGCCGCCCATCGAGGGCAGCGTGGACTTTGAGCACGTCACCTTCTCCTACGACGAGGAAAAGGTGATCCTAAAGGACGTGTCCTTCCGCGTGCAGCCCGGCCAGACCATCGCGCTGGTCGGCCCCACGGGCGCGGGCAAGTCCACCGTGGTCAACCTGATCTCCCGCTTCTACGACGTGGACTCGGGCGCGGTCAAGATCGACGGGCACGACGTGCGCGACGTCAACCTGCACTCGCTGCGCAGGCAGATGTCCGTGATGATGCAGGACAGCTTCATCTTCTCGGGCACCATCATGGACAACATCCGCTATGGCAAGCTGGACGCCACCGAGGAGGAGGTCGTCGCAGCGGCCAAGGCCGTACACATCCACGACACCATCATGGCGATGGAAAAGGGCTACTACACCGAGGTCAACGAGCGCGGCAGCCGCCTGTCCACCGGCCAGAAGCAGCTGATCTCCTTTGCGCGCGCGCTGCTCAACGATCCCCGCATCCTGATCCTGGACGAGGCCACCTCCTCCATCGACACCCACACCGAGCTGCTCATTCAGAAAGCGCTGGAGACGCTGCTCAAGGGCCGCACCTCCTTCGTCATCGCGCACCGGCTGTCCACCATCCGCATGGCCGACTGCATCATGGTCGTGCAGGACGGCTGCATCGCCGAGCGCGGCACCCACGACGAGCTGATCGCGCTGGGCGGCCACTACGCCGACCTGTGCGCCGCGCAGTACCGCTTCCTGCAGGAGGAGGAGTAACCCCCTTCGGCCGGTCACGCACTCCGCTCCGACGCGCCGCACAACGTGCAGCCGGCTCCCCGCTGTACGCCCGTGCGGCGCCCCCGGCGTCCGTCGAGGACGCCATAGACCCGAGCGGCCCGCCCCGGCCGGGGGAGGGCCGCTGGGGTCC
>JAXEXP010000098.1:0-7554 GCA_034113365.1 Candidatus Spyradocola sp.
CCACCTCGACCTCACCGAGCCCATCCGGGTACGGGAGTGACGGGAAAGGGAACGAGGTACGCGCTTTTCTTCTCTGAGAGAAGAAAAGCTGCGCAAAAGAAGAGCATGGATGGGCTGGTGCAAAGTGGGAGCACAGTCCTCTAGCCAACTGGAAAAACGCCTCCTGGGGCGGCGTTCTGCGAAGCAGAACAAGCCCCCCGGCCGCGCTTCGCGCGACCGGGGGGCTTCATCTGTCTTACGACAGATGCTACATCAGGAAGCATATTACAGAAGGGCTAGAAAACGACAGCCACCACTTAGCAGAACCCATCCGAGCCTTTCTTTGCGCAGCTTTCTTTCCTCAGGAAAGAAAGCGCGTTCCCCCGTCCCCCTCCCCGTTCCTCCGCGCCTCGATGGCCTTGAGGAGGCCGGGGAGGTGGGCGGTGGCCTCGTCGCGGCCGATGCGGATGCACTCTTCGGCCTGGGCGATGGAGGCGGGGTTGATGTGGGCGAGGGCGGGGACGATATTGAGGTCGGCGGTATTGACGGTGCGCTGCATGATCTGCCACTCCATGACCTCGAGGGTATGGAGTATGATTTTGACGAGGGAGCCGTCGCAGTCGACGGCGCCGCCGTGGTAGCCGACGTCGACGCCGATGACGAAGTCGGCGCCGAGCTCGCGGGCGGCGGAGATGGGGACGCGGTCGACGACGCCGCCGTCGACGTAGGTGACGCCGTCGATGCGGTAGGGGTTGAAGATGCCAGGGATGGAGATGGAGGCGCGGATGGCCTGATAGACGGGACCGGAGCGCAGCACGACGCGCTCGCCGCGGGCAAGGTCGGTGGCGACGGCGGCGAAGGTGCGGTCGAGCTGGTCGAATGTGCGGTTGCCGGTGAGGGTGCGGAGCATCAGCTCGACGCGGTTGCCGGCGACGATGCCCTCACGGGGGCGGCAGACGTCGATCAGGTCCTTTTCGCTGATGGAGTAGCAGAACCGCTCCATTAACGAAAGGCTCATGCCGCAGGCGTAGACGCCGCCCACCAGCGCGCCCATGCTGGTGCCCGTGACGATGTCCGGCACGATGCCGGCCTGCTCGAGCACCTGCAGCACGCCGATGTGCGCCAGACCGCGGAACGCGCCGCCGCCCAGCGCCACGCCGATTTTGAAGGGACGATCCTGCATAAGAACTCCTCCTCTTTTCATAGATTGCAATCGGATGGATGATTTTTCCAAAAAAACATGCTCTCAGGGGGGATGGACATGCGCAAGAGGCTGCGCGCGGTCTGCGGCGCGCTCGTGCCCGGGCTGCTGCTCGCGCTGCTGTTCTGCTGCCCTGCCGCCGCGATGGCGGGCGTGCGCGAGGGGCTGCGCCTGTGGGCGGACGCGGTGCTGCCTGCGCTGCTGCCGTTCTTTGTGGTGACGTCGCTGCTGCATTCCTGCGGCGCGCTTGCCGCCCTGTCCCCGCTGATGCGGCCGGTCTGCCGCCTGCTGCGCCTGCCCGACGGGCTTGGCGGACTGCTGCTCGCCTCGTGGATCTCCGGCGCGCCAAACGGCGCACGGCTGCTGGAGCCGCATCTGCAGGACGGCAGCGTCACGCCCGCGCAGGCGGCGCGGTTCGTCTCCGCCGCCACGGTGACCAGCCCGCTGTTCCTCATCGGCACGGTGGGCGCGTACCTGGGCAGCCCCGCGCTGGGCGCTCTCCTTTATGGTATCCATTTGCTGTGCGCGATATGCAACGGCGCGCTGTGGCGGGGCCTGGGCGGCCGGGAAACGGCCCGGAGCGACGCGGTATTCCGCACGGACGCGCGCGTGTCGCCGCTGCTGGCGCTGCCCGGGGCGCTGCGCTCGGCGTGCCTGTCGGTGCTGTTCGTGGGCGCGGCCATCGCGTTCTTTTCCGCGCTGACGGCGGCGCTGGAGGCGCTGGGCCTTGCGGACGCGCTGGGACGCGTGCTGCGCTTCGCGCTCCCCGCCGACGCGGTGCAGCCGCTGCTGGAAGGCTTCTTTGAGATCAGCCGGGGCGCTGCGCAGACGGCGCAGGCGGCGCTGCCGTTACCGCTGCGGCTGTCCATGCTGTGCGGGCTGTCGGCGTTCGGGGGGCTGTCGGTGCTGTGCCAGGCGCAGGTGTTTCTGGGGGGAAGGGTGTCCTTTGCCGCCTACTTCGCCCAGCGGGTGACGCACGCGGCGCTGTCGTTTGCCGTGATGCGCGGGTTTTGCCTGCTGTTCGGCGGGGTTTTGCCCGCGTTTTCGCCTGTGGAAAGCGCGGTCCTGATGCTGCCGCAGCAGGCGTATTCGTTGCCGATACTGGCGGCCTGCGCGGTGTTTTCAATGGTGCCCTGGGGGCGTTTCCTGCGGGAAAAGCGGGCGCAAGGAAGATGACCCCCCTCCTTTTTGGGGGAGGGAGTCTCAGCCTGTCAAAAAACAGGCATGTGCTCCCCAGGGATGCATGAAGGGGCCGCAGCCCCTTCATCTTCAATCCGCAGGCGGGGGCGTGTACCCCGCCGAGGAGCGATTTTCTGTAAGTTAGGAAGGATAAAGATGGATGGATTCTCTTTTCCATCCGTTCCCAAACTATTTGCAGATGGAAAATCGCTTCCGATACAGAAAAATTCGTGTGCGGCAAGGCCGTGCGCGAATTTTTCTGCAATTCGAAAAAGATGAGGTTTCATCTTTTTCGAGCCTGTCGACTTTGTCGACAGGCTGCAAACCACAGGCAAAACCTGTGGTTTTTTCTGTTTTTATGTGTTTTACAGGCAAAAGCAGCGGTGATAAACTGGTTTTGAATAAACGCAATGAGGAAAGGAGCGCACCATGAGCTTTCCGTATCAAAAGCTGCTATCTCCCTATCCGCTGATGGAGAACATATTGCTCAAGAACCGCATCGTCTCGCCCAATGTGCTGCGCGCGCACAACCAGGGGCCGGAGACGTGGCCCGCCGACCCGCAGTTTGCCGAGTGCGCGCAGCTGTGCAACGCCGGGGCCTCGCTGCTGAGCTACCGCCACGCCGGCCGCTTCGGCGGCGGCGCGCGGCATCGCGGCCCGGAGGACAACCGCATGGGCCTGGACTACGACAACCCCCAGACGGGCAATTACCTGGCGCAGCTGGCCGCGCAGACCCACATGCTGGGCGCCAAGCTGCTCGTCAAGCTCGAGCAGGACTTCCCCGACGGCATGACGCTGCACGGCGGCGTGCCCGAGTTCCTGTTCCCCGCGCCGCCCGGCTTTCCCGACAAGCGCCGCGGCCGCGCGCCGCTGACGCTGGAGCAGATGCGCGCCAACTGCTGCCCCAAGGAGCTGTTTCCGCAGGTCATCGAGGAGATGGTGGCGCTGATGCGCCGCTACCGCCAGTGGGGCTTTGACGGCATGTCCATCCGCTGCGACCGCTACCTGGACGCCGCCATCAACCTGCGCCAGGACGAATACAATGGCCCCATTGAGAACCGCGCGCGCTTTACCTACGAGCTGCTGCACCGCATGAAGCAGGAGTTCGGGCCGGATTTCATCATCGAGGGCGCGATGCCCGGCTCCCAGCGGCACGGCGAGATGGGCGAGATCCCGCAGGGCTACACGCTGGAGGAGACCATCCGCTTTGCCAAGATGATGGAGGGCACGCTGGACATCCTGCAGATCCGCAACGAATACATGGTGCACTACCACCCCACCGGCTACGACGCCCGGCCCCACGAGCACCAGAGCCTGGAGTTCTGCCGCGCGCTGCGCGATGCGGGCGTGACCACCGCGCTGGCCGCCGCCTGCGGCTTTGTGGAGCCCGAGGAGATGGAGCAGGCGCTGGACAGCGGCGCGTGCGACCTGGTGTGCGTGGGCCGCGAGCTCATCGCCGAGCCGGAGTTCGTGCACAAGCTGACGCAGGGCAGACGGCCCACGCCCTGCATCCAGTGCAACAAGTGCCACGGCGACGCGCCGGTGTCGTGGCTGTCCACCTGCTTGGTCAACCCCGCCTCGGGGATGGATCACAGGTTCAGCTACGCGCTGCGGCCCTCGGGCAGGCGCAAGCGCGTGGCGGTGATCGGCGGCGGGCCCATCGGCATGCGCGCGGCGGTGCTGGCCGCGCAGCAGGGCCACAGCGTCACGCTCTACGAAAAGCGCGCGCAGCTGGGCGGCAAGGCGCGCTATGCGCAGCTTTACCCCTTCAAGTGGCCCATCCGCCGGTACCTGGAGTGGCTGGAGGGCGAGCTTGCGGCGCAGGGCGTGCGCGTGTACACCGGCTGCGAGCCCGAGCCCGCGCGCATTGCGGCGGAGGGCTATGACGCCATACTCGCCTGCACGGGCTCGGTGGCCAAGCGCCCGCCCATCCCCGGCGCGGACGCCCCCGGCGTCTGGACGGTCGAGGACGTCTACGAGCGCCGCGTGCAGCCCGAACAGCTGGGCAGGCGCATCGCGTTTGTGGGCGGCTCGGGCGCGGCGCTGGAGACGGCGATGTACCTGGCCGGTGAGGGCAAGGCCGTCACGCTGCTCACCCGGCAGAGCGTGCCCGCCCCCGACCTGACCTACGCGCACAACAACCTGTACGAAAACTACCTCAAGATCGATGAAGCCGTTGCGTGATTGATACAAGGATTTCTGCCCGTTTTCGTTAGGGCGTTTTCAATACATAGGAATTACCGCCTTTCTCACACCGTGGGGTGTGCTGAGGGATTATTTTTTTGCCTGCCGCCAGCGTAGACACCTCTCATCCGGCGGCACGGGGTGTGCGGACTGGACGGGTTTGCATACGCACATAACGAAAAGCCTTGTCCCGTAACGATTGACAAAACAATTCGTTATGAGGGTGTGCAGATTGTCATCTGTAACAATTATCGCTGAAACCGGTTGACTTTTCTGATTTTCAGAGTGATGTATAGAACACATGCAAATGATAAAAAAACAACAGGAAATGACAGAAAACCTATTGAAAACAGAGCCGAAATCTGCTATAATATGATAGAGTTGATATACTTTGTTTGTTCGGAGGTGCTGAAATGGCAGAGATCGGAAACGACAAATGGATAAGCATAGATGAAGCGGCGGAGTACCTGGGCGTTAAGCCGGGAACTATCCGCGATTGGATCAGGAAGGGGAAGGACATCCCTGCACATAAAATAGGCAAACAGTGGAAATTCAAATGTTCAGAATTAGACAATTGGGTATCCAGCGGAAAAAGTGCAATGGACTGATGGGATACTATGCTTGGGAGGAATTGAGAAATGCCAATTAAAACTCCAAACGAAATAAGTGCAGCCTACTATCAGTTTGTTGATGAGTTTACGCAGTCAGATTTTGAAGACGAGAAACTCCTCGGAAAATTCTACACCGATTTTGATATAGCGGGAAGCATGATGCGTTTGTTAAGCAAAAGTTATGTGCGCGACGCCTTCTCTTCGGAACTGCGTATTATTGATCCGTTTTGCGGCGATGGAAGACTGATTATTTCTTTGCTTTCAGAATTACAGGATTCAGATAAACTATCATCAAACCATTTGTTCATCTCTGTATGGGACATAGATGCGAATGCTGTAGATAAAGCAAAAAGCGATATAGCACAGTTTTGTGAATCTGCTGGATTGAAATACGAGCTTGATGCTCGTCAAGCAGATGCGTTTGTAGAATACTATGCTGTTCGAGGAAAATATGATATCTGCGTAACGAATCCTCCGTGGAGTCTTTTGAAACCTCAGAAACTCTTTAGCAAGAGTAACGGAGAAGAAGCTATGGTGGGGTATCGCAATACTCCAAATTGAGGAGTGTAAAGAGAAAAAGGAATTCATTTCTGTCGATAAAGTCAGCCAAAAGCATCATCGCAACATTGCGATTATCGCGCATTACACGGCTGAGTCTTAGGGCGGATTCCTTGTCAGTTACCTTACCTTTGCACTTTTGCCAAATTGGGTCTGCATACCATCTGCCGGAAACAGTCACTAACCTAACCATCCGAAACCAAACGGGTATTACGGATTTCGTGATTGGTGGGTATGACAACATCTCCACGCTGCGTCTGGAAAATGTGAGCGAGGTGTTCGACCTGTGGGAGATTCTGCACAGCATCCCTGCCGGAGCCCGTGTCCGCGTTACCGGGCTGGAGCGCACCTTTGAGGATGCAGCGGACATTCTGGCGTTCTATGATCTGCTGGACACCATGCGCGGTCTGGACGAGAACGGCAACAACACGGAGAAAGCTCAAATTGTGGGCAGTGTATTTGTCAGCGAACTGTACGGTACAGAGTTGGAAGAAATGCTGGAGCGGTATCCAAACATCAAGGTCATGTACACCACGCTGACTTCCTATCTCCGATACTACGATGATTCCGGTAAAACCCTTTATTACACCGAAACCATCACCAATGGTGGGGATGGCAAGTTTACCGGCTATCCGAATAAAGACTCTACGGCAGAAAACACCTTCTCCTTTGTGGGATGGAGCCGTGAACCCGGTGGAACGGTGGATTCCAAGTGTCGGAAAGCTGTGTTTGCAGACCGGAATGTATATGCGGTGTACAGGACTGATATCCGAAAATACACGGTTTGGTTCTACAATGAAAATACGCTTCTGCAAACGGTGACAAATGTACCTTATGGTTCTGCCGCCACCTATACGGGAGACACTCCAGTCAAGGACAAAGTATCTGAGCCGGAACTGTATCCCTTCGAACGATGGGACCCCTCTCCCAGCAAGATCATTGGTGATACCAAGTGTTATGCCCAGTTCGGTTCTCCTGTGGAACTGAAGGAAATCGAGGATGATTGGGATACCATTATCGCCAACATCAACGATGGCAGCTACGCAGACAAGTACGAAATTGGAAACTACAAGCCCTTGAACCTTGGCGAAGAGGGCATCGTCAATATGCAGTTGGTAGCCAAGGAGGCAGACACGCTGTCGGACGGCAGCGGTTTAGCCGCCACAACTTGGATCTCCATTGAACTGCTCAAAACAGCAAAACGGATGAATCCGGCCTATGACAGCAGCACCAACACCGGTGGCGGCGTGGGCGGTTGGGAAACGTCTGAACTCAGAAGCTATCTCTCCACAACCATTCAGCCGCTGATTCCTGAAAATGTTCGCAGCAGTATCAAGGCTGTACAAAAGGCGTATCTCGGGCTGGATGCGTCCCTGCAGCAGTTTGAGAGCGAATGCAGTGATGAACTGTGGGTGCCGTCTGTCAGAGAGGTTTGCTATGACTATAACAGGGTAACTGTCAAGGAAAGCAACGGTCCTCGATATTATGCAGTTTACTGCGATTTTGAGAGTTCTGTTAAGTACAACGAAGGTCACGCCAACTTCTACTATCTGAGGACGGTACAAGACAGCAATCACTATTACGCTGTGTCTCCAACAAACACAAGTCATAACCCATATGTCGAGGCAGATCCCCATCAGATGAGCGATACTTATAAGCCCCGCATCGCATTGGGATTCTGCATCTAATATTTCTATAAGCAAGGGCGACTGTCAGCACCAAGACAGCCGCTCTTCTCATATTCAAAATTCAAAGGAGGACAACTACTATGAAAGAATTCTGGAACACCATTCAGCTGGTCTTTGCCGCAGTGGGCGGCTGGCTTGGCTACTTCCTGGGCGG
>JAXEXP010000099.1:0-10590 GCA_034113365.1 Candidatus Spyradocola sp.
GTGCGCGAATTTTTCTGCAATTCGAAAAAGATGAGTATTCATCTTTTTCGAGCCTGTCGACTTTGTCGACAGGCTGAGGGCTGCCGCATCGGCAGTCCTTTTCATTTTGCCCGCAGGCGTGGTATAATAGATCATAGGTTACTGTGCACAGCTTGGCTTGGGAGGATGCGGCAGTGGATGTGACGCTTTGCCCCGTCAACGGGGAGAACTGGTTTGCAGTGACGCAGCTGCGCGTGCGGCAGGATCAGCAGGACTTTGTGATGGACAACAGCTTTTCGCTGGCGCAGGCGGCGTACATGCCCCGGCTTTACCCCGTGGCGGTGCTGTGCGACGGCGCGATTGTGGGCTTTGCGCTCTACGGCTGGGATGCCGACTACCCCGGCTGGAGCGTCTACCGCCTGATGGTGGACGCAAACTGGCAGGGCAGGGGCATCGGGCGGCGCGCGCTTGCGCAGGTGATCGACCGCGTGCGGCAGGAGCCGGACGCGCCGTGCCTCTATATCAGCGCAGAGCCGGAAAACGCCGCTGCCCTTAAGCTGTATGAATCGATGGGCTTTGTCCGCACGGGGGAGATCATCGAGGGCGAAGTGGCGCTCAAAATGGAGTTTGCATCGGAGGAAGCATGAACCAGACGCTGGAATTCAAGATCTCGCAGCTGCCCGAGAGCCCGGGCGTCTATCAGATGAAAAAGGGCGGCGAGGTCATCTACGTGGGCAAGGCGGTGAATTTGAAGAACCGCGTGCGCCAGTATTTCCACTCCTCGCGCGACCACACGCCCAAGGTGCGCGCGATGGTGGCCAACATCGAGGATTTTGACATCATACTGTGCGATACCGAGCTGGAGGCGCTCATATTGGAGTGCAACCTCATCAAAAAGTATCGCCCGTACTACAACATACTGCTCAAGGACGACAAGCAGTACCCCTACATCCGCATCGACCTCAAGCAGGACTACCCGCGCGTGGAGTTGGTGCGCCGCATCGAGAAGGACGGCGCGAAGTATTTCGGCCCCTACATCGGCGCGACCGTGGTGCGCGACGTGCTGGAGGTGCTGCACAACTCCTTCCCGCTGCGCACCTGCAAGCACGAGTTCTCCTTCGGTCACGGCGTGGGCGGCAGGCACCGCCCCTGCATCCGCCACCAGATGGGGCTGTGCCTCGCGCCCTGCACGGGCAACGTGATGCCCGGCCAGTACCGCCAGATGCTGGACGAGATCATCGCCTTCCTCAACGGCCGCCACGAGGACGTGGTGGAGCATCTGCGGCGCAAGATGGAGGAGGCGTCGAAAAACTGGGAGTTTGAAAAGGCCGCGATGTACCGCGACCGCGTCACCGCGATGGAGCAGGTGCTGCAAAAGCAGAAAGCCATCGCCGTCGCTGGCGGCGATCAGGACGTCATCGCGGTGGCCAGCGACGGCGTGGACGCCATCGTGGAGGTCATCTTCATGCGCGGCGGCAAGATACTGGGCAACGACCACTTCATCATGCAGCGCGCCGAGGCGCAGCAGGAGGAGAGCCTGGCGATGTTCCTGCTGCAATACTACGACAACGCCCCGTCCATCCCCCGGGAGATCCTGCTGGGCGAGGAATGCGAGGATCTTGAGGTGATGGAAAAGCTGCTCAGCGAAAAGAAGGGCAGCCGTGTGCACATCGCCGTGCCCAAGCGCGGCGAAAAGGTGCGCCTTGTGGAAATGGCGCGCAAAAACGCGGAGGACATCGCCCAGAAGCGCCGCGAGCAGTTCGTCCGGCAGAAGGCGCGCACCGTGGGCGCGTGCAAGGAGCTGGCCGATGCGCTGGGGCTGGACTTCACCCCCCGCCGCATCGAGGGCTACGACATCTCCAACACGCAGGGCACGCTGTCCGTAGCCTCCATGGTGGTGGCCATCGACGGGCAGCCCGCCCGCTCGCAGTACCGCCACTATCGCATCAAGACAGTCGTTGGCGCCAACGACTTTGCGTCCATGGCCGAGGTGATCTCGCGGCGCTTCACCCGCGGCGAGCGCGAGCGGCTCGAGGCGCAGAAAAAGGGCGTGCTGCCCGACGGCTTTGCAGACCTTCCCGACCTGGTGCTCATCGACGGCGGCCCCGAGCAGCTCCGCTTTGCGCAGGACGCCATTCACGCCGTGCCGATGGAGAAATATCCCGCGATGTTCGGCCTTGCCAAGCGCCTGGAGGAGATCTACCTGCCCGGCCGCGACGACCCCATCCGCCTGGACGAGCACTCCGAGGCGCTGCGGCTCATCCAGCGCATCCGCGACGAGGCGCACCGCTTCGCCATTACCCACCACCGCGGGCTGCGCACCAAGCGCTCCGTCGCCAGCCGCCTCGAGGAGATCCCCGGCATCGGCGCGACGCGGCGGCGCGCGCTGCTGACGCACTTTTCCAACCTCGAAGCGCTGGGAAACGCCACCCTCGAGGAGCTGCTGGACGTCCCCGGCATGAACCGCCCCGCCGCCGAGGCCGTCTACGCTTTTTTTCACGACAAATAATTCGGGCGCATGGACTTGTGCAAAACCGCTTCTGACGATATAATAAAAGAGTAAACCGATCGAAGGAGCACGCAATGGCAATCAAACTCATCGCATTTGACATGGACGACACGCTACTGCTCGACGACCGCACCATTGGGGCGCGCACCTTGCGCGCGCTGCGTGCGGCGCATGAAAAGGGCGTGCGCATCGTGCCGGCCACCGGGCGCGGCAAGCACTCCATGTGGAACTACGTTCAGCAGATCGGCTGTGCCGACGCCGCCATCTGCACCAACGGCGCGCAGGTCTACGACGGCGCGGGCAGCCCCATCATCGAGCGCCCCGTGCCGCTGGAAACGGCAAAGCGCGTGGCACGCTTTGCAAAGCAAAACGGCTGGTACCTGCAGGGGTACAGCGCTGACGACTATTTCTTCGAGCGCGAGACCGATGAAAGCCGCCTCTACGCCAGCCTTGCCGGCCACATGGGCCGCGCCGTGGGCGATCTGGAGGAATACCTTACCCAGCCGCCCTTCAAGCTCCTGTTCGTGGAGACCGACATGGACAAAATGGCGGCGCTCAAGGCGCAGGCCATCCCGCTGTTCGGGCAGGAGATGTGCATGTTCGTGTCCAAGCCCTTCTATTTGGAGATCACCGACCCCGCGGCCACCAAGGGCGCGGCGGTGCTTAAGCTGGCCGAGCGCTTCGGCCTGCTGCCGGGCGAGACCATGTGCTTTGGCGACAGCGGCAACGACCTGAGCATGATCGACGCGGCGGGCGTGGGCGTGGTGATGGACAACGCGCTGCCCGAGATCAAGGCGCACGCCGACCTCATCGCGCCGGCAAACAGCCTGGAGGGCGTGGCGCAGGTCATCGAAAAATACGTGCTCGGGGAGGCGGAAGCGTGATCTCTCTCAAGGAATTCATCGAAAACATGGAACTTGAGCCCGTTGTGATGGCGGACAAGGACGAGCTGGATCTGGAAACCAGCGACGTCAACCGCCCGGGCCTGCAGTTCGCGGGCTTTTTCGATTACTTCGCGGCCGACCGCCTGCAGGTGGTGGGCAAGGCCGAGATGCAGTACCTGATGTCCCTGACGCCCGAGATGCGCAAGGAGCGCCTGGACAAATACATGTCCTTTGGCGTGCCGGTGGTGGTGGTGTGCCGCAACATGCCCTGCCCGCCGGAGCTGGTGGACGCCGCCCAGCGCTTCAACATCCCGCTGCTGCGCTCCAGGCTCGTCACCACGCGCTTTACGCTGCTGTCCTCGGCCTACATCGGCTCCAAGCTCGCCCCGCGCATCACGCGCCACGGCGTGCTGATGGACGTGTTCGGCATCGGCGTGATGATCACGGGCGAATCGGGCGTGGGCAAGAGCGAGGCCGCGCTCGAGCTGGTCAAGCGCGGACACCGCCTCGTCGCCGACGACGTGGTGGAGATCTGCAAGGTGTCCGACACGCGCCTGGTGGGCGAAGCGCCCGAGATGGTGCGCCACTTCATGGAGATCCGCGGCGTGGGCATCATCAACGTCAAGAACATGTACGGCGTGGGCGCGGTCATCAACTCCAAGTCCATCGACATGGTCATCCATCTGGAGCTGTGGGATCAGAACAAGGAATACGACCGCATGGGCCTGAACGAGGACTACACCGCCGTGCTGGGCGTCAAGATCCCAAAGCTGACGCTGCCCGTGCGCCCCGGCCGCAACCTTGCCATCGTCATCGTGGTGGCGGCGAGCAACCATCGCCTCAAAAAGATGGGCTACAACGGCGCGCAGGAGCTCAACGACCGCGTCACGGCCAAGATTCAAAACAGTTAATCCAGTTTCTCCAAATAAAATACATGCTTTGCAAAAAAGCATCAGGAGGTCACAGTTATGGTATATGTAGGCGTTGATCTGGGCGGAACCAACATTGCGGTGGGTCTGGTGGACGAAGAGGGCAAGATCCTGCACAAGGACAGCGTGCCCACGCTCCTCGAGCGCGGCCCCGAGCCCGTCATCCGCGACATGGCGAACCTGTCTCTGAAGGTCATCAAGGACGCGGGCTACGCGCTGGATGACGTCAAGGCCATCGGCGTTGGCGTTCCCGGCCTGGCCGACCCCAAGACCGGCGTGGTCATCTTCTGCACCAACCTGCGCTGGCACATGGTCCCGCTGCGGCAGATCATGCAGTCCATCATCGATAAGCCCGTGTTCATCGACAACGACGCCACCGTGGCCGGCCTTGCCGAGTCCGTCGCGGGCGTATCCGCGGGCGTTGCCAACTCCGTGTTCCTGACGCTGGGCACCGGCGTGGGCGGCGGCATCGTCATCAACCACAAGATCTACTCCGGCTCTCACGGCGTGGGCTCCGAGCTGGGTCACATGACCGTCCAGTGCGAGGGCCGTCCCTGCACCTGCGGCTCCGTGGGCTGCTGGGAGCAGTATTCTTCCGCGACCGCGCTGATCCGCCAGGGCCGCGAGGCCGTCGAGGGCCACCCCGAGAGCCTCATCGTCAAGATGGTGGACGGCGACCTGTCCAAGATCGAGGCGCGTACCGTCATCGACGCCGCGCGTCAGGGTGATCCCATCGCCTGCGAGGTGTACGACAAGTACATCTACTACCTCGCCATCGGCATCGTGGCCATCATCAACGCGTTTGACCCCGAGATCATCGCGCTGGGCGGCGGTGTGTCCAAGGCCGGCGACTTCCTGCTCGAGCCTCTGAAGAAGAAGGTCGCGCAGTACGTGTTCTACAAGGACCTGCCCTACGCGGACATCAAGATCGCCACGCTGGGCAACGACGCCGGCATCATCGGCGCCGCCATGCTGGGCAAGTAATCGCCGGATCAAGTGATCGCAAGCGGAAGAAAGGCTCATCGGAATCAAATTTTTCGTTGATTCTGTGAACTTTCTTCCGCTTTTCTTGTGCGGCAGCGGCATAAGGTGTTATAATACAGTGAAAACGCATTTTGCGGCGCGGAGGTCAGTATGAACAAGGTGGAACTGCTCGCCCCGGCGGGGGAGATGAGCGCGTTGATCGCAGCAGTGCAGAACGGCGCGGACGCGGTGTACGTCGGCGGCCGCGGCTTTGGCGCGCGCGCAAACGCCTCCAACTTCGACGGGCAGGGCTTGGTTGGCGCGGTGGAGTATTGCCACGCCCGCGGCGTAAAGCTCTACATGACCGTCAACACCCTCGTGCGCGACGATGAGATGGAGCAGGTCTACGACCTCGTCCGCGACGCCGTGCAGGCTGGCATTGACGCCGCCATCGTGCAGGACCTGGGCGTGGCGCAGCTGCTGCACGCGCACTTCCCTGGCCTGCACCTGCACGCCTCCACCCAGATGACTGTGATGAACCTGCCCGGCGCGCTGCGCGCCAGGGAAATGGGCATGACGCGCGTCGTTCCCGCTCGCGAGTGCACCTTGGCCGACATCCGCGCCATCGCACAGTCGGGGCTGGAGGTCGAGGTGTTCGTGCACGGCGCGCTGTGCGTGGGCTATTCCGGCCAGTGCCTGCTGTCCTCCATGATCGGCGGCCGCAGCGGCAACCGCGGGCGATGCGCCCAGCCCTGCCGCCTGCCCTACGCAATGGACGGCAAGAAGAAGCACTTCCTCAGCCCCGCCGACCTCTGCGCATTGGACGACCTCGGCGCCATCACGTCCGCAGGCGCCACCTCCCTCAAGATCGAGGGCCGCCTCAAGCGCCCCGAATACGTCGCAGTCGTCACCGCCGCCTACCGCCGCGCGCTGGACGGCGTGCTGACCGGCAAGCCCGTGGACACCGCCCCCGACCGCGACGAGCTGCTCGCCATATTCAACCGCGGCGGCTTCACGCGCGGCTATACCGTGGGCAAGAACGACGCCGCCGTGATGGCCACCGCCCGCCCCAACCACTGGGGCGTCAGGGTGGGCACAGTTCTTTCCTCTAAAAACGGCCGAGCGAAGGTGCGCCTGACCGCACCGCTGCACAAGGGCGACGGCCTCGAGGCGCGCGGCGCATCCGGTGACCGCGGCATCCTCGTGCAGAACCCCGACGGCGACCTGCGCGTCCCCGAAGGCGTGCGCCCGGGCGACGTGCTCTATCGCACCACCGACGCCGAGCAGCTGCGCCGCGCGCAGGAGAGCTGGGCGCAGGAGCACCGCCAGACCCCCGTCGACGCGCACTTCACCGCCCACGTCGGTCAGCCCTGCTCGCTGGAACTGGGTGGTTGCACTGTCACCGGCGAAACGGTGCAGCAGGCGCAGGGAAAGCCCTTGACCGAGGAGAGCGTGCGCCGTCAGCTGAGCAAGCTGGGCGACACCGTGCTCACCCTGCGCAGCCTCACTAGCAACATCGACGACGGCGCGTTCCTGCCGGTCTCGGCGCTCAACGCACTGCGCCGCAGCGCCGCCGAACAATGCACCGCAGCGCTTCTGGCCTCGCGCACGCCGGATCAAACCACATTGCCCTATCAAAAGCCCGCGCAGAAGCTCTATCGCGCGGAAAACACGCTGTTCCTGCTGCAAAGCGACGACATCGGCGAGCTGCTCAGCGCGCAAAACGATGCGGACGGCCTCTACTACGAGCCGCGCGACCTGACGGAGGCCGCGCTGACCGCGGCGCTGTCCCGCCTGCCCGAGAACGTCGCTGTGGTGCTGCCCACCGCGCTGTCCGGCGACGAGCTGGAGGAGGCGCTGCGCGCCATCGGCAGCAGAACCGTCGTGTGCAACAACATCGCGCAGATCCGTCCCGGCTGCGTTGCGGACGCGGGGCTCAACGCGTTCAACAGCGGCACCATGCGCGTGCTGACGGGCATGGGCGCGCAGCGCGTGACGATCTCGCCCGAGTGCACGCTGTCCGAGGCGGAAAAACTCGCCAAGGCCGCCCCTGCGGAGCTCATCGTGCGCGGCAACGTCCCGCTGATGACGCTGCGCCACTGTCCCATCCGCGCTGAAAAGGGGCTGGACGAGCGGGGCAGGGAGCGCTGCGACCTGTGCGGCCGCAGGGGCACGACGCTCACCGACCGCAAGGGCGAGACCCTCGTGCTCACGCCCTACCGCGCCGCGTCCGGCTGCCGCATGCAGGTGCGCCAAGGCCGCGCATACAGCGCACTGGCCGAGCTGCCGCGCATAATGCGGGCAGGGTTTGCTGCCGTGCGCGTCATCGGCACGCATCAGGAGCTGCTGCGCGTCAAAGCCGCCGCCGAAGGGCGCGGCACAACATCGGAAAAGGAATCCACTACGTTCGGCCACCTGTACAAGGGCGTCGAATGAGAGAGTTGAGGATAAAACTATGCAGGAAAAATCATTGCGGGTGCTGGAATTCTATAAGATCCGCGAGATGCTGACCGAGCGCGCCGCATCGGAGCTGGGCAAGGCGCGCTGCGCCGCGCTGGTGCCGGAGAACGACTTTGTGCGCATCGGGCAGCTGCAGCAGGAGACCGAGGAAGCGGCGACGCTCATCGCCCGCACCGGCGTGCAGCCCATCGGCGCGTTTGACGACGTGGAGGCGCAGATCAGCCGTGCGCGCGTGGGCGGCGTGCTTTCGCCGCGCGATCTGCTGATGTGCGCGCGTCTGATGCAGACCGCCCGCTCCGTGCGCCGCGCACTGGTCAACGAAAAAGAAGAGGAGAGCGCAACGCCGCACATTACGACGCTGGCGCGCGCGCTGCTGCCCATGCGCGAGCTGGAGGACGAGATCTTCGGCGCAATCATTTCCGAGGAGGAGATCGCCGACAGCGCAAGCCCTGCGCTGGCCGCCGTCCGCCGCAAGATCCGCTCGGCCAACGAGCGCATCCGCGACCGGCTCAACAGCTATCTGCACAATTCCACCATGGCAAAGTATCTGCAGGATACGCTGATCACCATGCGCCAGGGCCGCTATGTGCTGCCCGTGCGCGCCGAATACCGCTCGCAGGTACCGGGCATCGTGCACGACCAGTCGGGCACAGGCTCTACGCTGTTCATCGAGCCGATGGCCATCGTGGAGATCAACAACGACCTGCGCGGGCTGATGAGCGAGGAGCAGGTCGAGATCGAAAAGATACTGGCGCGCTTTTCGGAGTCCATCTCGGGCAGCGCGGGCGCGCTGCTGGAGAACCAGAGGATACTGGCCGAGCTGGACTTCATATTCGCCAAGGGCGCGCTGGCGCGGGCGATGCGCGCGGTGCAGCCCAAGATCAACCAGGACGGTTACATCAACATCAAACGCGGCCGCCATCCGCTGATCGACCCGGACAAGGTAGTGCCCAGCGACCTGTGGATCGGCAGGGACTTCACCACGCTGGTGGTTACCGGTCCCAACACCGGCGGCAAGACCGTCACCTTAAAGACCGTGGGCCTGTTCACACTGATGATGCAGGCCGGCCTGCAGGTGCCCGCGATGCTGGGCACCGAGCTTGCGGTGTTTGACGACGTGTTCGCCGACATCGGCGACGAGCAGTCCATCGAGCAGAGCCTGTCCACCTTCTCCAGCCACATGGTCAACATCGTGAGCATACTGAAAAACGTCACGCCGTGGTCGCTGGCGCTGTTTGACGAGCTGGGAGCGGGCACCGACCCCACCGAGGGCGCGGCGCTTGCCATGTCCATACTGGACAAGCTGCTGTCCATCAAGTGCCGCACGCTGGCCACCACGCACTATTCCGAGCTGAAGGCCTACGCGCTGACGCATCCGGGCGTGGAAAACGCCTCCGTGGAGTTCAACGTCGAGACGCTGCGGCCCACCTACCGCCTGTCCATCGGCATCCCGGGCAAGTCCAACGCGTTTGAGATCTCGCGCAAGCTGGGTCTGGACGAGTCCATCATCGACGCGGCGAAGGAGTGGCTCAGCGGCGAGCAGATCCGCTTTGAGGACGTCATCACCACCGCCGAGATGCAGCGCCAGACCGCCGAGCGCGAGCGTCAGCTGGCCGAGGAAGCCCACAACGAGACCGTCCGCCTGCGAGATCAGGCCGAAAAGGAGCGCAAAAACCTCGAGGAGCAGCGCGAGAAGCTGATGCGCAAGGCCCGCGAGGACGCCCGCCGCGTGCTGCACAGCGCACAGGCCGAGGCCGAGGGCATCATCCGCGACCTGCGCAAGGCCGCAAAGGACCACAGCGCCACCGACAAGGAGATCATCGAGGCCAAGCACAAGCTGCAAAGCGGGCTGGATCAGCTGCAGGACCCCATCGCCAAGCAGGAGCAGGCCGATCAGGGCGCGCCGCTCACGGCCGTCAAAATGGGCCAGACGGTGTTCATCCCCGGCCTGAACCTGACGGGCACCGTGCTCGCGCTGCCCGATAAGTCGGGCGAGGTGCAGCTGCAGGTAGGGCTGATGAAGATGAAGCAGCCCCTGAGCGCCCTGCGCGCAGCCGGCGCCGACAGCGCGCCCAAAAAGAAGGAGAAAACCGGCAAAAAGACCGTGTCCATGGCGGCGCGGTCGGTGCCGTTGGAGATCGACGTGCGCGGCCAGCTGCCCGAGGAGGCGCTGGACAACGTGGACAAATACCTTGACGACTGCATGATGGCAGGCCTGAGCGAGGTATCCATCGTGCACGGCAAGGGCACCGGCGTGCTGCGCAACGAGATCGGTCAGCACCTGCGCAAGCATCCCCATGTGGCCGAGTTCCGCCTGGGCCGCTATGGCGAGGGCGAGACGGGCGTGACCATCGTCACCCTCAAGTAGCCTCCCGCGCCGGCTCTGCCCAGCAAAGGAAAGGGCAGGCCCCCGCCGGGGCGGGGGCCGCCGGTTCTGCCCGGTGGGCAGAACCATACCCCATCCGTCGCCTGCGGGCGCCACCTTCCCCGGCCGGGGAAGGAAGCCTCACGGGCGGTCGACTGCGCAAAGCAAGGCGCTTTCCGTACCGAAACGAACGAGCAAAGGAGAGAGAGTCATGGAAAAGACGCGCGTATTGATCGTGGACGACGATCCGAACATCAATCAGCTCATCAAGCTGTACCTGGAAAAAGAGGGCTATGAGACCGATACCGCGATGCGCGGCGACGATGCGCTCAACCAGTTCAAGAAGAACCCGCCGCACATCGTGCTGCTCGACCTGATGCTGCCCGGCATGGACGGCTGGCAGGTCTGCCGCGAGATCCGCAAGATCAGCACCATTCCCATCATCATGCTCACCGCCAAGGACGAGACCTTCGACAAGGTGCTGGGCCTGGAGCTGGGCGC
>JAXEXP010000100.1:0-10497 GCA_034113365.1 Candidatus Spyradocola sp.
GGAAGCGATTTTTCTTCAGCAAAGGTTTCGGGAACAGGTGAAGCAGCGTGCTGATCTGCCTTTGTTTGCCCTAACGTACAGAAAATCGCTCCTCGGCGGGGTACACGCCCCCGCCTGCGGATTGAAGATGAAGGGGCTGCGGCCCCTTCATGCATCCCCCGGGGAGCACATGCCTGTTTTTTGACAGGCTGAACACGCCTCTGCAAAGCGCAGAAGCGTGTCTTTCTCTATTCTTTCTGGATCCGCACGATGAACTCCGAGCCCTCGCCCAGCTGCGAGCGGATCTCCAGCTCGCCGTCGTACCGGCGCACCATGTGCTTGACGATGGCCAGCCCCAGCCCCGTGCCGCCGCTGTTGCGCGAGCGGTCCTTGTCCACGCGGTAGAAGCGCTCGCACACGCGTGGGATGTCCTTCTCCGGGATGCCCACGCCCGTGTCCTTCACGGCGAGCACCGCGTGCGCGCCCTCTGCGCGCACCGTCACCCACACCTTGCCGCCCGGCTTGTTGTAGCGCACCGCGTTCTCCATCAGGTTCTGCGCGATGCGGCGCATGCGCTCGTCCGGCGCGCGGCAGGGCAGCGACTCGGGCGTCTCCACCGCAAGCTCGATGCCCGACTGCCGCGCCTGCACGCCCACCGCCTTTTCCGCCTCGCGCACGGCCTGCGCCATGTCTCCGCCCGGCTCGGGCAGCGACGGTAGCCCCTCGATCTGCGACAGCTCCAGCATGTCGCTGATGAGCGCCTGCAGCCGCTCGCCCTGCACGTCCATGATGTCCAGCATCTCGTTGAGGATCGCCGGGTCGCTCGTGTCGATCACGGGATCGCGCAGCGTCTCGATGCAGCCGCGGATCGCGGTCAGCGGCGTCTTGAGCTCGTGCGTCGCGTTGGAGACGAACTCCGTGCGCAGCTGCTCCAGATGCCGCAGCTGCGTCATGTCGCGCAGCACCACCACCGCGCCCTCGCACGCGCCGCCCTGCCCGCGGATGGGCGCGCCCGACGCCGCCAGCACGCGCTCGCCCGACGTCCACTCCGCCTCGTGCAGCTCGTGGTCGCGCAGCGTCTCCTCCGTCACCTCGCGCAGGCGCGCATCGCGCAGCACGGCCGTCAGCCGCTCGCCCACGCAGTCCTCGCGCAGCCCCATCAGCGCGGCCGCGCCAGGGTTGCACTGCGTCAGCGTCCCCTGCGCGTCCACCGCCAGAACGCCCAGCGGCAGCGCGTGCAGCACCGCCTGCAGCTGCGCCCTCTGCCTGCGCTCCTGCTCCATGGACTGCGCCAGCGCCTCGGCCATCGCGTTGAAGTCGCGCGTCAGCTCGCCCAGCTCATCGGGCTGTTCGGGGATGCGCAGTCCCAGCTCGCCCCGCGCGATGCGCCCCGCGCCCTGCCGCAGCGCCTCCACGGGCCGCAGCACCCGCCGCGACAGCGCCGCGCTCAGCCCCGCGGCCACGGCAAAGGCCACCGCGGCCGTGAGCACCACCGAGATCAGCAGGCTGCGCTGCAGCTGCCGCATCTGCCCGAAGTCCTGCGACACGCGCAGCACGCGCGCCCCGTCGCTGACCGCCACATACAGGTAATGCGTGCCCATCGTGGGCGAATAGCGCAGCGCCTGGCCGTAGCCCGTCTCCAGCGCGTCCGCGATCTCCTCGCGCCCCGCGTGGTTCTCCATGTCCGCAGCCGCCGCGCCCGTGTCCGCGCACACGCCGCCGCCCGCGTCCACCACGGTGATGCGGTAGCCGTCGTGCTGCGCGCCCAGCACCGCCGTCCATGCGTCGGCCTGCTCCTGCTCGCGCCCCTCCTCAAGGCCGCTCAGCAGCAGACACGCCAGGTCCTCCATGCGGTCCGCCGCCCGCTCGATCATCAGCTGCCGCACGAACAGGTACACGCCGCCGCCCAGCAGCAGCTCCGTCAGCAGCGTCAGCGCCATGAACAGCGCCAGCATCTTCCTGCGCATCTAAACTCCACTCCTCATTCGTTTTCCGTCAGCGTGCTCTTTTCGTCCAGCGCAGCGTAGATCTTCCGGCTGCACAGCGCGGCCAGCATCACCATCGCCGCCATCGCTGCAAACACCGCCGGCAGCGCGCCGCTGAGCTTGTCATAGATCACGCCCTGCAGCATCGTGCCCACCGGGTTGGTCAGGTTGTTCGTCGCGGTGAACAGCGCCATCATGCGCCCCATCATGCCGCCCGGGCAAGCCCCCTGCAGCCCCGAGGTGATGTAGACGCCCGCAAAATAGCACAGCACCACGATCACCGCGCCGGAGAGCACCGTCAGCCCATACGCCGCGGCCACCGGCATGCCCTCAACCAACGCCAGCGCCGCGGGCAGCAGCCCCGCGCCCGCCGCGAGGAACAGCAGGTACAGCTGCCGCACCCGGAACCTCCCCACCGCGCGCCCCGCCAGCCAGCAGCCCAGCAGCGTCGATGCGCCGATGACGGACTGCGCCGTGCCATTCCACACCGCGGGCAGCCCCAGCCGCACCGACACCGTGTACGTCACGCCCATCGCCAGGAAGGGGTTGAGCAGCAGCGTCAGCAGCGCGTTGAACAGCATCACGCGCCCCAGCTCCTTGCGCTGCACGAATGCAAACCGCAGGATCTCCCCAAGATCCTTCCACACCGCAGCGCCCGCGCTCTCTCGCTTCTCCGCCCGCGTGCGCGGAATGCGCAGCGTCAGCGCCACGCCCGAAGCCAGCGCGTGCAGCGCCGCGCACAGCGCCAGCAGCACGCCCAGCCGCGCCCCGCTCAGCGCCTCGTACAGCGCGCTGCCCAGCATGGGCGACAGCACGCCCACCAGCTGCACCGTCTGGTTCGTCACCGCGTTTGCCCGCGCGATGTTCCCGTTGCTCAGCAGCGGCACGCTGGCCTGCACCACCGGCGCATCCAGACACCCCAGCACCGAGGAGGCCAGCAGCAGCCCCTCCAGCAGCCGGAGCGGCCCGCCCGCCGCGCAGCACGCCGCCATGCCCAGCGCCAGCGCGCAGTAGCCCGCGTCCAGCGCCGCCATCATCGCCCGGCGATCCGCCCGGTCGGCCAGCACGCCGCCCAGCGGCGAGAGCAATATCGTTGGCACATACCCCAGCGCCAGCACCGTGCCGTACTCCGCGGCAGACCCCGTCTGCTCCAGTATGTACAGCGACAGCGCGAACCGCAGCATGTTCCCGCCCAGCACCGACAGCGTGCGTCCCGTCAGGAATCGCACAAAGTTACCCGTGATCCATCTCGACTTCATCTTCATATGCTTCACCTCACGGCAAAAGCATAACACAGAAAAGCTGACACAAGTCTGTCAGCTTTTATCGGTCGATCAAAAAAGAATGAACGGGTTCCAGCAAATCACATTTTCCGCAAGTAACAGCCCGAGAAATCCCCTGGCTTCCCCTTGAGGGATAGATGGAGGGGCAAAGCCCTGGAGGTCGAGCGTTTTGGAAGAAACAGTCCTGTGGACTGTTTCTGGAAAATAAGCCGACCGGAACACCGGGCTTTCCCGAAGGGGAAGCACGGTGCGGAGTAAGCTGTCGCCGCAGCGACTGATGAGGTGTCCGTCAAGCGCTGCCTCCCCCGAGAGCGCAACGCCTACTTCAAATCGCACATCTTGTAGCCCACCGCGCGCACGGTCTGGATGTAGTCCTTCGCGCCGGCCTCCTCGAGCTTGCGGCGCAGGTTGGTCATGTGCATGTCCACCGTGCGCATCTCGCCCTCGTAGTCCGCACCCCAGATGCTCTCCAGCAGCTGCTCGCGCGTGAGCACCCAGCTGGGCCGCTCCATCAGCTTGCTGAGGATGTCGTATTCCTTGGGCGACAGGCTGAGGTTCTTGCCCGACACCGTCACCCGGTGCTCGTTGGGGTAGACGGCGATCACGCCGTGCCTGCGCACCGTTGGGTCGTCCTTTTCCCATTCCCTGCGGCGCAGCTGTGCCTTGACGCGCGAGACCATCTCCCGGAAGGAAAAGGGCTTGGTCAGATAATCGTCCGCGCCCACCTCCAGGCCCAGTATGCGGTCCAGCTCCTCGCCCTTTGCGGTGAGCATGATGACGGGAACGGTGCGCGCCTTGTCGTGCGACCGCAGCTGCCGCAGCACGCCGATGCCGTCGTGTTCGCCGGGCAGCATCCAGTCCAGCAGCAGCACGTCGGGGATCTGCGTGCGCAGCGAGCGCAGGAAATCATCGCCGGTGTAGTAGGGCTTCGCCTCGTAGCCGGCCGACTGCAGGTGCAGGCAGATCAGCCGGGAAATGGCCTGCTCATCCTCCACCACCGCGACCAACGCCATGCCGCCTCACCTCCTTGTGGTACTATTATACACGCTTTGCGCGCCGTACGCAAAGCACAATCAATTCCCGTGCAGCTCCTTGTCCTGCGGGTGCACGCCCGTGTGCAGGTAGACGCTCCACTCGCCGATGTTCGTCGCGTGATCCGCGATGCGCTCCAGATATTTGGCCACAAACAGCATGTCCACCGCCTGGGGCACCGCGTCGGGGTTCTCGCGCATGATGTTGGTCAGCCCCATCACCACGCGCTCAAACGCCGCGTCCACGATGTCGTCGCGCAGCGTCACGCCCTTTGCCTTGTCCATGTCGCTGTCGATGTAGGCGTCCAGCGCATCGTGCACCATGCTGCGCGCCGTGTCCGCCATCAGCCGAAAGTCCGCCATCGGGTGCACCTGCTTGCAGCCCATCATGCGCTCGGTCATCTCGGCGATGTCCGCGCACTGGTCGCCGATGCGCTCCAGGTCGGAGATGATGCCCATAGCCGCCGTCACCGCGCGCAGATCCCCCGCCACCGGCGAAAACCGCGCAAGGATGGTCAGGCACTGCGCCTCGATGCGCCGTTCCATGTCGTCGATCTGGTCGTCGCGGGCGATCACCTGGTCGGCCAGCTCTCGGTCCGGGTGTGCGATGGCGGAAAGCACCTCGTCGATGCCCCGCTCGCACAGCGCGCCCATGGCCAGCATCTGCTCGTGCAGGCTGTCCATTGCGTTGTTCATCATGATTCTGTTCATAAGCGTCCTCCCTTAGCCGAACCGGCCCGTGATGTAGTCCTCGGTGCGCTTGTCCTCGGGCTTCTGGAAGATCTTGAGCGTGTCGCCCGACTCCACGATCTCGCCCTTGAGGAAAAACGCGGTGCGGTCGGCGATGCGCGCCGCCTGCTGCATGTTGTGGGTCACGATGACGATGGTGTACTGCGCCTTCAGCTCCGCCATCAGGTCCTCGATGCGCTGGGTGGAGATGGGGTCCAGCGCGCTGGTGGGCTCGTCCATCAGCAGCACCTCGGGCTCCACCGCCAGCACGCGCGCGATGCACAGGCGCTGCTGCTGCCCGCCCGACAGGCCCATCGCGCTCCTGCGCAGCCGGTCGCGCACCTCGTCCCACAGCGCCGCGCCGCGCAGCGCCTTCTCCACGATCTCATCCAGCTGCTTTTTGCGGCGGATGCCGTGGATGCGCGGGCCGTAGGCGATGTTGTCGTAGATGGACATGGGGAAGGGGTTGGGCTTTTGGAACACCATGCCTACGCGCTTGCGTAAGCTCGCCAGGTCGCAGTTCTTGCGGTAAATATCCTCGCCGTCCAGGCGCACGTCGCCCTCGATGCGCACGCCCTCGATCAGGTCGTTCATGCGGTTGAGGGTCTTGAGGAACGTGGACTTGCCGCAGCCCGACGGGCCGATCAGCGCGGTGACGCTGTTGCTTTCCATGTCCAGCGACACGCTCTTGAGCGCGTGAAATTCGCCGTACCACAGATCCAGGTTCTTGGCACTCATCTTGACCATATCTTCAGTTTCCTCCCGTCAGCTTGCGGGACAGGCGCTTTGCGATGAAATCCGCCAGCGCGTTGAGTCCCACGATGATTACGATCAGTATCGTCGCGGTGGCAAAGGCCTCGCCGGTGTTGAGCCCTTCCTTGACCAGCAGGTACAGGTGCACGGCCAGCGAGCGCGTGGACGAGGTGATGGAGGCCGGCGTGCGCGCCAGCGTGCCCGCGGTGTAGTACACCGCCGCCGTCTCGCCCATCACGCGGCCCATGGACAGTATGATGGCCGACAGGATGCCCGGGATGGCGCTGGGCAGCACCACGCGGAACAGCGTCGCCAGCTTGCTCGCGCCCAGGGCCAGGCTGCCCTCTCGATAGCTGTCAGGCACGGTGAACAGCGCCTCCTCCGTCGAGCGGATGATGACGGGCAGCACCATGATGGACAGCGTCAGCGCCGAGGCGATCAGCGAGAAGCCGAACTTGAGCTGCACCACGAAGAACGTGTAGCCGAACAGTCCGTACAGGATCGACGGAATGCCCGCCAGCGACTCCACGCAGAAGCGGATGGTGGTCAGGATCCTGCCCTTCTTGGCGTATTCCGCCATGTAGATGGCCGCCAGCACGCCCACCGGCACCGCGATCAGCAGCGTCAGCCCGATCATCGCCAGCGTGCCCACGATGATCTCGCGGATGCCCGTCTGATCAAGGCCGGGCTTGTAGACCGTGCTCAGGAAGGTCCAGTTGATGTTGGGAATGCCCCTGGAGATGACGTAGATCAGGATCAGCAGCAGAAACGCCACCGCGATGCCGCCGCACAGCCACAGCAGCGCGTACAGCGCGCCGTCGATCAGCTTGCGCAAGCTCATTTACGCCACCTCCTTTTTGCCCTTGAGCGCCAGGTGCGCCGTGATGTTGATGACCACGATGAACACCAGCAGCACCACGCCCGTGGCGTACAGCGCGCGCTCCTGCAGGCCGCTGGCGTAAGAAAGCTCCAGCGCGATGTTGGCCGTCATGGGGCGCACGGGGTCGAGTATGGAGGTGGGCATGGACGCGCGGTTGCCGCACACCAGGATCACCGCCATCGTCTCGCCGATCGCGCGGCCGATGGACAGCACCACCGCGTTGAGCACGCCCGACTTGGCCGCGGGCAGCGTCACCTTGAACAGCGTCTGCATGTTCGTCGCGCCCAGCGCCAGGCTGCCCTCACGGTAGGCCTGCGGCACGGCGCGCACCGCCGTCTCGCACAGCGACACCATCGTGGGCAGGATCATCGCCGACAGGATGAAAATCACCGCCAGCAGGCTGTTGCCCGTGCCGCCGAACACCTGCGTGATCATGGGCACGATCACCATCAGTCCGAAAAAGCCGTAGACCACCGACGGGATGCCCGCCAGCAGGTTGATCAGCGGGCGGATGATGTTGGCCATCACATCCGGCGCGACCTCTGCCAGCAGCAGCGCCGCCATCAGCCCGATAAAGCCGCCCAGCACCGCCGCGCCCAGCGTCGCCAGCAGCGAGGCCACGATCATGGGCAGTATGCCGAACTCATTTGCCGAGGGCTGCCAGGTCGTGCCCGTGATGAAGTTCCACAGGCCGATCTCCCGAAGCGCCGGCACGCCCTGAATGAACAGGAAGATCACGATCACCGACAGCGCGAGCACCGCCGCAGCCGCGCACAGAAAGAACACGCTCTCCGTGATCCGGGCCGCTATCTTTTTGATTGCTTTCATGCGTTCCCTTTCTCCGTCGTGCGAAAAGCGGGAGAATGGCCGTTGCCATTCTCCCTGTCCGCGTGCATCTTTACTTGACGGGGATGTACTTGTTTTCCGCGATCACGGCCTGGCCCTCTGCGCTCATCACGTAGTCAAGGAAGGCGTTGGCGATCTGCTCAGTGCCGGGGCCGGCCACCAGCACGAAGGGTCTTGCGATGGCGTAGGTGCCACCCAGCACGTTCTCCTGAGAGCAGGCCACCTCGTCCACGTCGATGGCGTGCACCAGCGTCTCGTCATAGGAGCCCAGCGAGATGTAGCCGATGGAGTTGGCCTTGCCCGCCACCGTGGTGGACACCGCGTTGGTGGAGTCGGCGATCAGCGCGCGGCTCTCGTCCACGAGCGTCACTTCGTTGCCGTTTTCGTCCTTGGCCAGCAGGCCGACGATCTCTTCAAAGGCGCTGCGGGTGCCGGAACCGGCCTCGCGGGAGATGATCAAGATCTCCTCGTCATTGCCGCCCACATCCTTCCAGTTGGTGATCTCGCCCTTGAAGATGGCGGCGATCTGGTCCTTGGTCAGCGCCTTGACGGGGTTCTCCAGGTTGACGATGACGGCGATGCCGTCCATGCAGATGGTGGTGGGGGTCAGGCCGTCCTTCTCCTCATCCTTGAGGTCACGCGAGCTCATGCCCAGCTGCGCGGTGCCGTCGGCCGCAGCCTTGATGCCCGCGGAGGAGCCGTTGCCCTGCACCGCGATGGAGACATCGGGATGCGCTTCCATGAACAGGTCGCTCAGCACCGTGACCAGGGGCTCGGCGGAGGTGGAGCCGGTGATCATGATCTCGCCGGCCAGGTCGTCAGCGGTATCTTCTTGCGGTTCTTCGGCAGGCGCTGCGGTCTCGGGGGCCGCGGTCGCTTCCTGCGTGGGTGCCGCAGTGGGTTCGGTGGTCGTAGTGGTGGCTGCGCAGCCGGTCAGCAGCAGCGCCAGTACAGTCATCAGTGCAAAGGTCTTGACGATGATGGTTTTCATACTTTGAAACCTCCCTTTCGTGTACGGTCACATTCTATCAAGCCTTCTTCTAGGTTCTTTCAGACTATTGTAAACGCTGCGTTAATCTCATCATCGCAAAAAAAGACGCCCCATGCACATGCACGGAGCGCCGTTTTGGCCTGAATTATGCGGTTTTTCTGCGCTTACAGCAGTGTCTTGCGCAGCTGCGCCCCCTCCAGCGGGGACAGGTAGGCCGGCGGAATGTCCAGCACGGTGCGCGCGCCGGTCTGGTTTTCACGGGCGAGCTTGAAGGCCGCGCGCGCATAGGCCACCAGCACCGAGGCGGTGAACTCGGGGTTGGAATCCAGCTTCAGGGAGTATTCGATGCGCTGCGTGTGGCAGCCGCCCTCGCCGGTGACGCCCGTGCGGATCACAAAGCCGCCATGGGGCAGGCCGCTGTGGTCGCGCGCCATCTCCTCCATGGAGATGAAGTGCACGGTGGTGTCATAATCGGCGAAATAGTTGGGCATGGTGACGATCTCGCGCTTCACCTTGGCGGCGTCCGCGCCCTCCTTGAGCACCACGTAGCAGACGCGGGTGTGCTTCTGGCGGGTGGTCAGCTCGGGATTGCTGCCGCTGCGGGCCGCTTCGACGGCGGATTCCACGGGAACGGTGTACTGACGCGCGTCTGCAACGCCCTCGATGCGGCGGATGGCGTCGCTGTGCCCCTGCGAAACGCCGCTGCCCCAGAAGGTGTAATCGCGCCCCTGCGGCAGCACGCAACCCGTGTACAGCCGGTTGAGCGAGAACAGACCAGGGTCCCAGCCCACGGAAATGACGGAAATATGGCCATTTTCGCGTGCCGCGGCGTCCACTGCGGCGAAGTATTCGGGCACCTTTGCGTGGGTATCGAAGGAATCGATGGTGTTGAACAGGCGGGCAAACGCGGGGCCCTGCGCGGGCAGATCGGTGGCACTGCCGCCGCAGAGGATCATCACGTCGATGGCGTCCTGCATGGCCGCGGCGTCGTCGATTGCGTAGGCTTTTGCGCCCGGGGTGAGCAGCTTCAGGCTCGCGGGATCGCGGCGGGTGAACACGCCCGCCAGCTCCATGTCCTCGTTCTGTGCGAGCGCCAGCTCCACGCCCCTGCCAAGGTTTCCGTACCCGGCGATGCCGATGCGAATCTTTTTCATGCTTGTTTCTCCTTCCGTGACACACAGTACACAACGGTTTTGGTAGATTATATCACAGCTATGCGCCCGCGAAAAGTCTTGAATTCTGGTTCTGCGGATGCTAAAATCATACCACTTGACCCTGATTTTCATGCAGAAAAGGAGCGATTGGCTCATGCGCATCTACATCACAGGCTCGGTTGGGAGCGGCAAATCCACGCTGGCAAGGCGCGCATCCCAGCGCACGGGGTGGCCCTGCTATTGCCTGGATGAGGTGGTCTACGAGGAGGACCCGACCGACTCGTGGGGCAACAAAAGGCGTCCGGAGGCGGAGATCGAGCGCCGGTTTTTGGAGGCGCTTGAGCAGGAAAACTACATCATGGAGGACGCGGGGCGCGCACAGTTTGCGGAAGGAATGGCGCGTGCCGATCAGATCGTGCTGCTGGATCTGCCGCTTTTTGTGCGAAAAAAGCGCATCCTTCTGCGCTGGATCAAGCAGCGTCTGGGGCTGGAACCTTGCATTTACAGGCCGCATCTGAAGATGTTGCGCGCGATGTTCCGCTGGCTCAACGAATACGAAACGGGCCGCAACGGAACGCGGGCGCGGGCGATGAACTACCCGGAAAAGGTAGTGGTGCTGCGCAGCAGGAAGGACGTCGAGGCGTGGATTTTGGGGCTGGATGAGGTCAAATAACGGTGCGAAACGGCCCTCGATTTCTTCTTTTTCGGGAAGAAATCGGGGGCCGCAGCCTGTCGACAAAGTCGACAGGCTCGAAAAAGATGAATACTCATCTTTTTCGAATTGCAGAAAAATTCGCGCACGGCCTTGCCGCACACGAATTTTTCTGTATCGGAAGCGATTTTCCATCTGCCTATGGATGAAGAAC
>JAXEXP010000101.1:0-45124 GCA_034113365.1 Candidatus Spyradocola sp.
TCGTCCAGCTTATTCTTTCCTAGCGTACAGAAAATCGCTCCTCGGCGGGGTACACGCCCCCGCCTGCGGATTGAAGATGAAGGGGCTGCGGCCCCTTCATGCATCCCCGGGGAGCACATGCCTGTTTTTTGACAGGCTGAAGCCGGCATGTTGGATGAACATACCGGCCTTTGCCCGTCGCAATGGGGACGGAAAATGCAGGGGGCGTGATTCAGCGCGTCCGGGGGTGGGATGGCGCTGGACGGACACCTCATCAGTCGCTGCGGCGACAGCTTCCCGCTCCGCACCGTGCTTCCCCTTCAGGAAAGCCCGGTGTTTCGGTCGGCTTATTCCCCATAAGCAGTCCACTGGACTGTTTATGGGGAAACGCTCGGCCTCCAGGGCTTCGCCCCTCCGGGTGAACCCTCAAGGGGAAGCCTGGGGATCACGGCTCTTTTGTTTCTGCAAAACTATTTGCAGCTATCTCTCGGAAACGTACTGCGCCAGCGCCAGCGCGATCTCAAAGTGGCCCGGGTCGTGCTGCGTGTGCTCGACCTGACCCTCCTTCATGCGCGCGTCCCACTTGGGGGCGTCGAGCAGGTCGCCGGAGGTGAAGAAGGCGTACAGCTGCAGGCCGCGGAAAGTACACATCGCCTGCACGCCCGCGCTCTCCATCTCAACGGAGATGCAGCCCTCGGCCTTGCGCTTGATCATGTTGCCCTCGGTCTCGCGGAAGATGGCGTCGGTGGTCCACGTCCTGCCCAGCACGTAGGGCAGGCCGTTTTCCTGCATAAAGGCCTCCACGACGGGGGCGTTTGGCATGTCCACGTAGTCCGAGGCGGGCGCGTAGTGGTAGGAGGTGCCCTCGTCGCGGTATGCTGCGGTGGGCACCATTACCTTGCCGCGCGCGATGTCCTTATTCAGACACCCCGCGCCGCCGAAGAGCACGTACTTGTCGGTAGAGAACAGCACATGGGTGTCCTCCACCATCGCGGTACACATCGCCGCGCCCTCATAGCTGAGGAAGAACGCAAAGCGCCTGCCCGCGTGGTCGAAGCAGTAGATGGGCATGTCGCCGCAGGAACAGCGGCTCCAGCCGAGCTGCGTGCAGGGGTTATTTTCCAGCACATACTGCTCGATGCGCTTGGAGAACGTAATAATGCACGCGTCCACCTTCGGGGCATTGGCGGTCAGGTCAGGGTTGAGCTTGGCTTGGGTCTTGTCGTCGAAACTGCCGGTGATCATATTTACGTCCTCCTTCTTCCGAGATTTTATTGAAAATGCGGGGGTTTACTTGGGCTTGTCGGCCTGATGCTTGGCCATGTCGTTCTGGCGGATCTCGACGCGGCGGATCTTGCCCGAGATGGTCTTGGGCAGCTCGTCGACGTACTCGATGATGCGCGGGTACTTATACGGCGCGGTGGAGTGCTTGACGTGGTTCTGCAGTTCCTTGGTCAGCTCGGGGGAGCCAACGTAGCCCTTGGCCAGCACGATGGTGGCCTTGACCACGAAGCCGCGGTCGGGGTCGGGCACGCCGGTGACGGCGCACTCCAGCACGGAGGGGTGCTCCATCAGCGCGCTCTCCACCTCGAACGGCCCGATGCGGTAGCCGGAGGACTTGATGACGTCGTCCACGCGGCCGACGTACCACAGGAAGCCCAGCTCGTCCTTGTAGGCGGTGTCGCCGGTGTGGTACAGATCGTCGTGCCAGGCCTTCTTGGTCAGCTCCTCATCGCGGTAGTAGCCGGAGAACAGGCCAAAGGGCTTGCCGCCGTCGGTGCGCACGCAGATCTCGCCGGTGACGCCCGCGGGGCACTCCTCGCCGTCGGGATCGACCACCACGATGCGCCAGCCCGGGGAGGGCAGGCCCATGGAGCCCAGGCGGGGCTGCATCCAGGGGTAGGCGTTGAGTATGCACAGCGTGGTCTCGGTTTGACCGAAGCCCTCGAAGATCTTCAGGCCCGTCTGCTTGAGCCACTGGTTGTACACCTCGGGGTTGAGCGCCTCGCCCGCGGTGGTGCAGTGGGTCAGCTTGGAAAGATCGTACTTGGTCAGGTCCTCCTTGATGAAGTAGCGGTACATGGTCGGCGGCGCGCAGAAGGTGGTGACGCCATACTTTTCCATCTTGGAGAGGATGTCGGGGGCGCTGAACTTGTCAAAGTCGTAGGTCAGCACGGCGCTGCCGCCCAGCCACTGGCCGTAGATCTTGCCCCAGAGCGCCTTGCCCCAGCCCGTATCCGAGATGGTGAAGTGCAGGCCGCCATCCACCACGCGGTGCCAGAAGCAGCCGGTGAGGATGTGGCCCAGCGGGTAGGTGTGGTCGTGCCACACCATCTTGGGGTAGCCCGTGGTGCCGGAGGTGAAGAACATCAGCATGGGCTCGGCGGAGTGGGTGGCGTCCTCGCCGGTGGGGCGGGGGAACTCGTCGCTCTGCTGCTCGACCAGCGCGTCGTAGTCCAGCCAGTTCGGGCCGGCGTTCTTGTGGTTGTCCACCGCGTAGGCCTGCACGGTCTTGCACTGGGGCATGGCCTCGTTGACGTGGTCGGTGGCGTCGCCGTCGGCGGTGACGACCATCATCTTGACGGTGGCGGCGTCGGCGCGGTAGATGTAGTCCTTGGCGGTGAGCAGATGGGTGGCGGGGATGGCGATGGCGCCGATGCGGTGCAGCGCCAGCATGGTGTACCAGAACTGGTAGTTGCGGCGCAGCACGAGCATCACGGCGTCGCCCTTGTGGATGCCCTGGGACTTGAAGAAATTGGCGGCCTTGTTGGACAGGCGGCGCAGGTCGTCGAAGGTGAAGCGCTTCTCGACGCCGTCGTTGCTGACCCACAGCATGGCCAGCTTGTCGGGCGTCTCCTCGGCGATGACGTCCACGACGTCATAGGAGTAGTTGAAGTCGTCGCCGACGGTCACCTTGTAGTTCTTCTGCAGATCCTCCAGCGTTGCAAAGTCGTCGCGGTTGCGTCCGACGTATTTCTCATAAAGCGGCATGTTTCCATACTTCCTTTCTACGTTGAATCGGGCGCCCCGCCCTTACTTTCCGACCTCGCCCATGACCACGGCGAGGAACTGCACGCGCTCGCCGTTGAGGGCGCGCATGGCGTGCGGCACGCCGGAGTTGAAGTAGACGCTGTCGCCGGCGTTCAGCACCGTGGTGGTGGAGCCCATGTAGAACTCCATGCTGCCCTCGATGACGAAATTCAGCTCCTGGCCCTCGTGGGCGTGCAGCACGGGCGTCTCCTCCTCGGGCTTGGGTTCGACGGTGACCACGAAGGGCTCGACCTTCTTGTTGCGGAAGGTGTAGGCGATGTGCTGGTAGTCGTAGGCGGCGCGGCGGTTGATCTTGAAGCCCTTGCCCTTGCGCACCACGCACATGTTGGAGAGCTTCGGGGAGTCGCCGCTCATCAGGTCCACCACGTCCACGCCCAGGCGGTTGGCCGCGTTGTAGATGAAGGAGAAGGAGAAGTCGCGGTCGCCGCGCTCGTAGGCGTCGTAGTCCTCCTGCGTCACGCCGCAGACCTGCGCCATCTCCTCGGCGGTCACGTCCATGATCTGCCGGAGCGTCTTTAAGCGAATGGCAATTTCCTTGAGCTGTTCTGTCATGTTCCCAATACCTCCTGTAAATCACATTTTCTCTTCAAACCGCTGCTTTATGACGACGCAAAAACGCCTCGTCCCATTCTTTTTCTGGGACGAGGCGCCATTTTCAGCTGCCACGCGATACCACCCGGGTTTGACCGCTCCTTGCGGAAGCGATCCGCTCATCGAGGCTCCATCAAGCCTCCTGCCTGTAACGGGACAGTCCCGGAACCACTTACTCGGTCTCCCTTTCGGCGCTCTGCTCAAGAGTGATCTCGGCATGGGCTCAACGCCGGTTTACACCTGCCACCGGCTCTCTGCGCTCTCGCGCCATGCTTCTTCTCTTTCGTCGCATTTCACACACGGCTTATTCGATTGACTGCATTATAATCCTGCATCCGCCGCGCTGTCAACCCCAAGCTGTGTTAAGTTGGCGTTATATGCCCGGTCAGTGCGCAGCGCTCAGATGTCCCGGGAGCGGGCCTCGCGGTCGGGGAAGGGCGGGAAGGGCGCGGTGGGGAGGGTCTGATACCAGAAGGCGGTGGAGCAGTAGTCGTCGCTGCGCTCGTAGTAGCAGGTATCGGACGCATCGGTTTCGCCCCAGGCGGTGAAGATGTCGGCCTGATCGCCGAAGTCCGCCTTGACCTCCTTGCGCGAGCCGCAGCCGATCTGCTGCACGGTCAGGCGCAGGGCGTTCTGGAAGTAGATGGGGTCCCTGCCGTGGAAGCGGTAGATGGAGTAAAGGCCCTTTTCGTCGTCGCAGCAGGGGCAGCCCGTCTGGGGGCAGCACTTTTCCAGCATGCCCCAGGCAAAGCCGATGTAGTCCTCGGTGCCCGTGCCGCAAATGGTGGGATAGTCGCTGTCGCCGTCGAGGTAGAACTTCATCTCGCCCTCGCCCCACCAGCTCCTGGTGTACAGCGAGCGCACACCCAGCACGGTGCCCAGGTACACGCCCTTGCCGCGGATGTCGGCGATGGTGTAGTCGGCGTACTTGGGGCAGGGGTTCTGGCGGCGGAACTGCGCGTGGAAGTAGCCCGCGTCCTGCGGGATTTCGTCGCCCAGCGTGTAGTCGATCTGGTAGAACAGGTGGTTGATCTCCTTGCCCGTGTCGTTTTCCACGGTGATGCGCGCGTGGGTGCGGAAGGGCATGGGGATCCAGCAGTTGTAGGCCTTGCCCGCCACGACCTGCACGTAGTCGGACTGCATGTCGCGGTTCACGCCGTGGGGCAGGCCGAAGAAGTCGCCGATGGGCGCCTCGACGCTGGGGGTGTCCTGACCGTCCCAGTACATGCGCAGGATGAGGTTGCGCATGGCCAGCTTGTCGTCCGGCGGGAAGGTGAACCAGATGTGGCGCACCATGCCGCTGCCCTCGGCGTCCAGCAGCGTGTAGGTCTTGCCCGCCTTTACGGGCGAGATGGACGGGCAGCCCTTGCGCCCGCCGCGCGCCATGCCGCCCCTTCCCTTTTCGCCGCGCTGGTTTTCGCCGTTGGCGGCGCGGGACTGCAGGTTTTTGAGTTCGTAGAGCATGTTGATCCCCCTTGTCTGTGTCGTTCTGTGTTTACAGTGCGTTTCCGGCCAGACCCAGCTCCTTTGCGGCGCTGAGGCAGAACAGCATCGTGGCGGAGTACCACGGCGAGCTCTGCGACGGCGCGCCCGTGAACGGGTCCAGCTCCTGGCCGAAGGGCAGCGGCGCGTCCGTCCACGCCTCCAGCCATTTCTGCATATTGCGGTGCAGCTCGGCTTCATAGCCATAGCGCTTCATCCAGCGCAGCGTGCGGAGCATGGTCAGGCCCTGGCAGTAGTAGCCCCAGCTGTTGCCGGGCAGGCGTTTTTCAAACAGCGGATCGTCCGCCGCGACCGACGGCCACGGGTAGGGCGTGTCAAAGCCCCTGCCGCCGCGGAAATGGCGGTCGAACACGCGGTCCGCCATGGACTGCTCCATCACGCCCTCGCTCAGCACGTTGGTGATGGAGATGCTGCGGCAGCGGCGCATGTGGCCGTGTTTATCGACGTCGTAGAAGAACTCGTCCTGCGGGTCGTAGCAGGTTTCGATGAGCTTTTGCCGCGTGTCCTGCGCGAGGGCGTCCCAGCGCGCGGCTTCCTCCGCAAGCCCCAGCGCCTGCGCCATCTGCGACAGCGCGCGGCGGTCGCCGTAGAACACGGCGTTCATGTCGGGCGCGAGCAGCGGGGCGACGGGGCAGTCGGTGGGCTTTCCCTGACCGTCGTCGGGGGCCTCGCCCTGATAGACCATGCCGTCCAGGCGGCCGCTGTTGTCGTGGCCGGTGTCGTAGCCGCTGTACATCTCGATGAGGCCCCTCTCGCCGCCGCGATGGGTGCACAGCCACGCGTCCCAGCGGCAGCAGCCCGCGTAGGCCTTTTGCAGAAATTGCATATCGCGCGTCATGCGCCAGACCTCCAGCGCCATGGAGCCGAAGGACACGCATTCCTGGATCTGCGAATAGCCGGTCTTGTGCTGCCAGACGTAGCAGGGCAGCTGGCCGTCCGCGCTCTGATGGTCGAGGAACAGGCTGACGTAGTTGCGCGCGACGTCGGTCTCGCCCGTCAGCTGCGCCCAAACCACGCCGTCGTAGACGTGCTCCAGCCAGACGCCGGGATAGGCGTCGGAGATGTAGACCACGGGGCCTTGGGAGTCGGCGATGGTGCGCAGATGCACGGTGCGCAGGCGGTCCAGCACGATGCGGCAGTTCTCCGCGATGCGGTTTGCGTCCATGTGGTGTTCCCTCCCGGCGCGGTTACGCCTTGGTGATCTTGACCAGGCGCGCGCCGTGGCTGGGCACGGTCAGCGGGATGGCGCGATTGGTGGCGGGGATGCTCTCGTGCGCCCACAGGTCGCGGACGGTGTAATCGCCGCAGGGCAGCGCCAGCGTGCTCTCCAGCTGCACGGCCAGCTCGCGCGGCTTGGGGCCGCAGTTGAACACCGCGCAGTAGGTGTTGCCCGCCTCATCCTCGGCCTGCCAGACGATGGTTTCGCCTGCGTAGTTGTAGCGCTCCTCGCGGAAAACCTGCCGCGCGTTGCGGCTGTCGCGCAGCAGCGCGAGGACCTCGTCGTTGGTGAGCAGGTCCAGCGTGAAGTCGTCGTTGTCGTTGAGCTCCGCGCCCACCATCAGCGGCGAGCGGAAGAGGCACCACAGCGTCATCAGCGCGATCTGCTCGTCCTGCGTAAAGTGCGTCCAGCGATCACCCCAGCCGCGCTCGGTGGAGCGGATGGCCAGGTGCCCAAAGGGCAGCATGTCGGCATCGGGCCAGTGCCCGGGGCCGCCCACGCCCTCCCACTGGTGGCAGATCTCAAAGGCGTGGTACAGGTCGTTCCAGTCGTCCCAGAAGTCGCCGGTGGTGCGCCAGAGGTTGGCGTAGCGGCTCAGGTGGTCGGCCTTGTCGCGCGGGGCGGGGCCGCAGGAGAGCGAGAGCACGATGTCGCGCCCGCAGTGCTCGATGGCGTTGTGCACCAGCTCGATCTCGCCGCCGTGGTAGGGGAAGGAGATGTCGTCCACCTTGACGTAGTCCACGCCCCACTGCGCGTAGAGCTCGAAGATGGAGTCGTAGTATTCCTGCGCGCCCTGGCGCATGCAGTCCACGCCGTACATGTCGGTGTTCCACGAGCAGTTGTCGTTGCGGTGGGCGATGTCGCGGCAGGTCAGGCTCGTGCCCTTGATGGGGCAGCGGGCGTAGACGGCCTTGCGGGGCACGCCGCGCATGATGTGGATGCCGAACTTGAGGCCCAGGCCGTGCACATAGTCCGCCAGCGGGCCAAAGCCCTTGCCGTCGGCTGCGGAGGGGAAGCGGTTGACCGCGGGCACGCAGCGGCCGTACTCGTCCAGGCAGATGTCGCCGTAGGGCGTGTACTGCGAGTCCTCGGCGTCGGGGTCGAACCAGAGGATGTCCACCACCACGTACTCCCAGCCGTGGGCGCGCATGTGCTTTGCCATGTAGTCGGCGTTGTTCTTGACCTCCTGCTCGGTGACGGCCGCGCCGTAGCAGTCCCAGCTGTTCCATCCCATGGGCGGGGTCAGGGCAATGTTTTTCGACATATTGATTTCCTCCGTGAATGGATTTTGCTCGCCTCTATTATACGGCAACGGGGCTGTGATTTCCACCAAATAATAATATTTGAATTTTTGGTTAAGTTGTACTATACTGTATATGGACTGCTGTATACAGAGATTTTGTGAAAACGAACTGATTGGGGGAGCATCCTGTGGAAAAGCGTGAACGTGTTCTTGCGTGTATGAATCATCTGCCCATCGACCGGCCGCCCGTCGGCTTCTGGTTCCACTTCCCGGAGGATAAAAAGCTGGGGCAGGCCTGCGTGCAGGCGCACCTGGACTACTACAATCATGCCAATGTGGATATGGCCAAGGTCATGTGCGACGGCTATTTCGACTATCCCAACCCGCTGGCCCAGCAGGTGCGCGTGGCGTCCGACTGGCTCAAGCTCAAGCCCCTGGGCAAGGACCACCCCTTCATCCGCGAGCAGGTGGACCGCGTCAAGGCCATCCGCGACGGGCTCAAGGACGACAATCTGCCCGTGTTCTACAACGTGTTTGCTCCCTTTTCCTCCATCCGCTTTGGCACCAGCGACGAGCTGGTGATGGCGCACCTGCGCGAGAACCCCGAGGCCATCTCCTACGCGCTGGACGTCATCGCCGAGGACAACTCCACGCTGTGCGAGCTGATGATGACCGAGGCGGGCTGCGACGGCGTGTACTACTGCGTGCAGGGCGGCGAAAAGGACCGCATGACGGGCGAGATGTATCGCGCCTACATCACCCCCTCGGATAAATCCGTGCTCTCGCACGCCAACAAGTTCAGCCCCTACAACATACTGCACTGCTGCGGCTGGGCGGGCATCCCCAACCGGCTGGAGAACTGGCAGGACTACCCGGCCAAGGTCATCAACTGGGCGGTGTTCGTCGAGAACATGGACCTGGTGCGCGGCCGCGCGTTCTTCGGCGGCAAGACCGTGCTGGGCGGCTGCGACAACCGCAAGGGTGGCGTGCTCTACACCGGCACCAAGCAGCAGGTGCAGACCTTCGTGCGCAGCCTGGCCGCCTCCTTTGACTCGGACACCGGCTACATGATCGGCGCGGACTGCACGCTGCCGGGCGACATCGGCATCGAGCGCATCGACTGGGTCGCCGAGGCGCTGGAGACGATGTAAATCTGCATAAAGAAAGGCCTTTCCGGGGCGGTAAATGCTTCGGAAAGGCTTGTTTTTTGCTTTTTGGGGAGATTACAGCACCATCCCCGCCACCCAGACGATCAACGGCAGCGTCAGCGCGGACAGGATCGTGGTGGCCGCGAAGATCTCCGAGGCGTAGGGGGCGTTGCGGTCGTAGCGGATGGCGAACATCGTGCCCATCGCGCCGGCGGGGGCGGCCATGGCCAGCGCCACGGTGAGGGTGATGATGGTGGGCAGATGGAACAGCGAAAAGGCCAGCACGATCAGCAGCGGCGCCACGATGAGCTTGAGCAGGCTGATGTAGTAGGTGCGCGGCTTGGCGAAAACCTTCAGCAGGTTGGTCTGCGCCACCGTCGCGCCCGCCACGATCATCGCAAGCGGCGTGTTCATGCCCGCGATGTAGTCCAGCGCGCTATACGCCACGTCGGGCACGCGCAGGCGCAGCAGGAAGCACAGCAGCCCCAGCGGCACCGCGATGATGGAGGGCGAGCACAACGCCTTGAAAAAGCCCTTTACGGTAAAGCCCGAGCCGCCGGTAAAGGACAGCACGCCGTGCGTCCACACCAGCAGGTTGAAGGCGGTGATGACGGCGGTGAGGTAAAACACGCCCTCGGAGCCGAACATCGCGTCCACCAGCGGGATGCCCATGAAGCCGCAGTTGGAGTAGATCACCGAGAAGCGCTCGATCACCGCGTCGTACCTGCCGTTCTTTCGCAGGCACAGGTAGGCCACCAGCATCGCGATGCCAAAGCCCAGCAGCGACAGGCCGAAGGCCTCCCCGAGGCCTTTGAGCATCTCCACGTCAAAGTCCCTCTGGTAGGACACGAAGATCACCACAGGGCTGACCACCAGCACCAGCAGGTTGGACAGGTGCTTGCTGCCCTCCTTGGTCACCACATGCGTCTTGTAGGCGACGACGCCCGCCACCACGAGGATCAGCATCAGCAGCACCTGATTGAGGATCACGGAAACATACTGTGACACGGGGCAAGACCATCCTTTATCTGTTTATATCCAGTTTATTGTAAGCCATTTCGACAAAAACGGCAACGGCGCGGCGGTGCATTTCCGATTGCATGCGTGTTAAAACCGTGTTATTCTATACATACACAGAAAACCGACAGGAGGAACCCCATTATGCGTGAGATTCAGCTGGAGTTGATGCGTCCCGATCAGATCGTGGCGGAAAAGGAGCGCTGCTCCATCGCCTACCTTGCGGCCGGCCCGCTGGAGTGGCACGGCCCCGCCGCGCCCTTTGGCACCGACCCGCTGACCGCCTACGAGGCCGCCAAGCGCTGCGCCAGAGAGGTGGGCGGCGTGGTGCTGCCCCCGCTCTACATCGGCACCGAGCGCGAGCGTCAGCCGCAGGATCTGGCCAACATGGGCTTTGCAGACACCGATCAGTACATACTGGGCATGGACTTTCCGCTGAACTCTGTGCCGTCCTACTACTTCCGCGAGGACATATTCGCGATGGTGCTGCGCGAATACCTGCGCCTGCTGGTCAAGCAGGGCTACAAAATGGTGGTCATCGTAAACGGCCACGGCGCCTACGGGCAGATCGAGAGCTCCAGGCGCATCGCGGCGGAGTTCAACGGCGAGACGGACACGCATGTGGTGGTGGGCTTCCCGGCGGCGTCGCTGGGCTACGAGGGCGAGGATCCCGGCCACGCCAACTGCGCCGAGATCGCCACGATGATGGCGCTGACCGACAGCGTGGACCTCAGCAAGCTGCCGCCCGAGGGCGAGCCCATCATCATGTGGAAGATGGGCATGGCCGACGGCAGCGCGTTTGCGGGCCATCCCGCGCCGGATTTCTCCGTGCAGGACGACCCCCGCAAGGCCACAAAGGAGCTGGGCGAGCGCTACGTCGCCGCGGGCGCTGCGGCGCTCATCGAGCAGGTGCGCGCCGAGTGGGCTGCGCTCAACCAATGAAGCCCTTCCGGGAGCTTGTGCTGGTGAACTACTGCCACCCCGACTGCGTGCCCCTGCGCAACATCATACGCCTGCCCAAGGCGGAGGCGTTTTCGCTGGCGCGCAGTCTGGCCGAGGCGCACCCGGACACCACTGGCGTTCTACCGCTTTGCGGACTTTGAGAACTACTACGCGCGGCGTACCCGGCAGGACGCGTACCTGCACGCGCGCTTTCTCGTGCTGGGCGGGCAGCCGGAGGCAGAGCATCCGCTGTCCTTTGTGCTGGAGGGCAGCGATTATCTGCGGCAGTGGTTCGCGGGCGGCGTGGAGACGCGGCTGTTTCTGCGGGACATCGGCGCGGCGCACGTCAGCTTCACCATAGGCGACAGCGGCGCGGAATTTCAGCGGAACGGGGGCGTAGAGCTGCTGACTGTGGACATGCTGTGCAGGCGTCTGCAGGCGCACGGCGGACTGCGGGCGCTGCTGGATGCTGCGGGGAAGCACTACGTCGAGGCGCAGCTGTGGTCGGATCGGTACATTTGCGGCATCTAAATAAACAGAAACTGGGGGATAAAACATGAAAAAGTGGCTCAAGGACATGACGCCCGCCATGCTGCTGTACATGGCGGTGATCGCGCTGGTGGCGCTGGGTAACGGTTTTTCGGACAGCATACTGGCCAACTACTTCAAGGACGCCTATCATGTGGACGCGGTGCAGCGCGGCTTCATAGAATTCCCGCGCGAGATGCCGGGGTTCCTGTGCGCGATTGCGATCGCGGCGCTGTCCGCGCTGGGCGACATCCGCGCGTCGATGGTGGCGCAGATACTGGGTGTGATCGGGCTGACGGTGCTGGGGCTGTTCACGCCGGCGTTTGGCGTGATGCTGATCTTTCTATTCCTCTACTCCTCGGGCATCCACTTGTTCGTGCCGCTGTCGGACTCCATCGGCATGTCGCTGGCCGAGCCCGACCGCATCGGCAAGCGCATGGGGCAGTACAACGCCATCAAGCAGGCGGTGGGGTTTGTCGCGGCAATCGTGGTGTTCTTCGGCTTCCGGCTGGGGTGGTTCTCCTTCTCCGCGCCCATCAAGCTGCCGTTCCTGATCGGGGCGGTTTGCTTTGCGCTGGCGCTGGCGGCGCTGGTGCTGCTCAACCGCCGCGCCGGCGCGACGCAGCCCGTGCACAGGCGGAAATTCCGGTTGGTGTTCCGCAGGGAATACAAGTACTACTACATGCTCACCGTGGTGCGCGGCGTGCAGAAGCAGATCGCGTTCGTGTACGGCACCTGGGTGATCGTGGATCTGCTGAGCAAGGGCGCGGACGTGACCGCGATGCTGGCCATCGTGTCGAGCTTCATCTGCATCTTCTTTATGACGGCGCTGGGCAAGTGGATGGACAGATTCGGCATCAAGAAGATGATGTACGTCGACGCGCTGACCTTCATCAGCGTGTATGTGCTCTACGGTCTGGTTGTGATGGGCATCAATGCGGGCAGACTGCCGTCGGTGGGCTGGCCGGTGCTGATGGTGTATGTGCTGTTCATACTCGACCGCATGAGCATGCAGATCGGCATGGTCAACGCGATCTATCTGCGCTCCATCGCGCTGGACGAGGACGAGGTGACCGCGACGCTGTCCACGGGCGTGTCGCTGGAGCACATCGTGTCCATACTCGCGGCGACGGCGGGCGGGTTTGTGTGGCAGTACTGGGGCAGCCAGTGGGTGTTCTTCATCGCGGCATTCCTTTCGTTGGCAAACATCGCGGTGGCGTGGCGGGTCAAGCCCGAGCAGGAGCGCGCGCACGCGCTGAAGGTCCGCGCGCAGCGTCAGGGGAATGTGAACGCATAGGGAAAACGGCAACGAGGGGCGCGCCCGATCACAGGCGCGTCCTTTTTTCTCCAGGCCGAATCCGCAAAATCGCACTGTACCAACCGCGGGTCTTTGTGGTATACTGTATGGTGTATGAGTATACCCGGGCGGGCATACGCGAAAGGAGCGCTGGACTATGACGAACAAGCCGCAGCGGCGCGGTCGTTCTTACCGGAATGAGAGCAAGGGGCCGGGCATCGGCCTGGAAAATATACGCTGGTCGGCGGTGATCGTGACGGGACTGCTGATCGTGGTGCTGCTGTTTGCGGCGGTGTTCGGCATCCGCGCCTGCGCCGCGCGCGCAGGGCGTGAGGAGCCCGCCGTCGCCGCGCCCGCGGACACCCCCGCGCAGGCGGGCTCGGACGATCCGCTTCAGGTGACCGAGCAGGCGACGCCCGCGCCGGATGCGCAGCAGGGCTCGTCGCTCGACAACCCGCTGGATCTGTCCGGCGGCGTTGTGGAGATCAAGTCCAGGGAGCGCAGCGTCAACACGCCCGATGTGTTCGGCCACGAGATGGTGTACTCGGCGGGCACGGGCTCGCTGCTGGAGCCGCTGCTCAAGACGCTATACCTCTACGATCTGGACACCGACACGGAAACCGAGGTTGCCAAGGTCCAGCTCAAGGACGGCGAGATCTTTGAAACCGTGCTCAACTCCAACTACATCGCCTGGCTGGACACCGACCAGAGCGGCAAGAACGCCATCTACGTGCTGGACCGCACGGTAGAGGGCGCGCAGCCCCGGCTCATCAAGGAATGCTCCTTTGCAGTGCCCAAGCTGCGCCTGTCGCAGGACTACCTGATGTGGGTCGAGCAGAACGAGGAAAAGGAAGAGCGCCTGTACGTGGTGGATCTGGTCTCCGAGGAGAACGCGTCCATCCCGGGCTTTGCAGAGTCCATCGAGCGCATGATGTCCACCTACGGCGTGTCCGCGCCGGGCATCTACGACACGCAGATCATCTGGGCGGCCTCCGACCCCAACCAGACCGAGGAGGACAGCATACGAAACGGCGAGCGGAGCGCCATCTACTACTGCGACCTGGAGATGTTTGCGCAGGACGACTACGAGCCCAGCGTATACTGCCCGGGCATGTATGTGCACGATCCCATCACCAACGGCGAGGTCTGGGCGTGGATCGACAAGAACAAGGCACCCGACTCGACGCTGTACCTGAAGGTCGGGGACGAAGCGCGGCGCATCGCACAGGGCGTCATCACCTACGCACTGGGCGACGAGATGCTGGTGTTCGGCCAGGACGGCGGCATTTACGCCTACTTCTACAACACCGACACCTACGCCCGCCTCAACCGCCCGGGCGAGCGCGGCATCATGCCCGTCGTGTCGGGGCGCCGCGTCGTGTGGTTCAACAAGTCCGCAGAGGGCGGCGACCATCTGGACTACCTGAGCGTGCCGTACTTCGAGTAGCGGATTTAAGCCTTCCCACCCACATCCTGCCCAATCGAGAGGTCATCATGCCCAAGAATAAACTGCTCTACGTCTGTACGGACTGCGGCTACGAGTCCGCAAAGTGGATGGGCCGCTGCCCGTCCTGCGGCGCCTGGAACAAAATGGAGGAACAGGAGGCCGCCCCTGCCGCCGCGCCCACGACCGGCCCGCTGCGCAGGAGCACCGTCTCCGCGCCCACCGCGCCCGCCAGGACTCTGACGCAGATCGAGGAGACCGCCGAGGAGCGCGCCCGCTGCGGCATCGAGGAGTTCGACCGCGTGCTGGGCGGCGGCATCGTGCCGGGGTCGCTGGTGCTCATCGGCGGCGACCCGGGCATCGGCAAGTCCACGCTGCTGCTGCAGGTGTCGGCGCTGCTGGCCGGACAGGGTGCGCGCGTGCTGTACGTCTCCGGCGAGGAATCCGCCCGGCAGATCAAGATGCGCGCCAACCGCCTGGGCGTGGGCTCCAGCGGCATGTACGTGCTCAGCGAGACCAACCTGGACGAGATCGAGGCGCACAGAGCCGCGCTTTCGCCCGACTACATGATCGTGGACTCCATCCAGACCGTGTACGTGCCGGGCAAGAACACCACCTCCGGCTCGGTCTCGCAGGTGCGCGAGGCCACGGGCATCCTGATGCGCGCCGCCAAGCAGTCGGGCGTGACGATCTTCCTGGTGGGGCACGTCACTAAAGAAGGCGCGCTGGCCGGTCCCCGCGTGCTGGAGCACATGGTGGACGCCGTGCTCTACTTTGAGGGCGACCGCCATCAGGAGTACCGCATCCTGCGCGCGGCAAAGAACCGCTTTGGCTCCGTCAACGAGATCGGCGTGTTCCGCATGGAGCAGACCGGCATGGAGCAGGTGCCCAACCCTTCGGAATTCCTGCTCTCCGGCCGCATCCCCGGCGCGTCGGGGTCGGCGGTGGCGGTGTCCATGGAGGGCACGCGCCCGGTGCTGGTGGATCTGCAGGCGTTGGTCGCGCCCTCGCCCTTTGGCAACCCGCGCAGGCAGGCGCTGGGCTTTGACTACAACCGCATGGCGCTTCTGCTTGCGGTGCTGGAAAAGCGCGCCGGGCTGATGCTCTACAACCAGGACGTCTACGTCAACGTGGCGGGCGGTCTGGAGCTGGACGAGCCCGCCTGCGACCTGCCGCTGGCGGCCGCCGTGGTCTCCTCGCTGCGCAACAAGCCGCTGCCGCCCGACTGGGTGCTCATCGGCGAGGTGGGGCTGACGGGCGAGGTGCGCGCGGTGGGCATGATGGAGCGCCGCGTGTCCGAGTGCGTGCGCATGGGCTTTGTCCACCTGATCGTGCCCAAGAGCAACCTGCGCGCGCTGCACGTGCCCGAGGGCGTGGAGGTGCGCGGCGTGTCCACGCTGGCCGAGGCGCTGGCGCTGCTGTTCTGAGCCCAAATTCTTATCCAAAACGGAGGTGACTGCATTGCCTAAAAAACACACGCGCCTGCTGCTGACGGTGCTGGGCGCGCTGTTGGGCGCAGGCCTTGTCCGGGAGCTGCTCTCCTTCATGGTGGAGATCCAGCTGCTCACGCCGGACCACGCCAGCGTCTACCCGTGGATCTCGCTGCTTGCCTATGTACTGGGCGTGGGAATCTTAGCGGTATTATCCTATTTCTTTTCTCTCCCGTGCTCCATGGCGTTCATCCGGCTGATGCGCTGGATCGAGGGCAAGCTGTCCAAGGTGCCGATGATCGACATGATCTTCGGCTGCGCGGGCCTACTGGTGGGCCTGCTGATCGCATTTCTGATCACGTTCGTGTTCCTGTCGGGGTACTCTACGTGGGTGGCCACGCTCATCGGCATCGCCGTCTATGTGCTCTTCGGGTACCTGGGCACCACCATCGGCGTCAAGCGCTGGCGGGAGCTGAACTTTTCCTGGGTGCGCAGGCTGCAGCAGCAGACGGAAAAGGCCAACGCCATCCCCGAGGCGCGCAGTGCGGCGGTCAAGCTGCTGGATACCAGCGTCATCATCGACGGCCGCATCTTCGACCTGTGCAAGACGGGGTTTATCGAGGGGACGCTGATCATCCCCAACTTCGTGCTCAAGGAGCTGCGCCACATCTCCGACTCCGCCGACCCGCTCAAGCGCAACCGCGGCAGGCGGGGCCTGGACGTGCTGGCGCGCATCCAGAAGGAGCTGGACATGGACGTGCGCGTGGACGAGCAGGACTTTGACGACACGGACGAGGTGGACGTCAAGCTCCTGAAGCTGGCCAGGCTGCGCGGCGGCAGCGTGCTGACCACCGACTACAACCTCAACAAGGTGGCGGACGTGTCGGGCATACGGGTGCTCAACATCAACGACCTGGCCAACGCGCTCAAGCCCGCGGTGCTGCCGGGCGAGGAGATGTCCGTGCAGATCGTGCGCGAGGGCAAGGAGCAGAACCAGGGCGTGGCCTACCTGGACGACGGCACCATGATCGTGGTGGAGAGCGGCAGGCGCGTCATCGGGCAGACCGCGTGGGTGGTGGTGACCTCGGTGCTGCAGACCTCCGCGGGCCGCATGATCTTCGCCAGGCTGCGCGACCAGTAGGACTGATAGATAAAGCGGGTTTCTTGCTTCTGGGGATGGGTAGTACTTGACGGACACCTCATCAGTCGCCTGCGGGCGCCAGCTTCCCCTCAAGGGGAAGCCAAAGGATGCGCACCGTTATGTTTTGCGTGAGTTTTTGACAGTCTGAGCTTCCCCTCAAGGGGAGGCCAAGGGATTTCAGGCCGATACTCTGGCGCAGACACTTTTATTTACAGAAAAGGAACGACCGGATAAACCGATCGTTCCTTTTGATTATGCGGTTGTGCTGTGCTTAGCGCTGCACACGGCCGGAGGCGTTGCCGCCCATCAGGGACTTGACCTCGGCCACGGTGACCATGTTGAAGTCGCCCTCGATGGTGTGCTTGAGCGCGGAGGCCGCAGCGGCGTACTCCACGGCGCCCTGGTTGTCGTAGCCCGCCAGCAGCGCGTAGATCAGGCCGGAGCCGAAGCTGTCGCCGCCGCCGACGCGGTCCACGATGCGGATGGAGTACTTCTTGGAGATGGAGATCTCGCCGGACTTGCCGTCGTAGAGCATGCCGGACCAGTTGTTGTCGGACGCGGAGAGGGACTCGCGCAGGGTGATGGCGACCTTCTCGCAGCCAAAGCGCTCCACCAGCTGACGGGCGACGGACTTGTAGCCCTCGACGTCCAGCTTGCCGGAGTTGATGTCGGTCTTGTCGGCGTGGATGCCGAACACGTCCGCGGAATCCTCCTCGTTGGCGATCAGCACGTCAACGTAGGGAACCAGCTCACCCATCACCTGACCGGCCTTCTCGCGGCTCCACAGGTTCTTGCGGTAGTTCAGGTCGCAGCTGATCTTGACGCCGTGGGCCTTGGCGGCCTTGCAGGCCTCCAGCACGACCGCGGCAGTGCCGTCGGACAGCGCGGGGGTGATGCCGGTCCAGTGGAACCAGTCGGCGCCCTCGAAGATCTTGTCCCAGTCAAAGTCGCCGGGCTTGACGTTGGCGATGGCGGAATCGGCGCGGTCATAGACCACCTTGGAGGGACGCATGGACACGCCCTTCTCGCAGAAGTAGATGCCCAGGCGCTTGTTGGAGCGCACGACGTCGGACACGTCCACGCCGAAGGTCTTGAGCGCGTTCATCGCCGCGTCGCCGATGGGGTTGGCGGGGACGGCGGTGACGTAGTGGGCGTCCATGCCGTAGTTGGCCAGCGAAACGGCCACGTTGGCCTCCGCGCCGCCGTACACCGCGTCAAAGCAGTGCGCCTGCTGGAAGCGCTGGTAGCCCTGGGGGGCCAGGCGGAGCATGATTTCACCGAAGGTAACGATTTTTGCCATTGAGGTACACTCCTTCTTTATGCTGAACGCATAAAATATATTTATGCGGACGCACACTAAGCGCGGCGCACCCGCGCCTGCTGCGTCCATTGGGTACGATTGGATCAGTCGCGGTAGCCCATGCGGCGGGAGATGGACAGCGCCGCGTCCATCACAAAGCCCGCGATCTCCTCATCCCGCGCGGGGGTGATGATCTGCTTGAGCCCCGCGGTGCTGACCGCCGCGATGATGTTGCCGCGGTAGTCGTAGATGGGCGCCGCGATGCAGCGGATGCCCGGCTCGTGCTCCTGATCGTCCCGCGACCAGCCGCGCTGGCGGGTCAGGCGCACCTCCTTGATGAGCGCCTCGGGGTCGGTGATGGAGCGCGAGGTGTAGGTGGGCAGCTTGGTGGAGCGGATGCGCTCGCACAGCTCCGCGTCCGGCAGGCCGCTGAGCAGCGCCTTGCCGGACGCCGTGCACAGCGCGGGCGACCGCCGCCCGATCTGCGAGTACATGCGGATGGAGTGGATGGTCTCGATCTTGTCGATGTAGACGATCTCCAGGCCGTCGAGCATGGACAGGTGCACGGGCTGCTTGGTCAGCTGCAGCAGGCGGCGCAGATAGGGCTGCGCCTCGGTCTTGAGCTCCACCTGGTTGAGGTAGAGGCTGCTCAGCTCCACGATCTTCATGCCCAGCCGGTAGGCGCCGCCGCTGCGCTGCTCAACGTAGCCGCGCTCGCCCAGCGCCGACAGCAGGCGATGCACCGTGGACTTGTGCAGACCCACGCGCGTGGAGATCTCCGTCACGCCAAGGCCCTCCTTCTCCCCTGCCAGCGCCTCGATGATGGACAAGGCGCGGTCTATGGACTGAACGGTGGCTTTTTCCATGATCTGATCCCCTCCCTGCGCACGGTTTTACATTGCAAAACCGCGTTTCAACAAATAAAGTATAGCATAAACCCCCGGGCGCTGCAACCATTTTCGAAACCGCGTTTCGCATATTGAAACTCGCGGGCGTGCGTAAAAATTGTCGAACTTTACGGTCTGGTTCTTGATAAAACGAACGGGGAAAGCTATAATTAAGAAATAAATTCATACTTTGTTCAGGATTTGCATGGAGGTCGAGCATGGGGTCTAATAGAGCGGCGATGATCGTTGGCGCAGGCAAGATGGGCCGCGGCTTTTGCGCGGAGATCCTGGCCAGCGCCGGATGCCATCTTACGTTTGTTGACAGCGACGAAGCGCGCGTGGAGCGCCTGTGCAACGCGGGCGGCTACACCATCTACAAGGCGCGCAAGACCTACTTTGAAACCGTGACCATCGAAGGCTTTGACGCGCTGCCCCTGAGCGCCGAGGGGGAGCTTTCCGATCTGGTGGCGCAAAAGGGCATGCTCATCATGCTGGCCATCCCCTTTGGGCAGCTGGAGTCCGTGGCGCAGCTGCTGGCGGTGTGCATCGCGCGCAAGGCGATGGAGACCCCCGAGGAGCCGCTGGACATCCTGCTGTGCATCAATCACATCGACGCCAAGCACAAGCTGCAGAACTACTTTGAAAACATGCTGGGCGGCAGCGCGCTGGATTACGTGCACCGGCGCGTGGGCATCGTGGAGACGGTGGCCATCTGCATGTGTCCGGAGCTGCCCGACAACCTGGCCGAGCGCGACCCGCTGGGCGTGCTGACCAACGGCTACCCCGAAATGCCCATGGACGCCACCGCCTTCAAGGGCGAGCCGCCCCGCTCCGAGAAGATCCGCCTGACCTTCCACCTGGACGCTGAGGCGCACCGCAAGATGTTCACCTTCAACACCGCCTACGCCGCCATCGCCTATCTGTCCGCGCCGTGGCACTACGTCTGGGCCACCGAGGCCATGCGCAACCCCGACATCAAGCAGGGCGTGCTGGACGCGCTGCGCGAGTCCTCCGTCGGCCTCTGCGGCGAATACGGCTTTGCTCAGGACGAGATGGAGGAATGGAACGAGCGCATCCTGCAGGTGATCGACAACCCGCTGCTGGGCGACACCATCAACCGCCTGGGCTCGGACACGCCGCGCAAGGTGGGCCCGCAGGACCGCCTGGTGGGCGCGGCGCTGCTGTGCCTCAAGCACGGCGGCCATCCCGACACGCTGGCCCGCGTCATCGCGTGCGCCTATCGCTATCAGGTGTCGGACGACCCGCGCACCGTGTCCTTCATGCGCTTTATCGAGTCCGAGGGCATTGAGACGGCGCTGGAGCGCTACTCACGCCTGGCGCTGCGCAACCAGCTGCACCGGCAGGTGCGCGACATCTACGAAAAACTGGGCGACCTGACATGATGGGTCGCCCTTTCCATTCCAAAGGAGGCGGCTTATGATCCGACGCATCGCATTCCTGTCCGACGTACACGGCAACCTGACCGCGCTGAAGGCGGTGCTGCGCGACCTCGACCGCCGCGGCGTTGCGGAGCGCTATTTCTTGGGCGACGTGCTGGGCAAGGGCCCCGCGGTGCACGAGGCGGTGCGGCTGCTGCGGGAGAACTGCACCGGCGCCGTCTACGGCAACTGGGACCGGCTGGTGCTCAAGGCCTTCGCGGGCGGGTACGAAAAATTTGGCGCGCCCTACTACGTGCAGCGCCTGACGGAGGACGACCGCGCCTACATTACCGCGCTGCCCGAGACCGTCGAGGTGCGGCTGGGCGGACGCACGATCCTGGGCTACCACGGCCGGTTTTCCATCGACCGGGTGGTCACGCCCATGTTCAACAACGAGCGTGAGAACGTCGAAAACGCGATGTACCGCTTCGGCCCGCACGATGTGACCGTGATGGGCGACGCGCACCACCCCTTCATCCTGACGCACCAGGGCCGCTTCCTCATCAACACGGGCGCGGTGGGCAACCCCTGCGACCGCATCCCGCAGGCCAGCTACCTGATCCTGAGCGACGAGGACGGCGACTTCACCGCGCAGCTGGTGCGCGTGCCCTACGACGTGGCGGGCGAGATCAGCCGCGCATTGCGCACGCCGGAGCTGCCCCAGCTGACCACCTACATCGCCGAGACCGCCACCGCGCGCTACATGCGCTCCTACAACGCCCCCGCCCGCAACGCCTGGCAGGAGCTGCCGCTGGAGGTCTACGAGGCGCACATGGCGCACGAGGGCGTGCAGCAGGCGCAGGCGCTGAACGCGCTGATGGCGCGGCAACTGGCCGACCACCCCTGCCGCAGCGTGGCGATACTGGGCGTGGCGGGCGGCAACGGCGTGGAACACGCGCAGGCGCTGCCCTTTGAAACCATCTACGGCGTGGACATCAACGCGGACTATCTGGCCGCCTGCCGCGCGCGCTTTGCGCTGCTGGGCGACCGGCTCGTGCTGCTGCAGCGCGACCTGACGCGCGACCCGCTGCCCCCTGCGCAGCTGGTGATCGCCGACCTGCTGATCGAGTACACCGGCGTGGACGCCTTCCTAAAGCGCGTCACGCAGGCCCGGCCCGAGGCCGTCTCCTGCGTCATCCAGCACAACGGCGCGCAGGGCTTCGTGTCCGCCTCCCCGCACGCGCAGGCCTTTGCGGCCATCGAAAAGCTACACAAGGACGTCCCCGTGGGCGCGCTCACCGACGGCATGGAGGGCATCGGCTACGCGCTGACCCACCTCTCCTCCCACCCCCTCCCCAGCGGCAAACTGCTGCTCCGCGCGGACTTCCAAAGAACATAACCCCCCTGCACTCAGAACACCCCCGGAGATCCCCGGTTTCCGTCGAGGAAACCATAGACCCCGCGGCCCCTCCCCCTTTGCGGGGGAGGGGCCGCGGGGTCATTTTCCTGCGTCGCCTACATTTTCAAGCCCAGCCGCGCATACTGCTCCTGCGGGGCGTCGTTCTCGCGCATCAGCCGCACGAGCAGCGCCTCCATGCGCGCCTTGACCGCCTCGTCCTCGATGGGCTGCAGCTGCTGCGGGTCGCGCTCCAGATCAAACAGCAGGTCGGGATAGGCAAATCCTCGCTGCACAGGGATCTGCAATACCGGGCACCCTTGCGTAAACGAAAAGCCCGGGTGCAGCTGCGCCCCCCGCAGCTCCTCTGCCGTGAACGCGTGATCCATGTGCTGCGGCATCAGCGTGTATTCGTACAGCGGCGCGTTGTCTGGCGTCGCGGGGGCCTTCATCAGCACGTACCGCCCGTCGGTCACGCAGACGTGCGCGCCGAACACGCCGAACAGCGCGCCCTCGCGCACCGGCGCGTCTCGCTTCATCACATCGCACAGGTCGCGCCCCTGCATGGCGTCCGGCACGTCCAGGCCGAAGAAGCGCAGGATGGTCACCGGCAGGTCGATGGTCTGCACCAGCTGCCCGCGCGCCTCGCCCCTGATCCCCAGCCGCGGGTCCCAGATGAACAGCGGCGTGTTGGCGATCTCGTTGTACTGGGGCATGTAGTTCTTGGCCCAGTACCCGTGCTCGGAGAGCAGAAACCCGTGGTCGGTGCACACGATGAGCATGGTGTCCTTCCACAGATCCTCGCGGTCGAACTGGTCGAGCACGCGGCCCAGCGACGCGTCGCACATGCTCACCAGCGCGCGGTACTGGTTGCGCAGGTGCGCCACCTGCTCTGGCGTCTCCGTCACGGGCGCGTAATCGGGCCAGTCGAACTGCGGGCCGTCGTAATCGTCCGGGTAGAGCGCCTTGTACCGTTCATACGAAAAGTACGGCTCGTGCGGGTCGAAGCACTCGATCTGCAAAAACCAGTTGTCGGCGTTGCGGTTCATGTCCAGGAACTCCAGCCCCGCGTCAAAGGTCAGCGTCTGCGGGTGCAGCGCCTCGTCGGCAAGGTACGCGCGGTTGACCGCGTCCTGCCGGAACAGCGCCGCGCGCAGCTCGCTGGAAAAGGGCTTGACCGTCTCGGGCAGCGGCACGCCGTCCGCCACGCCCTTCCACCGGTCGCCCTCCTGCCCGCGGAAGCCCTCCCAGGTGGCGTACTTGGTGTGGTAGGTGGCCCCGCCATCCTCCCAGTAGTGGGTGTGGTCGCTGCACAGGTGGCTGTGCACGCCGTTTTCCCGCAGGATGCGCGGCATGCTCTCGTCAAAGGGCTCGATGGGGCCCCAGGAGCGGTGCAGGAAGTTGTACCGCCCCGTGTGCAGCTCCCGCCGCGCGGGCATGCAGGGCAGCGACCCCACATAGCAGCGGTCAAACCGCACGCTGTGCCGCGCCAGCCGCGCAAAATTGGGCGTAAAGGTGTCCGTGCAGCCGTAGGGCTCCAGGAACCTCCTGCACAGCGAATCGAACATCACCATCACGCAGCGCATGATCCATCTCTCCTTCTATGTTTCCTCTCTGTCGCGCAGCAGCGCGCCGGCCAGCAGCAGCAGCCCTGCCGGGAACAGCGCCGTCACCTCGCAGAACGCCTCCGTCAGCAGCGCGCCCACGCCCGCACCGGCCACAAAGCAGCCGATCACCGCAAAGTACCGCCCGCCCGCGCGCAGGCTCTCCCCGTCGCGCGCCGCGACGCCCTTCCAAAGCGCCTCGGTGCCGCTGCGAAGGTTGCCCGTGCACATGGTGGTGGCGTAGGGCTGCCCATGCAGGCTGCGGAAGGCGCTGACCTGCATCGCGCAGGCAAAGGACACCCCCGCGTTGACCGCGTCGTTGCAGCTCTGCGGCGCGAACGCGGAGGCGGCCAGCAGCACCGCCTCCCCGATGAGCACCGCCTGCCGCCAGCCCACGGGCCGCAGACGCCTCTGCCCCGCGCGCAGCGCCTGACACGCCAGCACCCCCAGCACAAAGGCCAGCACCGGCGCAAGGTAGTGCAGCGCGCGCACGTCGCCCTCAAAGGCGCGCACGCCCAGCAGCACGAGGTTGCCCGTCTGCGCGTTGGCGAACACGCCGCCCCGCGCGATAAAGGTGTACGCGTCCATGAACCCGCCCGCGGCCGCCAGCACGAGGCCCAGCGCCAGGCTGTCGGCGGGATGCCGTTTTTCCGCCATATTCCGCTACTCCAGCGCGGAGTAGGCGATGGAGCGGAACCGGCGCGTGTAGTCGATGGTGCCCGAATCCAGCCGCTGGATCATGAACAGCAGCACCATGTCGTCGGCAGGATCCACCGCAAAATAGGTGCCCAGCCAGCCGTCCCAGCCGTACTCGCCCTTGGCCGCGATCGAGGGCGCCGCGCCCTCCTGCGTCACCACGCGCATGAAGTTGCCGTAGCCATGGCCGCGCAGCGAATCCCACAGCATGGTGTCCTGCTGGGCGGGGGTGAGCTGGTTGCTGGCCATGTAGCGCACCGTGCGCTTGGACAGGATGCGCACGCCGTCCAGCTCGCCGCCGTTTGCCAGCATCTGCGCAAAGCGCGCGTAGTCGTCGATGGTGGACACCAGCCCCGCGCCGCCCGACTGGAACGCAGGCTCATGGTCATACTCGGGGAAGATGCACAGATTCTTGCCGCCCCAGCGCTCCAGCCCCTCGGGCTTTACGCGGTAGGCCGCGGTGAAGCGCTCCTTCTTGGACGAGGGCAGCGAGAACCCCGTGTCCTTCATGCCCAGCGGCTCGAAGATCTCCTCGCGCATAAAGTCGCCGAAGCGCTTGCCCGAGGCCACCTCGATCACCGCACCCATCACGTCCGCCGACACGCCGTACTTCCACTTCTGCCCCGGACGGAACTCCAGCGGCATGCGCCCCATGCGGTTGGCAAACTCCACCGTTCCCGTCTCGCGGCCTTCGATTTGGCCCTGCGCCACCTCGTCCCACAGCTGCCCCATGCGCAGCTCGGCATAGGTCGCCGTGCCGCCGTAGGGCATGCCGCTGGTCATGCCCAACAGATCCTTGAGCACCACCGGCACGTCGCAGGGCTTCACGCCGTCCTCCGTGCAGTAGTAGGGGTCCTTGAAGCCGGGCAGGTACTTTTCCACCGGGTCGAGCAGGTCGATCACGCCGCGCTCCACCAGGATCATCGCCGCGGCCGCCGTCACGGGCTTGCTCATGGAGAACATGCGGAAGATGGCGTCCCGCTGCATGGGCCTGCCTGCCTCGATGTCCGCATACCCCGCCTGGCCGTAATACTGCTCCACGCCGCCCTGGATCACCAGCGCGTTGACGCCCGCGGCCATCTTCTTTTCCACCATTTCGTTCAGCAGCCCGTCGATGCGGGCCAGTCTCTGCTTGTCCATTGCAATGCTCCCTTTCTGTTTTTATGCGTTCTGGTTAGCATTCTCCGCATCCGTCAGCATCATGCCGCCCTTCATGGGTGAGGCAGCCAGCTTCGTGAACACGCCCAGCGCGCCTTGCGCATACCGCGGCGCGCGCATCTGCCATTTTGCCCGGCGCTCGGCGAGTATCTCTTCCATCTCGTCCTCCGAAACGCGCTCGCCCTTGACACCCACGATCTCCAGCTTCCGCTCGGGCACGTCGATGAGGATCAGGTCGCCCTCCTCCACCAGCGCGATGGGCCCGCCCTGCGCCGCCTCGGGCGACACGTGCCCGATCGCCGGCCCCTTGCTCGCGCCCGAGAAGCGCCCGTCGGTGATCAGCGCGATGGACGCGGACAGCTCCGGGTCGGAGGAGATGGCCTCGGTGGTGTAGAACATCTCGGGCATGCCGCTGCCCTTGGGGCCCTCGTAGCGGATGAACACCGCGTCGCCCGGACGGATCTTGTGCGTCAAGATCGCGTCGATGGCCTCCTCCTCGCAGTCGAAGGGCCGCGCGGTCAGCAGCGCGCGGTGCATCTCCCTGGGCACGGCGCTGTGCTTGATGACCGCCCCCTCCGGCGCGAGATTGCCGCGCAGCACCGCGATGGTGCCGTCCTCCCCGATGGGCGCGCCAAAGCTGCGGATGATGTCGGTGCGCTTGCAGCCCGTCTTGGCAAGATATTCGTCGCACTTTTCGTAGTATCCGCTGCTCTTCAGCGCTTCCAAATTCTCGTCCAGCGTCTTTCCGGTCACGGTCATCGCGTCCAGATGCAGGTGCGGCTTGATCTCCTCCATCACGCGCGGCACGCCGCCCGCGTAGTAGAAGTACTGCGCCGGCCACCGTCCCGCCGGGCGGATGTCCAGCAGATAGTGCGCCCCGCGGTGCAGCCGGTCGAACGTGTCCGCGTCCAGCTCGATGCCGAACTCGTGCGCGATGGCGGGGATGTGCATCAGCGCGTTGGTGGAGCCGGAGATGGCCGCGTGCACCATGATGGCGTTCTCAAAGCTGTCCATGGTCACCATGTCGCGCGGGCGCAGGTCGCGCTTGGCCAGCTCCATCGCCTGCCTGCCCGCCCGCAGCGCCGCGTCGCGCAGGTCTTGGCACATCGCGGGCAGCAGCGCGGTGCCGGGCAGCATCAGCCCCAGCGCCTCGGCCATGATCTGCATGGTGGAGGCGGTGCCCATGAAGGAGCACGCGCCGCAGGAGGGGCAGGCGTGGTGCTTGTAATACATAAACTGCTCCTCGGTGATCTCGCCGCGCGCGCACATGGCCGAGTACATGCCGATCTGCTCGAGCGTGAGCAGGTCGGGGCCCGCGTCCATCACGCCGCCGGTGACCATCACGGTGGGCAGGTTCGTCCGCCCGATGGCCATCAGGTGCGCAGGCACGGCCTTGTCGCAGGAGGCGATGAACACGCCCGCGTCAAACGTGGTGGCGCGCTCGTGGATCTCGATCAGGTTGCAGATCATGTCGCGCGAGGCCAGCGAATAGTTGATGCCGTCGTGGCCCTGCGCCATGCCGTCGCAGATGTCGGTGGCAAAGTAGCGCGCGGCGCGCCCGCCCGCCTGCTTTACGCCCTCGCAGGCGAGCTCCACAAATTCCAGCAGGTGCGCAGAGCCCGGGTGGCTGTCGCCAAACGTGGATTCCACCAGGATCTGCGGCTTTTCCAGGTCCTCCACCGACCAGCCCATGCCGATGCGCAGCGGGTCCATCTCGGGCGCCAGGCGGCGCACGTCTTGACTTCTCATGTCGTATCTCCCCCGTTTCGTATTCTCTATGGCTGTGAAACACAACAGAAACTCTACTTGCATCTTAACACAAAAAGGCGCACAATAGAAGCAGCTTTTGCACTTTTCTTACAAAGGACGGTTGACATCCATGTTGTTTTCCAAGGAGGATCTGCGCAGGCTGATCGTGCCGCTGGTCATCGAGCAGCTGCTGGCCGTGACCATCGGCATGGCCGACACCATGATGGTCGCAAACGTCGGCGAGGCGGCGGTCTCGGGCATCTCGCTGGTGGACAGCGTGAACATACTGCTCATCCAGGTGTTCTCCGCGATGGCCACGGGCGGCGCGGTGGTCTGCTCGCAGTACCTGGGCCGTCAGGAGCGCGGCAACGCCTGCAAGGCCGCCAAGCAGCTGCTCTACACCAGCGCCTTCATCGCTCTTGCGGTGGCGCTGATCGCCATCCTTGGCGGAAAATCCCTGCTGTCGCTGATCTTTGGCGCGGTGGAGCCCGACGTCATGGCCAACGCCCGCACCTACTTCTGGCTCTCGGCGCTGTCCTACCCCTTCCTGGCGGTGTACAACGCGGGCGCGGCGCTGTTCCGCTCCATGTCCAACTCCAAGATCTCCATGAAGATCTCCATCCTCATCAACCTCATCAACGTGGCGGGCAACGCGATCCTCATCTACGGCCTGCATCTTGGCGTCGCGGGCGCGGGCATCGCCTCGCTCGTCTCGCGCGCCACGGCGACCGTCATCGTGGTGGCGCTGCTGCGCAACCGCAATAACCTCATCTACGTCGAAAAGCTCTTCTCCTACCGCTTTGACTGGGGCATGGTCAAGTCCATCCTCTACATCGGCGTGCCCAACGGCCTGGAGAACAGCATGTTCCAGGTGGGCAAGGTGCTCGTCTCCTCGCTGATCGCGATGTTTGGCACCTACGCCATCACCGCCAATGCCATCGCCAGCAACCTGGCGCAGTTCGAGTGCATCCCCGGCTCCGCGCTGGGCCTTGCGATGATCACGGTCATCGGCCGGTGCGTGGGCGCGCAGGACTACGAGCAGGCGCGCCACTACGCCAAAAAGCTGATGAAGCTGACCTACCTGTGCATGACGTGCGTGTGCATCGTGGTCATGCTGCTCAGCTACCCCGTCGCCAGGCTCTACAACCCCTCTCCCGAGGCGCTGGAGCTGACCATCTGGCTGGCCTTCTACCACAGCATCTGCGGCATCTTCATCTGGCCCTGCTCCTTTGCGCTGCCAAACATTTTGCGCGCCGCGGGCGACGTCAAGTTCACCATGACCACCTCCATCGTCTCCATGTGGCTGTGCCGCATCTTCTTTTCCTACGTCCTCGCGCTCTGGCTGGGCCTGGAGCTCAAGGGCGTGTGGATCGCCATGACGCTGGACTGGGTGGTGCGCGCCGCCTGCTTCGTCTGGCGCTTCTTCTCCGGCCGCTGGGAGAAGAAGCAGCTCCTCTCCTGACCCCCGTTTCTCCCCAAAGAGCCCCCGATCCGGGCTCTTTTTTCATGCCTCAAAGCGCTCCATCCGAAGCAATTCAAGCCCGCAGCCATCCAGAACATCCCTGTCCGCATGCGCTGGTTCAGGCCCCCCTTCGCACCCCACCCGCCCCAGAACACCCGGTTTCCGTCGAGGAAACCATAGACCCTGCCGCTCCTCCCCCTTGCGGGGAGGGGCGGCAGGGTCATCCCCCCCGCTTTCGCACTGCATCCCGACGCGCCGCACACACCGCACCCGGCTGCGCACACAACACCCGTGCGGCGCCCCCCGCGCACCCTCGCAGCCCCCTGTTCCTCCGTGCTTTCCGGCAAACAAAACGACGCCCCCGCATCTGCTCCGAAGAGAGACGCAGGGGCGCATTTTCTGAATAGGCATGCTCAGGCCTGACCGGCGGGGCCGTCGGGGAGGGGCGTGGCTTCTGCAGGAGCGCCGCCCTGCGCGCCGTCGGTGGGCTTCTGGCCGCGCTTCGCGTCCTTGCCGCCCGTGCGGTCGCCGCCCATGCCGCCCATGCCGCCGCGCCCGCCGCCAAAGCCGGTCGAGCCGGTGGGCAGCGATGCGGTGAACGTGGCGACGGTCTGGCCGTCCGCGGTGACGGTATAGTTCTCACCCTCGGCCATGCCGGGGCAGGAGAGCACCGCGCTCGTGGCGGACTTGCCCACCGTCCAGGCCATCAGCTCCGTTCCGTTCGCATCGAGCAGCGCCATGCGCGCGCCCGCGGACACCGCCTGGCTGAAGGTCACCATCGCGCTGCACTGGGTGGAGCCGCTGCCAAAGTCCGCGGCCATCTGCTGCGCGCCCATCGCGGCGACGCTGCCGCCCGTGATCACGGCGCTGCTGCCGTAGTCCAGCGCGCCGTTGCCGCTGTTGGTGGGGCCGTCCACGACGATGGTGCCGCCGGAGACCGTCAGCGCGCCGTTGGAGTCGATGCCGTCGCCGCCCGCGTCAATGTGGACGCTGCCGCCAGAGAGCGTGATGGACACGCCCTGCTCGGCCTCCATGCCCATGGCGGTGCCCGAGGCGGCGTTCAAGCCGTCGTCGGACGAGGTGACGTCCACCTGGCCGCCCGAGATCTCCACCGTCATGCCCTCGATGCCCTCGTAGGACTGGCTGACGGTGAGCGTGCCCGCTTCGATGGAGACAGCGCCGTCGGCATGGACGCCGTCATCGCCGGTGGACAGCGTCAGCTCGCCGCCCAGGATGCGGATGTCGCCCGCGGCGTGCAGCGCATCGTCGGCGCAGTCGGCCTGCAGCGCGCCGCCCATCACCAGCAGGCTGCCGTCGGACTTGAGGCCCTTGGCGCCGGTCGTGCCCTCTGTGCTGTCCGCATCGGCAGCGCCCTGCTGGGCAAAGCCGTCGGGCTTCGCGCCGCCCCTGGTGAAGGCGCCATCAGCGGGCATGTCGGGCATCGCGCCGCCCTCGGGCATGTCGGGCACAGTTCCGTCCATGGCCCTGTCAGGCTTTTCCCCGCCGGTGGGGTCCTCCGGCAGGGTGCCGTCCGCGGGGGCTTCGGGCAGGGTGCCGAACCAGTTTTTGCCACCGCCCTTGCCAAAGTCGTCAAAGCTGTCGGTCACCGCAGCCGCCTCGCCCGCGCCGCCGCCGGTGGTCAGGCTCACGGAGCCGCCGCGTAGCTGCAAGATCGTGGCCGCCTGCACGCCGTCGCTGCCCGAGACGATGCTCAGCGTGCCGCCGTCCAGCGAGATCCAGCCCTTTTCGGGCTTTTCCTCGTCGCCGGAGGAATGGACGCCGTCGCCGCCGCAGGTGACGCTGATCTCGCCCGCGTCGATGCCCACGCCGTCCTTGCCGCGCAGGCCGTCCTCCACGGCGGTGACGGTGAGCGCGTCGCAGGTGATGATCAGGTCATCCTTGGAGTTGACCGCGTGGCGGTAATTGCCCGTCACGGTCAGGCTGCCCGCGCCGTTCAGCGTCAGGTCGGCCTTGGAATAGAGGCAGGCGTTGGGCTCATCCTCGCCCTCGGGGAGGGTGTAGGCCGCGCTGTCGGAAAGCGAAGCGGCGCTGCCCTCGGGCACGGTGAGGAACACCTTGTCCGCCGAGAGGATGCGGATGGCGGGCCCGTCGGCGCTGCGCACGGCGGCGTCCTGCAGCACGAGCTGCACCTTATCGCCGTCGCCCGCGTCAACGGTAATGCTGCCGTCCAGCTCGCCGGTGAGCACATAGACGCCCTCGGCGGTGACGGTCAGGATGCCGTCTGCAAAAGCTGCGCCCTCGCCCTGCACGTCTGCGGCAGAGCCGTTCAGCGCGATGCGCGCGACGACGTCGTCCTCATCCCAGGCGCCGCTGCGGTCGCGGTCGGAATAGCCGGGGTCGACGGCCTCGGCGGCGGGGAGGGCGGTTTCCGTGGAGGCTGTGCCTTCCTGCGCCGGGGCGGGAGCGGTCTGCGCGGCCTGCGGCTCCTCCGCGGACTCTGCGGGGGCGGCGGGATCGGCGGTCTGCGCCGAGCAGCCGGTGAGCAGAAGGATCAGGATCAGGAAGATCGAAAGAAATTTACGCATGTGGATGCCTCACTTTTGGATAATGGGTCGCTTGGGGGGGCGGACACCTCATCAGTCGCCTGCGGGCGCCAGCTTACTCCGCACCGAACCAGTCCTTCGGCCTGTTCCGGTGTTCCGGTCGGCTTATTGGGAAGAAACAGTCCACCGGACTGTCTCTTCCCAAACGCTCGACCTCCAGGGCTTCGCCCCTCCGTAGGCGCACCGAACCAGCCGTTCGGCCTGTTCCGGTGTTCCGCATGGCTTATTCTCCATAAGCGCTCCACAGGAGCCCTTATTCCGAAACGCTCATGCTCCAGGGCTTCGCCCCTCCGTAGGCGCGCCGAACCAGCCCTTCGGACTGCTCCGGTGTTCCGTATGGTTATTTTTCCCATGAACAGTCCACTGAACTGTTCATTCCGAAACGCTCGGTAAACCCTCAAGGGGAAGGCATTTGAGTGTTCCGGGGGTAGTTTGGATTGGAAAGGGGTGCGCCATTCGGGACTGCCGGGGATCACAGGGAGTCGCGCGGGGTGAGGGACTGACCGATGTCGATGTGCAGGTTGCCGTTGCGGCAGCGCAGGTCGTCGATGAACTGCTTTTCCTGCTTTTCGTCGCGCAGGGTGATGGTGTAGTCCAGCTCAAAGAGCGAGCCCATGTTGGTGGTGCGCACGCGCACGAGGCTGTGGGCGGTGGTGTACTTGGCAAACAGGTCGTCGAACACGCCGGTGTAGTCCAGCGACTCGGGGATGGTGATGCGCAGGGTCTTGACGGCTGCGCGGCGGGAGCCGAAGTGCAGCAGCTGCAGCGCGAGGCCGCCCAGACCCACCACGGCGGTGAGCAGCACGGCCACGCCCAGGTAGCCCATGCCCGTGCACAGGCCCAGCGCCATCGCAAGGAAGATGGCGGTGATGTCCCGGGCGGAGCCGGGGGCCGAGCGGAAGCGGATCAGCGAGAACGCGCCCATGATGGCCACGCCCGTGCCCAGGTTGCCGTTGACCAGCAGGATGACCACCTGCACGATGACGGGCAGCAGCGCCAGCGCCGCCGCAAACGAGGGCGTGTAGTTGTCGTTTTTGACCATGAAGAGCAGCGCGGCGACGACGCCCAGCGCAAGCGAGCACAGCGTGCACAGCGCGAACTGCTGCAGGGTCACCGTCACATCTCCGGTGGTCAGGATACTTGAGAGCATGTTTGAGAACCTCCCCATTGGATCGTCGGTTGGATGAATTGTTCGTACACCGTGCCCACCTTGGAGTAGGAGCACGGGAATATGCGCTGCGCGTCCAGCGCGTCGGCCAGCCACAGCGGCATCGCCCTGGGGATCTTGATCTCCATCAGCGTCGCGCCGTCGGGCAGCGTGGGCGTGCCCCAGGCCCCGCGCGTCAGATCCACCTGCCGGGTGCGGAAGCGTATGTTCTCGTCCAGCGTGATGCGCAGGTCGGGGTTATCCGGGCAGTAGTAGGCCTCGCGGTCGTAGCAGAGGAAGACCTGCGGCCGGGGCGCATACAGCCGCAGCGCGTAGTCCAGCTCACGGAAGATCTGCGAGCCGGCGTCGGGGCGCTCGCCGCGCAGCAGCCAGTCCATCGCCTGCCGGCAGGTCAGCTCCATGCGGCGCTTGTAGACCACGCCCTTGTACTTCTTTTTCAGCTCCAGGAACACCGCGTCCTCCGGGCCGGGCACGCCGTAGGCGCGCAGGCGCAGCTTTTCCTTGTAGACGGGCTTTTCGATGCTGCGGCGCGTCAGCTCGAAGTCGTCTGTGTCCAGGTAGAGATTGCTGATGGTGTGGCGGCCGAACGCATCGCGCTGCATGCGGTCGGAAAACGTCTGCAGCAGCGTCTCGCGCTGCGGGCGGGTGAGCATGTATTTTTTCTCAATGCGCTTGAATACCTGCTGGGCCATGGGGCCGCATCGCTCCTTTCGCGGTCGTCTTTGACGCTACCCATGATACCGCAGGAACCTTAAAACAGTCTTAACTGCGGCGGGCGAATTTTTTCAGACTGATTTAAGCTGCCGCGCGAAAAATGATGACAGATCGCGCAAAAGCGATTATAATGGTGTGGAACTGACCGAAGGAGGATGCGCATGCAGGTGCTGATCGTGGAGGACGAGCGCCGCCTGGCCGACGCGCTGGGGGCGATCATGGAGGAGCAGAAGTACGTCTGCGACGTGGTGTACGACGGGAGGGACGGGCTGGACTACGCGCTGGGCTGCGACTACGACGTGATCGTGCTGGACGTGATGCTGCCCGGGATGGACGGCTACGAGGTGGTACACGAGCTGCGGCGCCACAAAAAGGCCACGCCGGTGCTGATGCTCACCGCGCGCGACGAGGTGTCCTCCAAGGTGCGCGGGCTGGACAGCGGCGCGGACGACTACATGACCAAGCCCTTCGCTCCCGAGGAGCTGCTGGCGCGCGTGCGGGCGCTGTCGCGCAGGCAGGGCGACGTGGTGCTGGACGAGATGCGCTACATGGACCTGGTGCTGGACCTGTCCGCCTGCGACGCGCGCTGCGGCGCAAAGAGCGTGCACCTGGGCTATAAGGAATTCAGCGTGCTCAAGCTGCTGATGGCGGCGGCCGGATCCGTGGTGACCAAGGAGGAGCTCATCGTGCGCGTCTGGGGCGCGGAATCGGGCGCGGAAGACAACAATGTGGAGGCCTACATCTCCTTTCTGCGCAAGAAGCTGAGCTATTTGGGCTCGTGCGTGGGCATCGGCACGCTGCGCAAGGTGGGCTACCGTCTGGAGGTCGGCGCATGATCAACAAGCTGCGGCGCAAGTTCGTGCTCATCAACATGGCGACGGTGGGCGTGGTGCTGCTGATCGGGCCGGCGGCGCTGCTGGGCGTCACGGCGAGCCGGCAGAGCACGGCGGCCGAGGCGGCGCTGAGCGCGGCGCTGACCTTCCCCGCCGAGCAGGACATCCCCAGGCGCTTCGACCTGCCCGGCGCGGACGGCCTTCCCCCGATGCGCGGCGGGCAGGGCAAGGAGGACTTCTTTTCCAGCTTCTGCGTGCAGCTGGACGAGCAGGGCGCCATCGCGATGGCCTCCATGCGCAACCTGAGCATCGCGCCCGAGGACGTGGTCACGGCGGTGGACGCGGCGCTGGGTTCGGGCCAGAGCGCGGGCACGCTGACGCGCCTGCGGCTGAGCTTTCGCATGGAGCCGTCGCCCGAGGGGCTGCGCATCGCGTTTGTGGACCGCAGCCAGGACTGGGCCACGCTGCGCACGCTGGGGCTGAGCTGCCTTGCGGGCTTCGCGCTGGCGATGGCGGCGCTGCTGTTCGTGAGCCTGTACCTGTCGCGCTGGGCGCTGCGGCCCGTGCAGGCGGCGTGGGATCAGCAGCGGCAGTTCATCGCCGACGCCTCGCACGAGCTCAAGACCCCGCTGACCGTAATCCTGGCCAACACCGGCATTCTGCTGTCCAACCCCGGGCAGACCGTGAGCGCGCAGCGCCGCTGGGTGGAGAACACCCGCGACGAGGGCCTGCGCATGAAAAAGCTGGTGGACGACCTGCTGTTCCTGGCGCGGGCGGACGCGGGGCGCTTCCAGACCGTGCTGCGGCCGGTGAACCTGTCCGACGCGGTGTGGAGCGCCGTGCTGCCCTTTGAGTCCGTGGCGTTTGAAAAGGGCATCGCGCTGGACGCCGACGTGCAGCCCGACCTGACCGTACAGGCGGACGAGGCGCAGCTTCGGCAGGCCGTCTCCATCCTGATGGACAACGCCTGCAAATACGCCCCCGCAGGCGGCAGCGTGTGCGTGACGCTCAAAAAGCAGCAGTCCCGCCCGCTGCTGACGGTGCGCAACACCGGCGCGCCCATCCCGCCCGAGGCGCTGCCCCACCTGATCGAGCGCTTCTACCGCGCCGACGCCTCCCGCGCCCACGATGCCGGCGGCTACGGCCTGGGCCTGTCCATCCTGGACACCATCGCCCGCGCCGGCGGCTGGAAGCTCTCCGTCGAAAGCACGGAAGCCTCCGGCACCACCTTCTCGATCCTCTTTCCCGCCTGAACTATGGACATCTATCTGAATCTATTCATGGAGGGTTGCGTTATGTACTGCATACTGGTCACGGGTCTGCCCGCTTCGGGCAAGAGCACGCTGGCGCGGGCGCTGGGTGAGGCGCTGTCGCTGCCCGTGCTGTCCAAGGACGACATCAAGGAGCTGCTGTTCGACGACGTGGGCTTCGACAGCCGCGCGCAGAAGGTCGCGCTGGGGGTGGCGGCGCTGGACGCGATGTTCTACGCCGCGCGGCAGATGCTGCGCTGCGGTATCCCGGTGATTCTCGAGAACAACTGCGAGAATGCGACGCGCGAGCCGTTGCAGCGCCTTCTGGACGAAACCGTCTGCACACCCATCACGGTGATGCTCACCTGCGAGCCGCACGTTCTGCACGAGCGCTTCGTCCGCCGCAACACCAGCCCCGACCGCCATCGCGGCCATGTCGTCAACGACCACTACCCCGAGCGCACGCCCGGCAGGCCCGTCGAGCCACCCACGTTCGACGACTTCTGGACGACCATGACCGCGCGCGGCATGGCGGACTTCGCGGTGGACGGCCCCCGCATCGAGCTGGACATGACGCACCCCGAGACCGCCGACGTGCCCGCGCTCGCCGCCCGCATCCGCGACATCGTCCGCGCGCTGTGAGCTTTTTTGAGGTTGATACAATAAAAAAACACCCGGAAGGGGGCGTTTTTCGATGAAACTGAGCATGGGCCCGGAGCGCGTGATCGTGCAGGGCATCCGGCCGGAGGAGCAGCTGTGGGGCGGGTATCAGTTCCCGCGGCCCTACGACCTGGGCGGCCGGCTGGTGGTGGCGGTGCACGTCGCCAGCGACGACATCAAGTCCTTCGGGCAGGACAACCGCTGGTTCGAGAGCCGCGACCGGGGCGTCAGCTGGCAGGAGATCGGCCCGGAGGTGTCCGTGGAATGCGGCCTGCGCCTGCCAAACGGCGACCGCATCTACTTCCCGATGGAAAATGGCGTCTCGCTGCGCGGCAAGTACCGCATCACCGAGCAGAAATACTACACGCCGGGCTATGACTTCACCGCCCGCGCGCCCGAGGGCACGCTGCCCATCCCCGACGGCATCACCTACTGGCTGGAGGGCACCATGATCCGCGCCTACAACGCCGACCGCCTGCCCGAGAGCCTGTCCCAAAAGCAGTGGCTGCTCAAGCGCATCCCCGCCGGGCAGACGCAGCCCGTGACGGAGCACGCGCAGGTGGACTGGCCGTATCTGACGCGCGTGGTGTACACCGGCCCCGGCTACGAGGACGTGCTCAAGCCCATCTTCCCGCGCGGCACGCCCAAGCTCGGCCCGGACGGCGCGGTGTGGGTCAGCGCCTTCTCCGGCGAGGGCCATCTCGACCCGGAAAACGGCCAGTACAGCCCCTATTACTCGGCAGAGCTGTTCCGCTCGGAGGACAGCGGCCGCACGTTCTCCCGCCGCGCGCACATGGAATACCCCGCCGACGGCCACGCCTACCCCTACCAGAGCGGCGGCTTTTCCGACAGCGACTTTGCCTGGCTGCCCGACGGCTCCATGATCTGGTTCTTTCGCTCCACCTGGTACGCCTACACCGGCTGCGAGTGGGGCCCGATGTACGTCGCCCGCTCCCGCGACGGCGGCTTCACCTGGACGAAGCCCGAGAAATTCGCCGACGTGGGCATCCTGCCGCGGCTGTGTCCGCTGCCCGGCGGCCCGCTGCTGCTGTGCTACGCGCGCCCGGGCATGTACGTCGCCGCCTGCGACGACCCGCACGGCATTCGCTGGTCGGAGCCCCTGGAGGCCATGACCCCCGGCGACCGCAGCGGGCTGCACAATCTGCCCATCGCCCAGCCCACCTTCCACGAGTGGGTGGGTGCGTGCAACAACCCCGAGCTGCTCGCGCTGGACGCCCGCACCGCGCTGCTGTTTTACAGCGACTTCTACTACCCCGCCCCCGACGGCGGCGTCCGCAAGACCATACTCTGCCGCGAGATCCGCGTCGATTGACCCCTTGAAGCCAAAATATCCCCCAGAACACTCGGTTTCCGTCGAGGAAACCATAGACCCCCGGAGTCCTCCCCTTTGGGGAGGGCTCCGGGGGTCATCCTTCCTCATCGCAGCCTTTATCTTCTTTTGTTATTGTCTCCCTCTCCCCTGTCCTTCACGGGGCGTCTTTCCTTGGCCACGCGGTCGGAGGTGGGGATGTAGGTGAGGATCTCGCACTCGATGCGGCCGTTGAATACGCGGCGCTTCTTGGTGCAGCGGCGGCCGTACACCTTTTCAAAGTCGCGGTCGGAGGAGATGGCGGTCAGCGTCCAGTCGTCGTGGCCGCGCATCAGCGCGGACAGGTCGCGGCAGACGGCCTCGGCGCTCTTTTTGTCGCCCAAGCGCTCGCCGTAGGGCGGGTTGGTGACGACTGCGCCACGCGGAGCGGTCAGCTGCGCCTGGCTGACGGGCTTGTGCTGCAGGCGAATGAAGTCGTTCAGACCGGCCTGCGCGCGGTGGGCGGAGGCAAGGCGCAGCACGCGCTCGTCGATGTCGCTGCCGGAGATGTCCACGGTGCGCTCCTTTTTGGCGGTCTCAAAGCGGGTGCGGGCCTCGCTGCGCAGCGCGGCGAACGCGTCCGCATCCACGCCGTCCCACTTTTCCATGTCGAAGGCGCGGGTCAGGCCGGGGGCACGGTCCAGCGCGATCATCGCGGCCTCGATGGGCAGCGTGCCCGAGCCGCACAGCGGGTCGTACAGCGGCAGCCACGGCCGCCACGGCGAGGTGATGAGCATGGCGGCGGCCAGCGTCTCGCGTAAGGGGGCCTCGGCGTTGAGCGTGCGGTAGCCGCGGCGGGACAGCCCCGCGCCCGAGGTGTCCACGGTCACGGCGGCCTCGTCCTCGTGCAGATGCACGTCGATGTGGTAGCGCGCGCCGTCCTCGGGCAGCCAGTTCAGTGAGTAGGCGGCCTTCATGCGCTCGACGATGGCCTTCTTGGAGATGGACTGCACGTCGGGCACGGACATCAGCTTGGAGCGGGCGCACTTGCCGGTGACGTACACCTGCGCATTGCGGGGCAGCAGCTCCTCCCACGGCAGCGCCTTGACGCGCTCGAACAGCTCCTCAAAGCTTACGGCCTTGAAGCGGCCAAAGTAGATCAGTACGCGGTCCGCGGTGCGCAGCCAGAGGTTGGCGCGGAATGCGTCGGTCAGCGTGCCCTCGAAGGTCGCGCCGCCGTGGAAGCCCTTTGCGTTTTCATAGCCCAGCCGCTTGAGCTCGCCCGCGACCACGCCCTCCAGACCGAAGGCCGCCGTCGCGCCCAGTTGATATGTCTTGTTCATGCCTGCACCTTTTTCTCTCTGTCAGTTTCTTTGGGGAACGCGGTTGATGCCCGTGCCGTTGACCACCAGCTCGAACCGGCAGCCGAGGAAGTTCGCGGCCTCCTCGCACATCTGCATGCGCGTCAAATAGATCTCCATAAAGTCCATCACCGAGGAGCTCTCGTCCATGGAGATGGAGAAGCGGATGATGCGCCTTTCCGCGTCCACCTCCACGGCGTTGTGGCCGATGGCGTAGTTGACGCGGTCGTGGATGTCCTCGGGGTTGTAGACGGCGCGGCGCACGCGGGTGCGGTTGGCGTCGGACTTGTCGGCGATGATGAGCGCGGCGGACACGGCGGAGACCACCTTGCCGTTCTGCTCCTCGTGGTTGCCCACCGCGCCGATGACGGTGAGCACCTCGTCGATGGGCATGCCGAGCTCCTGCAGCAGCGGAAAGAGCATGATGCCGCCGGTGATGCCGTGGTTGGTGCGGTTGATGGAGTTGCCCACGTCATGCACCCAGCCGGCGATGGCGGCCAGCTCGCACATGCGCTCGGGGTAGTGCAGCTGCTCCAGTATGCTGCGCGCGGTGACGCTGACAAAGCCCACGTGCCGCGGCCCGTGCTCGGTATAGCCGATGGCCTCGAGCATCTTGTTCGCCGCATGGATCAGCGCGGAGAGCTTTGCGTCCTTTTTGACGTCCTCAACGGTGATGATCTTGTTTTCTTCCATTTTTTCTGATACTCCGTAGCGGGTGGGGGGGATGACCCCGGCGCTCCTCCCCCTTGGGGGGGGCGCCGGGGTCTATGGTTTCCGGAGGCGGAAACCGGGGATCTTCTGGGGGTGTTTTGGGTGCAAAGGGGGACACCTCATCAGTCGCTGCGGCGTCAGCTTTCTGTGCACCGAATCAGCCCTTCGGCCTGTTCCGGTGTTCCGGTCGGCTTCTTCTGACTGCGCACCGAACCAGCTGTTCCAGCTGTTCCGGTGTTCCGTATGGCTTCTTCTGACTACGCACCGAACCAGCCTTTCAGGCTGCTCCGGTGTTTCGCATGGCTTATTCTCCATGAACAGTCCACTGGACTGTTCATTCTGAAACGCTCATGCTTCAGGGCTGCGCCCCTCCGTAGGTCAGTCCACTGGACTGTTTCCTCCGAAACGCTCATGCTTCAGGGCTTCGCCCCTCCGGGTGAACCCTCAAGGGGAAGCCCTGGGATGGATTCCGCAGTTGTCTGCATGGGTTATTCAACAGGCTGCGCCCTGCGCGCGGTGCAGGCGCTGCATGACCCACCGCGCGATGGGCTGCGCCACCAGCGCCTCCACGCCGAGAGACAGCGCGAAGTTGCGCGGCCATTTGTAGAAGAACAGCCGGATGGGCTCCCAGGTCAGGCTGCGGCTGCCGATCCAGGTGCCTATCACCGTCAGAAAGACCGACATCAGCAGCACGGTGCACAGTATGTTCACCGTCACGCGCGCACGGAAGCTGTCGCCCTGGGCGCAGATGCGGTCCGTCAGCCACTGGGCGGGGCGGTAGGTCAGCAGCACGAGCGCCACAACGCTGAGCCAGATGAAGGGAATGACGGTGAGCACGTCCGCCCACACCGCAAGGGAGAACCCGAACTCAAAGCAGGTGATCAGCGGCGCGATGATGTTGACGGACAGCACCGAGATCACCGCGATGAACAGCGCAAACTCCTTTTTGCTGCGGGGCAGCTTTTCGCAGGAATCCATAAAACCTATGCTCCTTCTCCTTTTCTTGATCCGAAGGCCGAAAAAAACAGCGTGAGCATCCACTTTCTGGATGATCTCACGCTGAACCATTCTACGCGTCCGAATCTGTTTGTGAGTATAGCATCAAATCCCGCGATTTTTCAAGTTAAGCTTTTGCGCGTCAGGCCTGGAGCTCGCCATGCTTTTTTACCGGATAACCGAGGATGCGCCCGCTAGATGCCCAGAATATAGAACCCGTTGTATGCCTTTGCATTGTCCAGCCAGCGAAGCAGCGTCTCAAAATCCGGGGGCTTGGAGGCACGGATTGCGTCCTGCGTGGCTTCCAGTGAGGACGGCGCGCAATAGTTGACGCCGAAAAGATCGACAGCGCCGCAGCCAAAGAGCCGGCCGTACTCCCGATCAAACAGCTCCAGATCCTCATCGTGGACATACAGGGAGTCGCTGCGCCAGTGGGAAAGGCTGCAGACGTCCATGATTTTTTTGAGCGGCGTCCCGGACGGCAGCCTGCAAACCTGCAGCTCGACAAACGCGGAGCCGCCGAACGCCCTGCGCTCCTCTCGCGTCGCAAAGGCGCGGAACAGCGCGTCAGGCCTGGGGTTCATCGTGCTTTTTGCCGCGGTGGAAGATGAGCTTGTCCACAAAGCCCGTCTTGTGCTTGAGGGAGAGGTAGCCCAGCACCGACATCACCAGCGCGCCCACGGTGTCGACGATGATGTCCTTCATGGTGTCCATCAGCGCCTCCTGGCCCACCTTGGGCACGCCGCCCTCCCACGCGAACTTCTGCATGTTGGTGCCGAAGAAGTAGTCCACCGAGAACTCATAGATCTCCCAGAGCATGCCCATGGTCATCGCAAAGCAGAACGCAAAGAACGCCACGAACGCCGGGCTCATGTTGACGGGCACGCCGTCGGTCTTGTTGAAGAAGGAGATGATGGAGTAGCCCAGCGCGCCCAGCATCGCGCCGCTGAAGGTGTGCAGTATGGTGTCCCAGTGCGGCACCTTGTAGTAGAACGCCATGACCTCGCCCAGGAAAATCGCGCCGTACAGAAACAGCGTGTACAGGATCATCATGTTGGAAGGGATGATGAAATTGTGCCGCTTTTGCAGCACAGAGGGCAATATGATGGCCACGATGCCCAGCAGGCATTGCAGCAGCATCAGCACATAGTCGCTCTTGGTGCGCTCAAAGATCACGTCGGTCTCCTTGGGCGCAAGGCACAGCACCACGATGATGTAGATCGTCGCCAGGATCAGCGTGTTGAGCACGACCCAGCTGATGACCTTCTGCCAGTTGATCTTCCGCCTCTGCTTCGTCTCCTTCTGCTTCATATCTTACCTCCAATAAAACGTCTATACTCTAGTGTAGCGAAAAAAGAGAAATTTTGCAATGCAAAAAACGCTGTACACATCCATTTTTTGTCTGTGCACAGCGTTTTACTGTCTGAATTATCAAGGAGATGAACTACTTTTCCAGCACCAGCGCAAAGCCGCCGTTCACGGCCATGGGGATGGTGAGCACATCGCCCTTCTTCACCGCAAAGGAGGTCACCTTCATCGCGTGCGCGTCGTGGTTGTGCAGCGTGGCGCGGCAGCTCATGGCGTCGAGCCGGGCCACGGCGTCCGCGTCGGGCGCGGGCAGCGCGCCTTCCGCCGCGTCAAAGGGCCGCAGGTCCGAAAGATCGTCAGCATACAGCGTCGCGGTATACTGAGCGCCCTCGTCCAGGAAGTCGAGCCGCAGCTGCGCATTGCGCGGACGGCGCGCGCAGATGCCGCCGACGTACCATTCGTCGCCCTTTTTGCGCGCCATGGTCACGAAGGACGCGGGATAGCCCTCCAGCAGGCGCGTCTCGTCCCAGGCGGCGGGCACGCGCGAGAGGAAGGACCGCGCCGGGTGCGCCAGCACCACCTCGGCCCCCTCGCCGATGTGCTGCACATAGGAGGTAAACACCACCATCAGCGCCGTCTGGTGCGCGTCGGTCGTGCCCGTCTGGTAGGTCTTGTAGCACACGGGCGTGTAGTCCATCGGGCCCATCGCATTGCGCGTGAAGGGCAGCGTGCAGTTGTGCGCCGCGTCCGGCCCCATCGGCAGGAAGTAGGAGAAGTTCTGCAGGTACTCCGCGCCCAGCACGCCCTCGCGCGTGAGCACGTGCGGCCAGGTGCGGATCTCGCCGGCGGGCTTCATCGCGCCGTGGAAGTTGAGCATCAGGCGGTGCTTGGCGGCGATGCGCGCCAGGTAGTCGTACTGCTGCACGCGCTCGGCCCGGTCGCTCTCAAAGAAGTCGATCTTGACGCCCGCAACGCCCCAGGACGCCCACAGCGCAAGCTGCTCCTCGGCGATCCTGGGCGTGCGCAGCTTGCCGCTGTGCTCCCAGATCCAGATCTTGACGTTTTTCTCCTTGGCGTAGGCCACCATCTCGGGGATGTCGACATTGCCCGGCCAGCCGCCGTCGATCAGGCAGTAGCGGAAGCCCATCGCGGCTGCGTAGTCGATGTAGTCGCGGCAGCGCTTGGGGTCCTTGGGCGAGTCGTTTTCCGTCATCCAGCTCCACGCGGCCACGCCCGGCTCGATGAAGGAGGCGTCGCGCACGATGGACGGGGGATTGAGGTTCTCCAGCGTGTTGGACTCCACGATGTCGGAAAGATCGCCGCACAGCGCCACGCGCCAGGGCGTGGTGATGGGGAAGTGCGCGGTGGTGGGCTCCAGCTGGTCGGGCGCGCGGCGCACCGTCAGCAGCGCAGGGTTCTCCGGCTCTGCGCGCAGCGTGCTGCCGCCGTAGTCGCCGAACACCGCCGCCTCCGCGTACAGCGCCCACACCCCCGCGCCGCAGTCCACCAGCACCGGGAAGGCCAGGTTGTTCTGCGCCAAGTCGCACCGGGGGATGGGGTGATATTGATCCTCATAGGAGAACAGGTACTTCATGCCGAACACCTGCCCCGCACGCTCGGGCACGGCAAAGCCCGTGCTCTCGGCAAGCAGCGTGCCCTCGCCCTCGCCGCCCGCGATGAGCCGCACGGCCACGCCGTCGTCGTAGGCGCGCGCCTCCACGGTCAGCGTCTCTTCGTGCTTTTCCAGCATCAGGCTGAGGGTATTGGCGTGGTTTACGCAGGTTTTCTTCTTGAACGCGGGGATCTGATAGGTCTCGTCGACGGACGCGTAGTGCTCGTGCAGCAGCGTCAGCCCCTGCGTCAGGTCGCACTGGCGCAGCCGCAGCCCCAGCGGGGAGCGGTCCACGATGGAAACGCCGTCCTTCTGCGCGCTGTAGCTGAGCCTGCCGTTGTTCAACTCCACCGCAAGGCTTACGCGCCCATTGGGCGAGGTAATGACATAGCCGGACATGATGCTTCCTCCTTTGATTGTGTCTTTACTTTGTCTCTATGGTAGCACGCCCATGCCGCTGTTTGCAACACAATCTTTGCCCGTCATGCAAGCAAACCGCAGAAAATGGGAATGCTAGCGCAAAATCACTTGGAAAGAGGGAAACACACCGATGAAACGCATCGCTGCGCTGCTGCTGATGACGGCGCTGCTCACGGGCTGCGCCTGCGCAAAGGAGACGCCGCGGGGCTCCGCCGGCCCTTCCGCCTCCCCGTCCGCCTCCTCCCCCGCGCCCTCCGCGGCCGCCTACACGCTGCCCGAGGAGCTGCCCTTAGACGAGGCGGGCGTGCCGCTGGTGGAGGTCTACCGCACGGATCTGGGCGCGGTGGAGACCATGTCGCTGGAGAGCTACCTGATGGGCGTGGTCGCCGGTGAAATGCACAACGACTGGCCGCAGGAGGCGCTCAAGGCGCAGGCCATCATCGCGCGCACGTTTGCGCTGCGCTTCATCGCCGACGGCGGCTCCAAGTACGAGGGCGCGATGCTGTCCACGGACATCACCGAGGCGCAGGCCTACGATCTGGACGCCGTCAACGACCGCGTGCGCCGCGCCGTGCAGGAGACCGAAGGGCTGGTGATCCTCTGCCAGGGGCAGCCCATTCAGGCGTGGTTCCACGCGCACGCGGGCGGCGTGACCGCCACGGCGCAGGAGGGGCTGGACTACCAGAAGGCCGAGCCGCCCTACACGCGCTCCATTCAGGTGCGCGAGAGCGACAAGGCGCCCGAGGACGTGCGGCACTGGATGGCGCAGTTCCCGCTGGGGCAGGTGCAGCAGGCGCTGGACGCGCTGGGCGGCGGCGACGCGGCGCAGCTGGCCATCGGCGAGCGCGGCACGTCGGGACGCGTGCTCACCTTCACCGCGGGGGAGAACACCGTGGGCGCCGTGGCGCTGCGCATGCAGCTGGACAGCACGGCCATGAAATCCACGCTGCTCAGCGACCTGACGGTGTCCGACGGCATCGTGACCATGACGGGCTCGGGCTACGGCCACGGCGTGGGCATGTCGCAGTGGGGCGCGTATGAGATGGCCGCCGAGGGGCGCTCCGCGCACGAGATCGTGGAGAAGTTTTACCAGAACGTGGAGATCCGGCGCGTCTACGGCGGCTGACATATTTTTTGCGCGGCGGCATTTACATTTGCTTCCTACTGTGCCACAATGAGAGCATCCCCACAAGGAGGTGCTCTGCCATGAAATGCTATTCCGACATTCCCTATGTTGAAAACGCGACAGACCGGCAGCTGCTGGACATTTATCTGCCCGAGCAGCAGGGCTGCGACGCGCTGATCTGGTTCCACGGCGGCGGATTGGAGGCCTTCGACCGCAAGGACGCGGAGTATCCCAAGGCCGTGACGGACGCGGGCTACGCGTTCATATCGGTGGAATACCGCCTCTATCCCGACGCCAAGTACCCCGAGTTCATCCAGGACGCGGCAAACGCGGTGGCCTATTGTCTGCGCCGCCTGCCCGAGCTGGGCTGCACGGGGCGGGTGTTCGTGTTCGGCGAGTCCGCGGGCGCGTACCTTACGATGATGCTGTGCATGAACCCACAGTTCCTCGCAGACGCGGGCGTGGAGCAGGGCCGCATCGCGGGCTTCATCTCGGACAGCGCGCAGCAGTTCTGCCACTTCAACGTGCTGCGCGAGATGGGGCTGGACGGCCGTCTGGAGCGCGTCAACGAGCGCGCGCCCATCTACTATGTGCGCGAGGGGCTCTCCTTACGCCCGCTGCTGCTGATGTACTATGAGGACGACATGAAGTGCCGCCCCGAGGAGACGCGCCTGATGTACGCCAACCTTCGCGTGCTCGTTCCCGACGCGCACATCGAGATCCAGGAGCTGCCCGGCGGCCACTGCTCGCGTCCCCGCACCCCCGACGGCGCGTTTGTGATGCTCGAGCGCGCCTTCCGCTTCGTCGAGGCGGTCAAGGCGCTCTAGCCCGGGCTGGTGCTCCGCCCGCCGCAGCCGTCCTGCCTGAAGGGCAGGGCGAGGTGGGCGCGCCCCTGGCGCCCGCCCCACCGGTTTTGCCCCCCCAAAAA
>JAXEXP010000102.1:0-64759 GCA_034113365.1 Candidatus Spyradocola sp.
GCGCCCAGCACGCCCGCCGCCGCGCCCTCGACGGTCTTGTTCGGGCTGACCTTCGGGATGAGCTTGTGCTTGCCGAAGGCCTTTCCGAAGAACAGCGCAAAGCCGTCGCTGCCGATGGGCAGCGCAAACATGGTCCAGGCCATCATGCGCCAGTACTGCGAGTCGCTCAGCAGGATCATGCCCATGGCCATGATGGGCAGCGCGGGGTAGAACGCGGGCAGCAGCGCGCCCAGCATCTCCCTTGCGTCCGGCTCCGTGCGCAGCGCGACGGAGGCCATCGAGGCCAGCAGCCCCGCCATCACCATCACCACCAGCCCCGTGTTGCCAAAAAACAGGTACGCGGGCGTGAGCAGCAGTACATACAGGTAGTACAGCCACCGCATCGGATGGAACCCGCCGCTCTTGAGCGTTGCGAGCATCTCGTGCGTGCCGACGAGCAGCAGCACCACGAGGTTGACAACCAGCACCCACCGGCCCAGCAGCTCCGGGCTGCCCAGCCACACCATCGCAATGACGTACCCGGACGCGATCAGCCCCGTTACGGTTCTTTTTACCATTGATCTCTATCCCCAAATCTCCGAAGCGCGAGCCTCCGGGTTATACTTTGCCAAACCGCCTGTCGCGCTGCGCGTAGGTCTCCAGCGTGCGGGCAAACACCTCGCGGGTAAAGTCCGGCCAGTTCTCCTGCACGAACACCAGCTCCGCGTAGGCGATCTGGTAGAGCAGGAAGTTGCTGATGCGCTGCTCGCCGCTGGTGCGGATGAGCAGATCCACCTTGGGCAGCCCCGCGGTGTACAGCTGCGCGGAAAACGCCGCGTCGTCGATGTCCTCGGGCGCCATTTCGCCGCTTGCGCACTTGCGCGCCAGCGCCTGCGCCGCGCGCAGGATCTCCTGCTGGCTGCCGTAGTTGAGCGCGATGTTGAGCTTTAAGCCCGTGTTGTCCTTCGTGCGCGCCATCGCGGCCTCGGCCACGCGCCGCTGCGGCTCGGGCACGCCCGTCAGGTCGCCCAGCATGCGGATGCACACGCCCTTGCGGTCCAGCTCGTCGATCTTTTTGTTGAAAAACTCGTTGATGAGCCCCATCAGCGCATTGACCTCGTCCTTGGGCCGCGCCCAGTTCTCCGTGGAAAACGCAAAGAGCGTCAGCGCCTCGATGCCCCACTGCCCGCAGGCCTCGATGATGGGCTCCAGCGTCTCGACGCCCTTGCGGTGGCCGAAGGCCCGGGGCATGCCGCGCTTCTTGGCCCAGCGGCCGTTGCCGTCCATGATGATGGCGACGTGCCGGGGCATCAGCTGCTGTGGAATGGGTGCGTCCGTCATGGCTCTTCCTCCAGTGTATCCTCAAACGGCGAGACGGTAAGTGTGACCGCCCCGCCGTTGTCCTGCGCGCGCACGACGCGCATGCTTCCCTGTTTGTCCGGTCTGCGGGGCGGCAGCGCGGTGAGCACCGTGACCTCCCGCCCCGATAGGTTCTCCATTGCCATGGAAAGCGGCATGCCAAGCACCCGCTGCATCATACGTCCATGAGCTCCTTTTCCTTCTCGGCCGTGATGGCGTCCACTTCCTTGACGATCTTATCCGTCGTCTTCTGGATCTTCTCCTCGGCGGACTTCTGCTCGTCCTCGGTGATGGTGTTGTCCTTCTTCATCTTCTTGATCTGGTCGTTGGCGTCCCTGCGGATGGAGCGGATGGCGACCTTGCAGTCCTCGGCCATCTTGCGGGTCTGCTTGACGAGCTCTTTTCTGCGCTCCTGCGTCAGCTCCGGCAGCAGCAGGCGGATGATCTTGCCGTCATTGGAGGGATTGATGCCCAGATCGCTCTTCTGGATGGCTTTCTCAATGACCTTGAGCATGCTCTGCTCCCACGGCGCGATCTGGATGATGCGCGGCTCGGGGATGGAGATGTTGGCCACCTGGTTGATGGGCATCTGGGAACCATAGTATTCCACCGTGATGCGGTCGAGCAGCTGAGGATTGGCGCGGCCCGCACGCATGGAGGAGAGCTCTTTTCTATAAACCGCAACGGATTTGTTCATCTTTTCAAGCATGTTGTCGATAACCACTTTGGTCATGATCGCTGCCTCCTTATGACGTGAATCGGATTTACCACTTCTATTGTAGCAGATTTCCCTCCCGCAGGAAAGCCTTTTTCCCAAAGAAAGTGGAAACATTTCTCCCGCCCGCCCCAGACGCGCCCGCCGCAGCCGCTCCCCCAAGGGCGCAGAAAGGGCGCGGCGATGCCGCGCCCTTTTTTGATGTTTGGGTCAGTCCTTCACGCCCGCCAGCTTGCGGAACAGGTCGCGGAAGATGGCGTCGCGGTCGAGCGAGGCGACGTTTCGGATCAAATGCCTCGTGATGTCGCGCGAATAGGTCAGCTGGTCGGTGATGATGGGCGAAGGGGTCAGCCCGCTGCGCGTCCAGCTGGGGTTTACCAGCAGCGCGATGGTGGAGATGTCCCAGATGGTCTTGCCCCACGCGAAGTGATCCTCGCCGTACTCGCCCACGATGCGCACCAGATAGTCGCACAGCGCGTTTTTTCCGCCGATGCAAGCGCGCAGCTCGGGCATGCCCGTGATCAGTATTTTCGACACCGGGTCGCAGGGCATGTGGATCAGCGGCACGCCGCAGTCGAACACCACCTGCGCCGCCTTCACGTCCTGATAGACGTTGTAGGTGTTGGGATGCAGGTCCAGATCGTTGCCGCCCAAATAAATCACCACGATGCGCTCGCAAAGCGTCTCGTCCATCAGCAGCGCCGACGCCACGTTCGTACTCGCCCCGATCGCCACCACATAGAGCGGATGCTCCTTGCTGTACGCTTTCGAGCGCTCGATCAGGTCGCGCGCAGCGGGGCTGTCCACGGGCTCGCCCTTGTCCGCCAGATACCGCTTGGATCCGCGGAACGCGGGCCGCTGCATGTGGCACAGGTTCAATATGTTCAGGATCTCGTTGTAGCTCATCTCCATGCCGTCGGCCGGGTCCTGCGCGCGCTCGTTCATCGCAAAGGGCGCGGCGTAGAGCGCCAGCAGGTTGATGCGCTCGGGGCTGAGCAGCGCGTAGGCGATGGCAAAGGGGTCGTCCACCTCGGTGTAGGCGTCGGTGTCCAGCACCAGGTCGATCACGCCGGTTTCCGGGATCTCCAGCATCTTCACCCGTTCGTATTCCTTCAGTGCCATGGTGTCTCTCCCCTAGTCCAGTATGCCGCTTTCTTCGACGAAGGCGATCTCCTTCTCAATGTGCGTGTCCCGCGCGCCGTCGTGCTCGTTGAAGGGGTACACGCAGATGTGCTTTTCCGAGGTGATGCGGTTATAGGTCGCGTAATAGCACTTGGCCGGGCAGACGGGGTCGGCCAGCGCCACCGACGCAAACACCTTCGCGCGGATGCGGTCGGCCAGGTTCATGGTGTCAAAGTAGCTCAGCGTCTCATACGCCCGGTCCAGGTTCTCCGGGAACCTGCGCAGGTAGTCGTTGACGGAGGCAAAGCTGCCGTGCCGGTGCTCGACGCGGTACTCGATGTTGCTGTTGGAGGGCACGTTGACCAGCGCCAGCTTCACGCGCTCGTCCAGCGCCGCCACCGCCATGCCCAGCGCGCCGCCCTGGCTCGTGCCGCGCACGAACATGCGGTTTTCGTCGATGAACGGCAGGTCCGCCGCCAGATCCAGCGCCTTTACGCAGTCCATGTACACCGCGCGGTAGTAGTATTCGTCCTTGTCCAGTATGCCCTTGCTGTTTAAGTTGTTCACCATGCCGCTGCCGGTGTAGACGGCGCTGTTGCCCGTGACGCCGCCCTGCTCGCGGCAGTCCACCGCCAGCACCGCGCACCCCAGCATCGCAAAGGCCATGTGGTCGCTGGGCACGCCGCGGCTTCCGGTAAAGCCGTGGTACTGCACCATCAGCGGGTACTTTTCCTTCCCCATAAACTCCGGCACGACCAGCCAGCCGTGGATGCGCGTCGCGTCAAAGCCGCTGTACTCCACGTCGTACACCGCCACGGCCTTCGCCGGATAATCTACCCGCCGCAGCACGCCGTCCAGCGGCACGCTGCGCGCCTGCCGAAGCGTCCGCGCCCAGAATTCATCAAAATCCGCCCGCCGGGTCAGCGGCGGCAGATACGCCTCCAGTTCCGCGATCCTGTCCTGCAGATAGCCCATATCGCACCCTCCTCAATCCCGCTTCACGCGGTACTTTCTGTAGATCCTGTAATATTCGACGATCAGCCATGCAATCCCTGCCGTGCTTCCTGACACCAGCAGCGCCGCCGCGGCGGTCAGGCTGAATTCAAACGCCGCCGCGCTCAGTGCAAAGGGGATGGCGTGCAGCATCCACATGCGCCCGCACGCCCGGTTGTACGCCTCAACGTCCGTGATCGCATCCTTGGGCACCGTGCTGCCCGCCCAGAACCACATCGGCTCCGTCCGCCGCCGCGCGTACACGCCGATGCCGAAGAACAGCGCCGCACACCCCAGCGTCACCGCGTACCAGATGATGCGCTCCGCCATGCCGCCCCTCCTCATGCACAGAAAAGACCGCAAAGGAGCGTCTCCCTTGCGGTCGCAGCCGTTGTTATTTTACGTCGGAGTCGTCGAAGATGTCGCCGCACTCGGGGCAGAACTTCGGGGGATGCTCGGGGTCGGCCGGCTCCCAGCCGCACTTGTCGCACTTGTAGAGCTTGGCCTCGGCGGGCTTTTTGGCGCCGCACTCGGGGCAGAACTTGCCCTTGTTGACCTTGCCGCAGCCGGGGCAGACCCAGCCGTCGGGCTTGGGCTCGGGCTTCTTCGCGCCGCACTCCATGCAGAACTTGCCGGTGTTGACGTGTCCGCAGGTGCAGGTCCAGGACCCTTCCGCGGGCTTGGGCTCGGGCTTTTTCGCGCCGCACTGCGCGCAGAACTTGCCGGTGTTGACCGCGCCGCAGCTGCAGGTCCAGCCATCCGCAGGCGCTGCCTGGGGCGCGGGCTGCTGGGCAGGCTGCTGTGCCTGCTGGTTCTGGCCCATCTGGTACAGGCTCTGGGCGTTCATGCCGCCCGCGCGGTTGGCCATGTCCAGGCCGGCAAAGGCGAACATGGGGCCGGTGGCGGTGTTCTTTGCGGCGTCCTGAATGGCCTGCGCCTGCGCGCCGGTCAGGGTCGCGGCGGCCATGGTGGGGTCGCGCATGACGGCGGTGCGCTGCAGGTTCTTGATCATGGCCTCGTCCTCTTCGGAGGCCTTGACGGAGCTGACACCGAAGGAAGCCACGGAAATGCCGCGCAGCTGCGCCCACTTGGAGCTGAGCACCTCGTTGAGCGCGTCGGCGATCTCCTGGGTGTGGCCGGGCAGCGCCGAGTAGCGGATGCCCATGTCGCTGATCTTGGCAAACGCGGGCTGCAGCGCGGTCATCAGCTCAGACTTTAGCTGGCTGTCGATGCGGTCGCGGGTGTAGGTGTCCGTCACGTTGCCGCAGACGTTGGTGTAGAACAGCAGCGGGTCGGAGATCTTGTAGGAATACTCGCCAAAGCAGCGGATGGCGATGTCGATGTCCAGGCCGATGTTGCGGTCCACTACGCGGAAGGGCACCGGGCTGGGCGTGCCGTACTTGTTGCCGATGATCTCTTTTACGTTGAAGTAGTAGACGCGCTGATCCTTCGCGGTGTCGCCGCCGTAGGTGAAGCGCTTGCCGATGGTCTTGAAGGTATCCACAATGCTCTTGCCCAGGCTGCCGGAGAACAGCGAGGGCTCGGTGGAGGTGTCATACTTGAACTCGCCGGGCTCGGCGCAGAACTCCACGACCTTGCCCTGCTCCACGATGATCATGCACTGGCCGTTGTTGACCGCGACGATGGAGCCGTTGGTGATGATGTTCGCGTCGCCCTGCGTGTTGCTCGAGCGGCCCGAAATGCGCTTCTGGCCCTTCTTGACGAGCACGTTTTCCGCCAGCGCGTCGCAGTAGATGTACTCCTTCCACTGGTCTGCCAGCACGCCGCCCACGGCGCCGCCGATCGCTTTGATCAAGCCCATAACTCATTCCTCTTTTCTGCGGTCACCCGCCGGTATTTCATTCCTGCATATATTGTACAAAAAAATCCGGCACATTTCAATCCACCCGGGCCCAAATGACAACTTTTTGGTTTCAAAGCACGGCTTTGGCTCACGTCACGTCGCACACCACGGCGTCCGTGTAGCGGATCAGCGCCTCGGGCTCCAGCACCAGCTGCACGCCGCGCTGCCCGCCGCTGACCGCAATGCGCCCGCACAGCAGGCAGGTCTCGTCGATATAGGTGGGGTATTTCTTCTTCATCCCGATGGGCGAGCACCCGCCGCGGATGTACCCGGTCAGGGGGAGCAGCTCCTTCATCGCGATCATCTCCACCTTCTTGTCGCCCGCCGCGTGCGCCAGCTTCTTTAGGTCCACCTCCAGCTCCACGGGGATCACGCACACCATCACGCCCTGCTTTTCGCCCCGCAGCACCAGGGTCTTGAACACCTCTTCGGGCTTCATGCCCGTCTTTTTTGCGACCGTCACGCCGCTCAGGTCGCTCTCGTCCACCTCATAGGTCACCGTGTCAAAGGCAACGCCCGCCGCCTTGAGCAGCCGCATCGCGTTGGTCACAACCGGCTTTTGCGCCATGATGGATCGCCCCCTTCCGGCATCCATGATACGGCATTTCCCCCGCCAATGCAAGAAAAACAGCACGATTTTCCCCAGCACGCGGCATTGCGCGCCGCCTTTTACTTGTATTGTGCATGGAAATTGTGTATAATGGAAAGGGTTAGCAGGAATTAGGGAGGTGCGCCGGCGCACAGCAAAGTCGCCCGGCAGTTCAAATATGGCAGAAAAACTGAGGATCTACGGCGGACGACGGCTGGAGGGAACGGTCGTGGTCAACGGCGGCAAGAACGCCGCGCTGGCCATCATTCCCGCGGCGCTGCTCAGCAGCGAGCCGTGCACCATCGAAAACCTTCCCCAGGTCAGCGACATCGCCGCGCTTCGGGACATCCTGGAGGAGCTGGGCGCCAAGGTGACGCTGAACGGCTCGTCCATGACCATCGATCCGCGCGGGGTGCACAGAACCTGCGTCCCCGAGGAGCTCGCACGCCGCCTGCGCGCGTCGTACTACTTTGTCGGCGCGCTTTTGGGCGTGTTCGGCAAGGCGGACGTCTCCTACCCTGGCGGCTGCGCCATCGGCTCCCGCCCCATCGATCAGCACATCAAGGGCTTTGAGGCGCTGGGCGCGGAGGTCACGGTGGACAACAGCATGATCTGCGCGCGCGCCGAGGACGGCCTGCACGGCGCGGAGATCTATCTGGACATGCCCTCTGTGGGCGCGACCATCAACATCATGCTGGCCGCCACCCGCGCCAAGGGCAATACCATCATCGTAAACGCGGGCAAGGAGCCGCACATCGTGGACCTTGCCAACTTCATCAACGCCATGGGCGGCTCGGTCAAGGGCGCGGGCACGGACACCATCCGCATCCGCGGCGGTCGGCCCATGCACGGCTGCACCTACGCCGTCATCCCCGATCAGATCGAGGCGGGCACGCTGATGATCGCGGCAGCGGCCACGGCGGGCGACGTGCTCATCCGCGGCGCGCTGCCCACGCACATGGAGGCGCTGACGGCAAAGCTGCTGGAGATGGGCGCGCGCGTGGACGAGGGCATCGGCGAGGACAGCATCCGCGTCCGCTCCGACGGCAACCACCGCCACGTCAACATCAAGACGCTGCCCTACCCCGGCTTCCCCACGGACCTGCAGCAGCCCATGAGCGCGCTGCTGTCCACCGCGCGGGGAACCTCCATCATCAACGAGACCATCTACGAGCAGCGGCACCGCCATCTGGAGGAGATCCGCCGCATGGGCGGCCAGTCGCAGATCCATGAGCGCATCGCCATCATCGAGGGCGTGCCCAAGCTCACGGGCTGCGCCGTGACGGCCACCGACCTGCGCGCGGGCGCTGCGCTGGTGGTCGCGGGCCTGATGGCCGAGGGCGTGACCGACATCTACAACGTGCAGTTCATCGACCGCGGCTATGAGCACCTGGAAAAAAAGCTCAGCCAGCTGGGCGCAAAGATCGAGCGCCTGCCCGCCGACGCCGATTGATCCATTATGCAACCAAAAAACAGGACAATGAACCCCCGCGTTCATTGTCCTTTGTCATAACCCCATATTCCCAGCCTTCCTCTGAGAGGGTAAGGTGTCGCCCGCAGGCGACTGATGAGGTGTCCGTCAAGCACCATCCACACTCCAGACGCACTGTAACTGCATACGCGTTTCCGGCAGTTCTTTTTTGACAAGCGGAATCAAATTCTCAGCGATTCATTCTTCATCAGCGAAGCGGCTTCAAACTTCACCATTCATTCTATGTATGAGGTGGTCTTTCCATGCTGCCCTTTACCGCGATCCATCACGTCGCCATTCTCGTCAGCGACTACGCCGCCTCGCGCGCGTTCTACGTGGACAAGCTGGGCCTGCCCGTGCTGCGCGAGAACTACCGCCCCGCCCGCGGCGACTGGAAGCTGGACCTCGCCTGCGGGGACGTGGAGCTGGAGCTGTTCAGCGCGCCAAACAGTCCCACCCGCGTGACCAACCCCGAGGCGCGCGGCCTGCGCCACCTCGCCTTCCGCGTGGACGACGTCGAGGTCGCCGTGCGCGAGCTGGCCGCGCTGGGCATCGAATGCGAGCCCATCCGCGTGGACGAGTTCACCGGCGCCCGCATGACCTTTTTCCGCGACCCCGACAACCTCCCGCTGGAACTCCACGAATAATCCGCCGTTTCAAAGTAGGACATCCCAACATGGACATCCGCATCGTCAACCTGTTCGACGCGATCCCCGGCTACCTGGACGCGCTGCGCCGCGCGCCCGACGAGGCCGATGCGCTGTGGGAAGCGCACGTCGTCGCCCCGCACTGGGCGGCGCTGTGCTGCTACGCGCCCTTCCCGCTGGACGACCGCAAGCCCGCGCCCTGCCGCGACGCAGACGCGCTGGAACGGCAGCTGACGGCCTTCTCCGCGCTGGACCTACCCGCGCTCCAGGGGGAATTTGCCCGCATCGCCGATACGCTGCCCAATTACGACGACGACCCCATCACCGTGGCGCTGTGCCCGCACCCGGCGGGCGACGCCGATTTTGCACAGCGCCAGAACGGCGTGGTCGGCACGTCGCTGTTCGGCAACCTGCTGCTGTGCGTCGACCCGCTCGCGCCGGGCTGGCAGGACTGGCTTCCCTACGTGTTCGCGCACGAATACCACCACACCGTCTGGGGCAACTACTGGTACAACCTCCACGGCGGCGCGCTGACGGGCGAATTCATCGAGGCGCTGGTCATCGACGGCCTCGCGGACGACTTCGTAATGGGCCTGTACCCCGCGCTGCGCCCCCAGTGGGTGAACCCGCAGGCGGGCGACGCGCTCCTCGACGAAATCTACGCGCCGCTGCTGCACTGCACGGACGTGGACTACCCGCGCTACATGTTCGGCGGCGGCTCCACGGGCCTGCCCTGGTGCGCAGGCTACGCAGCCGGCGCCGCGCTGGTGCGCCGCATGCGTGCCGCCCATCCGTCCCTCTCGCCCCGCGAGCTTCTGGAGACCCCGCCGCAGCAGTTCCTCCTCGTCTGATCTCCACAGCCTTCCCTCAAAAGAGAAAAGCAGTCGCCCCATTCAGCGTCTGTATCCATTAAAAATCCCGCTCACAGCAGGAAATAACCGTATCCTTCGCATTGAAATGGCGTATCCTTGACAGTCGCTCATGCTTGACGCTACTTAATTCTCCTCCCGCAGCGGCCAGTCGATCTCCACCATGCCCGCCCGCAGCGCTGTCCGCGCCGATTTTTCGTTGTCCGCGCTGCACAGGTAGAGCACGGGGCCGTCCGCCGCGCACAGCGCCGCCTGCACGCAGGCCACGGCATACCCGCGCCCGCGGTGGCGCACGTCGGTCTCCACCGTGATGTGGCGAAATCCCCTCCCGTCGGGCTCGCGCAGCACCGCCCACGCCACGATGCGCCCGTCGCGCTCCACGCCCCAGGCGTCGCCCTTTGGCATGCGCACCGCGCCGGAAACGGGCAGGCTGCCGTCCAGCGGGCGCACGGGGATCTCCGGCCGGACCGTCTTTCCGGGCACAAACGCCCGAATCTTCGCATTTTTCATACCTTTTCTCCATTCTGACCGCAAAGCCGAGGTGACGTTATCCGTGGAAAAGACCGCTTACCGCGCGTCGGTGCACGCCGTGGTGGAGTTCGCGCTGATGGGCGGCGATCTCGTGCCCGGGGCGTCCGCGGCGCGTCTGCTCGAGGGCGTGCGCGGCCACCGCAGCCTGCAGGACGTGGCCGAGGAGGGCGTGCTCAACGAGGTGCCCGTGCGCTGCACCGTCGAGGGCGCGCGCGTGTCGCTGACCGTCCACGGCCGCATCGACCGCCTGCATCGCCTGGACATGCTCGAGGAGATCAAGACCGTGCTGGGACAGGCGCCCGAGCAGGGCGACCCGCTGCACTGGGCGCAGGCCGAGTGCTACGCGCACATGCTCTGCCAGCAGGAGGATCTGCCCTTCCTGAACGTGCGCATCACCTACTTAAACCTCTCCGACGGCGACATCACGCGCCTGACGCGCACGCTCACGCGAGAAGCCCTCGCCGAGCGGTTCCAGAGCTACGTCGCGCCCTACCTCGCCCGCCTCGAGCGCATGGACGCCCACCGCGCGGCGCTGCGCACGCAGATGGAGGCGCTGGCCTTCCCCTACCCCGCCTACCGCACCGGCCAGCGCGAGCTCGCCGCTGAGATCTACCGCACCATCCGCGACGGCAAGATGCTGCTGGCCCAGGCGCCCACCGGCACGGGCAAGACCATGGCGGCGCTGTTTCCGGCGCTCAAGGGCGTCGGCGCGGGCTGCGTGGAGCGCATCTTCTACCTGACGGCGCGCACCACCGCGCGGCAGGCCGCGTTCGACGCGCTCTCCCTGCTGCCTGCGAGCGAGCTGCGTGCCATCGCGCTGTACGCACGGGAAAGCTGCTGCGCGCAGGAGCGCCCCATCTGCCGCTCCGGGCTATGCGCGCGCCAAACCGGCTACTACGACCGCCTGCCCGCGGCGCTGGACGACGCGCTGGCACAGGGCGGGCCCTTCACGCGCGAGCGGGTGCGCGAGATCGCCGACGCCCACGGCCTTTGCCCCTTTGAGTTCTCGCTGGATCTGTCGCTGGAATGTGACGTGATCGTGTGCGACTACAACTATGTGTTCGACCCGCGCGTGCGTCTGCAGCGCTACGCGACGGGCGGCCGCAAGGGCCAGGTGCTGCTCATCGACGAGGCGCACAACCTCCCTGACCGCGCCCGCGACATGTACTCCGCCGCGCTCTCCGTCCGCCAGCTCAATGCCGCGCGCAAGAGCATCGACAAGAGCCGCCGCAGGGAGCCGCTCTACCTCAGTCTGCGCGCGCTGTGCAAGGCCATCTGCGCCGCAGCCGCCGAGGGCGACCTTCCCCGCGCCGAGCGCGACCCCCGGCCGGACATCGCCGAGCGCTGCGAGGACGCGCTGTGCGAACTGGGCGCGTCCGACGCGCTGCCGGGCGAGGCGGCGTCGCAGCTGTCGCTTGCGCTGTCCTCCTACCTCTACCACGCCGCGCACTGGGATGAAAACGACTATCTGCTCTTCTCCGGCGGCAAAACCGCGCCCACGCTGACGCTGTTCTGCGCCGACGCCGCACAAAAAACCGCCGCAGTGCTCAAGCGCAGCCGCGCGGCGGTGCTGTTCTCGGCGACGCTCAGCCCGATGGAGTTCTATAAAACGCTGACCGGCGCATCGCCCGATGCCGCCTGCGTCTACCTGCTCTCGCCCTTTCCGCAGGATCACCTGCTGGTGCTGCATCTGCCCGTCAGCACGCGCTATGCCGCCCGTGAGCGCACGCTGCCCCGCGTCGCCTCGGCGATCCTGGCCTTTGCGCAGGCCCGGCAGAACGGCAATTTCATCGCGTTCTTCCCCTCCTACGCCTACCTGTCCAAAGCAAGGGAGCTGCTCGAAGGCGCGCTGGACGAGGGCACAGAACTGCTCGTGCAGGAGCAGCAGATGGACGAAACGGCGCGCGCGCAGTTTCTCGCGCGCTTTACGCCCGAGCCAAAGGGCCGGCTGCTGGCGCTGTGCGTGCTGGGCGGCGCGTTCTCCGAGGGCGTGGACTTGCCCGCCGAGCGGCTGTGCGGCGCGGCCATCGTGGGCGTGGGCCTGCCGCAGGTGGGCGTGGAGCGCGACACGCTCAAGGCCCGCTATGAGGAAAATTACGGCAGCGGCTACGCCTATGCCTACGCCTACCCCGGCCTTGGCAAGGTGCTGCAGGCGGCGGGGCGCATCATCCGCTCCGAGCGCGACCGCGGCGCGCTGCTGCTCATCGACGACCGCTACGCCCGCGAGGACTACCGCGCCCTGCTGCCGCCGCACTGGTCGCCCATTCCCGTGCGCACCGACGCGGAGATCGCCGCCCGCACCGCGCAGTTCTTCGGTGAATAGTGTAAGAAACACCCCCACACCACAAGATGCGCAGCAATGATTCACTATTTTATTCCACCAGCAGCCCTTCTTTGCGCAGCGCCTGCACGATGCTCTCCAGCTCCTCCTGTCCCGGCGCCTCCAGCGTGTGCAGGTGCACGCCGCCGGTGAGCATGGAGATGGGCGTGGTGCCCTCCGTCTCAAAGTGCGCCATGAACACGTTCACGCCCGCGCGGGAGCGCAGCATCAGCGGCGCGGAGATCTCTCCGTACACGGGGTGCTCGATGGAAACGTCCACCACCGTGCCGCCGTTATCTACAATGAGCTCCAGTTCCCTGCGCATGGCGGCGTTGTCCGTGTGCCGGGCGGCCACCACGCGTCTTGCGGCAGCGCCCGCTGCGGACGCGGGCATCAGATACCCCTCCGGCGTGGCGAATATATTGGCCCCGCCCGTGCGCAGCAGCGCGATGTCCTGCACGATCACCTGACGGCTGACGCCCATGCGCCGGGCAAGCTCGGTGCCGGTGATGGGCTGGGTGCCTCCGCGCAGCAGCTGCAATATGGTGCTGCGCCTCTCCTTTGCGTCCATTTTTTGCTCCCTTCTGCGCTAGTCGCGGTTGTTTCGCCCGCGGCCGACGATGGTCAGCAGACGCAGCAGCTGCGCCACGGCGGCAAGTGCGGACGTCAGGTAGGTGGACGCCGCCGCCGACAGCACCTTGCGCGCCTTGGGCGCCTCGTCCGCCTCCAGCAGACCGCAGTCCGTCAGCGCCCTCATCGCGCGCCGGGAGGCGTTCAGCTCCACCGGCAGCGTGATCAGCTGAAAGGCCACCGCCAGCGCGTACAGCGCCACGCCCGCCAGCGCCAGATAATAGGAGTTCAGCAGCAGCCCCACCAGCAGCAGCGGAATGGACGCCTGCGAGCCAAAGTTGACCAGCGGCACGATGGAGTTGCGCAGCATCAGCGGCGCATAGCTCTGCGCGTGCTGGATGGCATGTCCCGCCTCGTGCGCGGCCACGCCCAGCGCCGCGATGGAATTGGAGTCGTACACGCTCTCGGATAATTGCAGCGTCTTGTTCTTTGGATTATAATGGTCGGTGAGGTTGCCGCGCACGCGGCCGATGGCCACGTCGTAGACGCCCTGGCTGTTCATCACCATCTGGGCCGCCTGCGCCGCCGTCACGCCGGACCGCGCCGCCACGCGGGAGAATTTGCGGAACGTGCTCTGCACCGCGCCCTGCGCGATCATGCCCAGCACCGCCGCGATGATGACCAGCAGCATCGCATCATAATAGGTAAAGTGGAGTTCATACGGCATAGTTCCAAACACCTCCGTCGTTTCTGCTTCAATTATATATAAAACTTTTCCTCCCGTAAAGCACCTTTGACTCAAATCCGCATCTGCGCGCACCAAAGCCGCGCTTTCCCCTCTGCAAACAGCATTCCCACTTTTGACCCCAAGGAGCCAACGACATGAACTACAAAGCAGACGAATTCGACTACGAGGCGGAATACCAGCGCCTGCGCAAGGGCGTGGCGCGCGCCAACATACTGCTGCTGGGCGCGTCCGGCGCGGGCAAGAGCTCCGTCATCAACCACGTGTTCGGCCGGGAAATGACGCAGGCGGGGCCGGGGCAGTCCGTCACGCGCGGCGTCATCCCCTGCTCCAGCGACGACATGCCTGTGGTGCTCTACGACACCGAGGGCTACACCGCAGGCTCTGCCGGCATGGACGCCTTTGAGCGCAACGTGCTCGCCTTTGCCGACCGCCTTGCCGCCGAGCGCCCGGGCGACCTCTCCTGCCGCATCCACGTGGCGTGGTTCTGCATCTCGCTGGCCGCAAAGCGCGTCACCGATACCGACGTGCGCCTTGTGCGGGCGCTGCGCGAGCGCGGCATCCCCGTCTGCCTGGTGCTGACGCACGCCGACGCGGCCGACGCGCAGGAGCTTGCCGCGATGCAGCGCACGCTGACCGACCGCCTGCCCGACGTCCCCCAGTTCCTCACCTGCGCCCTGCCCGAGCTGCAGGAGCCGCTGCGCGGTCTGCTGCAATGGGACGACCTGCTCTCCTGGTCGCTGGACAGCCTGGAGCCTTCGCTGCGCGAGGGCTTCATCTCGGCGCTGCACCTGGAGCTGGAACGCAAGAAAAAGCTGGTGATGGGCTCCATCGTGCCGCGCTACACCGCGGGCGCGGCGGCCGTGGGCGCGGTGCCGCTTTCCTTCTCCGACGCGGTGCTGCTCGTGCCGCTGCAAACCACCATGACGCTGCATATCCTCAACGTCTACGGCATCGAGAAGATCTCCCAGCCCATCAGCGGCCTGGTCGGCTCCATGCTGATGACGCAAGTGGGCAAGAGCACCGCCGCCGGGCTGCTCAAGCTGATCCCGGGCGTGGGGTCGCTGCTGGGCGGGGCCGTGACCGCCGCGGTCGCGGGCACGCTGACGGGCGCGCTGGGCTACGCCATCTGCGAGCTTTCGCACCTGTACGCCTACAAGGTGCTGGTGGAGCACGAGAACCTGAGCGCCATCGACTGGTTCGACCCCAAGCAGGTGGAGCGGCTGATGCGCGAATACATCTCCCGGCAGAAGAAGAACAGGGACTGACGCGGGATCCCCGCTGTTGAGGTGCTGGCATGAAGCCATTTGAGGTCAACATACTGGTCGCGGGCCGCACGGGCTGCGGCAAGAGCGCATTTGTCAACTATCTGTACGGCGCGCCGGTGCGCGACACGGGCGCAGGCCGCCCCGTCACCGAGCGCGGCCTGTTCTGCGAGCGCCTGACGCTGCCCGACGGCGTCACGCTCAACGTGCACGACACCTGGGGCATGGAGCCCGACCGCGCTGCCGAGTGGGAGGCGCTTCTGCTGAACGAGATGGAACAGCGCGCCCAAGGCGACGTTTCGGACTGGTTCCACACCGTGTTTTACTGCTTTTCCGCCGCCTCTGCGCGCGTGGAGAACTGCGAGCTGTCGCTGCTGCACAGGCTAATGCAGCAGGGCTGCCAGGTGCTGGCCGTGCTGACGCATTGCGACGCGCCGGGCGCACCCGAGGCCGCGAAAGAACTGCGCCGTGTACTGACCGAGAACTGCGGCATGGACGCGCGCGACGTGCTCGAGGTCTGCTCGGTGGAAAAGACGCTGCTCACGGGCAAAACCGTGCGCCCCTTCGGCCGCGAGCGCGTGCTGGAGCGGCTGCGGGAGGGGCTGTGGCCATCGCTGCGGGCGCGCTGCATCGCCTCGCTGCGCGCGTTTGCGGAGGGCGAGGTCGAGCGGTGGGCGGAGCTTGGCGAGGAGCTGATCGCGCGCAAGGTGCGCTTTTTCAACATGCTCAGCCCCAAGCTCTCCGACGCGCTGTCGGACAGCCTCAACCGCGCCGCGCAGGGCGTGATGGACGAGGTGCAGCGCCGCACCTCCGCGCTGCTGTCCGGGTGCCTGGACGCCTACGGCTGCCTGATGCACCTGTACGGCACGCCGGGCGTGCGCGTGCTGGCCCCCGAGCTGCCCGCCATAGAGCCGCTGCGCTGCGCGCTGACCGCCTCCGAGCGCAGCGCCTACGCCTTCACCGCCGCGCTGCTGGCGCTCATCCCCGTCTACAACCTCACCGTCCCCTACAAGACCCTGCACGCCCGCCGCAGCGAGATCACCCTCCAGCTGATGAAGCAGCGCCTGAACATGCTCGAGCAGCTGCGGCTGTACCTTGCCGACGTCGAGCGCACGCTGCTCGCGCTGCGCACGGAAGAAGCCCGCGACGCGGAGGCTTCCGCGTGAAAAGCGCACGCAGGACGGCGACCAACAAAATCTTATGCCGTGTTTACGCCGCTCCCTGTGGTTTTTTGGCAGCGGGCGTGGTATACTAAGTAGTGTATGAATGACGACCATGGAGGAGAATCCCTATGAACAAGACGACGATCCGAACGCTCTACCGGCAGACCCCTGCGGACGGCAGCGTTGTGACGGTATACGGCTGGGTGCGCACCGTGCGCGACAGCAAGACCTTCGGCTTCATCGAGCTGAACGACGGCACGTTCTTCAAGAACCTGCAGGTGGTGCTGGTGGACGGCCGCCTGCCCAACTTCAAGGAGGCTGTCAAGCTCACCGTGGGCACTGCGGTCAAGGTCACCGGCGTGCTGGAGCTGACCCCCGCCATGAAGCAGCCCTTTGAGATCAAGGCGGACGAGCTGACCGTGGAGGGCGCCTGCCCGTCGGACTACCCGCTGCAAAAGAAGCGCCACAGCCCCGAGTTCCTGCGCACCATCGCGCACCTGCGCCCGCGCACCAACCTCTACTCGGCGGTGTTCCGCATCCGCTCGCTGGCGGCGCACGCCATCCACTGCTTCTTCCAGGAGCAGGACTTTGTCTACGTCCACACCCCGCTGATCACCGCATCGGACTGCGAGGGCGCGGGCGAGATGTTCCGCGTCACCACGCTGGACGCCGAAAATCCGCCCCGCAAGGAGGACGGCACGGTGGACTTCAACCAGGACTTCTTCGGCAAGCCCGCGAACCTGACCGTCTCCGGCCAGCTCAACTGCGAGTGCTTCGCGCTGGCCTTCCAGAACGTCTACACCTTCGGCCCCACCTTCCGCGCCGAGAACAGCAACACGCCCCGCCACGCCGCGGAGTTCTGGATGATCGAGCCGGAGATCGCGTTTGCCGACCTGTCCGACGACATGGATCTTGCCGAGAGCATGGTCAAGTACATCATCAAGTATGTGCTCGAGCACGCGCCCGAGGAGATCGACTTCCTCAACAGCTTCGTGGACAAGGGCCTCAAGGCGCGCCTGGAGCACGTGGCAAGCTCCGACTTTGCCCGCGTGACCTACACCGAGGCCGTCAAGATCCTGGAAAAGAACAACGACAACTTCGACTTTAAGGCCTACTGGGGCTGCGACCTGCAGACCGAGCACGAGCGCTACCTGTCCGAGACCACGTTTGGCCGCCCCGTGTTCGTCACCGACTACCCCAAGGAGATCAAGGCCTTCTACATGCGCCTCAACGACGACGGCAAGACCGTCGCGGCGGCCGACATGCTGGTGCCCGGCATCGGCGAGCTGATCGGCGGCTCGCAGCGCGAGGAGCGCTACGACGTGCTGCTGGACCGCATCCATGAGCTGGGGCTCAAGGAGGAGGATTACAGCTGGTACCTCGACCTGCGCAAGTACGGCGGCGTCAAGCACGCGGGCTTCGGCATCGGCTTCGAGCGCCTCATCATGTATTTGACCGGCGTGTCCAACATCCGCGACGTGCTGCCCTTCCCCAGAACCGCCCGCAACGCGGACTTCTAAGCGAGTAACAGACCTATTCATAGAAACGGAGTGTGTAACTTTGGACGACCTGCTACTGCTGTTCGGCAATCTTGCGAACCTGCTGGACTGGCGCATCCCCGTCATGTGGGCCATCGGCGCGCTGCTGATCTACCTGGCCATCAAAAAGGACATGGAGCCCACGCTTCTGCTGCCCATCGGCTTTGGCGCGATCCTGGTCAACATCCCCAACGCCGACCTGGTCGGCCCCGAGGGCGCGCTGACCACGCTGTTCAACGCCGGCATCGCCAACGAGCTCTTCCCGCTGATCCTGTTCATCGGCATCGGCGCGATGATCGACTTTGGCCCGCTGCTGTCCAACCCCAAGCTGATGCTCTTTGGCGCGGCAGCGCAGTTCGGCATCTTCTTCACGCTGTGCATGGCCTCCATGTTCTTTGACCTCAACGATGCGGCCTCCATTGCCGTCATCGGCGCGGCGGACGGCCCCACCTCCATCGTGGTGGCGCAGACGCTGAACTCCAAGTATCTGGGCGCCATCATGGTCGCGGCCTACTCCTACATGGCGCTGGTGCCCATCATCCAGCCGCCCATCATCAAGCTGCTGACCACCCGCAAGGAGCGGCTCATCCGCATGCCCTATGAGCCCAAATCCGTCTCCAAGACCACGCGCATCCTCTTCCCCATCATCATCACCGTCATTGCCGCGGTGTTCGCGCCGTCGGCGGCGTCGCTGGTGGGCTTCCTGATGTTCGGCAACCTCATCCGCGAGTGCGGCGTGCTGGGCTCCCTCTCCGAGACCGCGCAGAAGGTGCTGGCCAACCTCGTGACCATATTCCTTGGCATCACCATCGCGCTGCGCATGCAGGCCGCCGAGTTCCTCACCTTTGACACGCTGCTCATCCTGGGCCTGGGCCTGATCGCCTTTGTGATGGATACCGCGGGCGGCGTGCTGTTCGCCAAGTTCCTCAACCTCTTCCTCAAGAAGAAGATCAACCCCATGATCGGCGCGGCGGGCATCTCCGCGTTCCCCATGTCCGGCCGCATCGTGCACAAGATGGGGCTCAAGGAGGATCCGCAGAACTTCCTGCTGATGCACTCCATCGGCGTCAACGTCTCGGGCCAGATCGCCTCGGTCATCGCCGGCGGCCTGATCCTGTCGTTCTTCGGCTAAAGGAGGGGCCATGCCATGCAGTTTGATCCTATGAATTTCGTAATCAACCTCAAGTACATGGGTCTTGGCATGCTGGGCATCTTCGTGGTGCTGGGCATCATCATACTCATCACGCTGGGCCTCGGCCGTCTACCTGCCGGGGAACAGGGCGAGGACAAGTAAATCAACCCGGGGGGACGGCGCCGCTGCCGTCCCCTGCTTTTTTCAAGGAGGAACCATGCAGCGCTCCGCCCGCTTCGTCCCCAACCTGAAAAACACGCTCGTGACGCTGTCCATCCTGCTGGGCTCGATCCTGACGGGCTTTGCGTTTGACGCGCTGGGCCTGCTGGAGATCAACATCTACACCGTGTTCATACTGGGCATACTGGTCACCGCGGTGGTCACCTCCAGCGTGTTCTTCGGCGTGCTCTCCTGCGTGGGCGGCGTGTTCCTGTTCAATTTTCTGTTTGCCGAGCCGCGCTTTTCGGTGGAGGCCGCCAACTTCGGCTACCCGGTGGACTTCATCATCCTGCTGGGCGTGACGCTGCTGGTCAGCTCGCTCTCCCGCGCCAACGAGCGCATGGCCTTCCGCACGCGCACGCTGCTGGCCACCGACCAGCTGTTTCTGAAGGCCTCCGGCGCGGAGGAGATCGTGTCCATCGCCGCGGAGCAGCTGCTCCGCCTGCTGCGCCGCCCGCTGGTCTACCTGCCCGTGGAGGCGGGCACGCCCGGCCAGCCGCGGTTCTTCGGCCCGGGCCGGCTGCGCAATTCCTTTGACGGGGACGCCGTGCGCTGGGTGCTCAAGACGGGCGAGCCCGCAGGCGCGCGCACCGCGCTGTTCACCCGCGCGCAGTACGCCTACGCTCCCGTGCGCACCGCCGAGCGCACCTTCGGCGTGATGGGCGTGGAGGTCGGGCGCAAGCCGCTGACGGACATGGAGCGCGGGCTGATGCGCTCGCTGCTGAGCGAGTGCGCGCTGACGCTGGAGCGCGACTACTTTAACCGCCTGCGCGAGGAGGAGGCCGTCCGCGCGCGCAACGAGCAGCTGCGCGCCACGCTGCTGCGCTCCATCTCCCACGACCTGCGCACGCCGCTGACCAGCATATCGGGCAACGCCGCGCTGCTGTGCGACCCCGACCGCGCGCTGACGGACGCGCAGCGCACCAAGCTGGCGCACGGCATCTGCGACGACGCACAGTGGCTGCTGGGCACGGTGGAAAACGTGCTCTCCGTCACCCGCATGGAGGAGGGGCGCATGGCGCTGCAGCTGCGGCCCGAGCTGATCGGCGAGGTGCTGTCCGAGGCCGTGGCGCGCACAGCCAAGCTGGCCCCCGGCCGCGCCATCGCGCTGGAGCAGCAGGACGACCTGCTGATGGCGCGCATCGACGCGCAGCTCATCATGCAGGTGGTGCTCAACCTGCTGGACAACGCCGTCAAGTACACCCCCGCCGGGTCGCACATCGCAGTGCGCGCCTTCTCCCGCGAGGACCGCGTGGTGGTGGAGGTGGCGGACGACGGCCCGGGTATCCCGGACGCCAACAAGGCGCGCGTGTTCGAGATGTTCTACACCACCGCCTCCGGCTCCATCGACGGCCGCCGCGGGCTGGGGCTGGGCCTTGCGCTGTGCAGGGCCATCGTCAATGCGCACGGCGGCGAGCTGACCGTGCGGGACAACGCGCCCCGCGGCACGGTCTTTGCCTTCACACTTTGCCAGGAAAGGATTGAGATGCCATGTCAGACCACCCACTGATCCTCGTCGTAGAGGACGACAGCGCCGTTCAGAACCTGATCGTCACCGCGCTGGAGACGACGCATGCCTACCGCCTGTGCACCGCCGATACCGGCACGCAGGCCATCATCGAGGCAGCCACGCAGCAGCCCGCCATCATGCTGCTGGACCTGGGCCTGCCCGATATGGACGGCGTGGAGGTCATCGCCAAGGTGCGCGCCTGGTCGGACATGCCCATCATCGTCATCTCCGCCCGCAGCCAGGACGACGACAAGATCGACGCGCTGGACGCCGGCGCCGACGACTACCTGACCAAGCCCTTCTCGGTGGACGAGCTGCTGGCCCGCATGCGCGGCACGCTGCGCCGCCTGCACTACATCAAGGCCTCCGCGCAGGACGCCGTGTTCGTCAACGGCGACCTGACGGTGGACTACGACGCGGGCACCGCGACCCTTGCCGGCCAGGAGCTGCACCTGACGCCGCTGGAGTACCGCCTGCTGTGCGTGCTGTGCCGCAACGCGGGCCGCGTGCTCACCCACACCTACCTCACCCGCGAGATCTGGGGCTCCGCGCTGGACAGCGACATCGCCTCGCTGCGCGTGTTCATGGCCACGCTGCGCAAAAAGCTGCAGCCCCGCCCCGACTCCCCACAGTTCATCCAGACGCACGTGGGCATCGGCTACCGCATGGTCAAGCTCTGATTCCCTCAAAGCAATACAACAGCGCCCGCGCAGAGTCTCTCCGGCTCGCGCGGGCGCTGCTTTTTACTGTTTCTGGCTGTCCATGTACCGCTGCGTCATCATGCTCATCATGCGCCCCATGCGGATGGGCGCCAGGTAGCACAGCAGCGTCTGCACCTTCTGCGACAGGCTGTGGCAGAGTATGAACCGTTTGCCGCCGATGTGCCTGGCCAGCCCCCGCCCCACCTTCTGCGGGTCGGCCATGAACTCCTTGGGCACGGGCAGGGGTGATGCGGACGCCGTGCGCGTCAGCGGCGGATGGAAGATGTGGAAGGTGATGTTGTCCTTCGCGTATTCGATGCGCATGCACTTTGCCAGCGCCTCGATCGCGCCCTTGCTCGACGCATAGGGGCTGATGTTGACAAACCCCGTCACGCCCACGCCGCTGCTGGTGAAGATCACCCGCCCGCCACCCTGCTGCTTCAGCACGGGCACGGCCGCGCGCGTCAGGTTCAGCGCGCCGAAGTAGTTGACGTCCAGCACGTCGCGGTAGACCTCGTCGGGCGTGTCCTCCATCGCGTCGAACGTGCACCGGCAGGCGTTGTGCACCGCGCAGTCCACTCCACCGAACCGTTCCGCACTTTTCAGCACCGCCTCCCGCACGACCTCGCCGTCGCGCACGTCCCCGCAGATGGCCAGCAGCCGCTCCGGATATTGCTTCTCCAACGTCTCCAGCAGCGCAATGTCCTTGTCCAGTATGGTCACATTCCATCCGTCGCGCAGCAGCTGCTCGGCAAACCAATACCCGATCCCCTGAGCCGCACCTGTCACAAACACATTCTTCATCTCATTATCCCTTTTTCCAAACTGTACCCATCTTCCCTGCACAGCCCGCCACTTTCCGCTTAACCGCTATATCGCTCCAGAGCACTGAGAGGCTCCCCGCTCCGCCCCAGGCTTCCCCAAAGGGAAGCCCGCTGCGAAGCGGAGAGCTGCCGGCCTTCGGCCGGCTGAAGGGTGCGTCCCCCGTTCCTGCTAGAGTACACCGAGTTCCGCCGCCCAGCGGAACAAGTACGGCGTGATATTCGGATAGGTCAGGTTCTCCGGCAGCGCGTCAAACAGCCTGACCTCCGCCATCTCGCTCTCGGGCATACCGCCCATCTCCTCGATCTGCGCCAGAAACACCTCGCCGCACGCCTCGCCCCTGGGGTCCTTCGCCCAGTAGTCGAACAGCGGCTTTATCTCGAACCGCACCGCGCCGCTCTCCTCGTACAGCTCGCGCCTTGCGGCCTCCAGCGGCGTCTCTCCCGCCTCGATGTGCCCGCCCTGCGTCTCCCACGTCTCGCGCTGCCTGTGCCGCGAGAGCAGGATCTTCCCCCGATGGCGCGACAGCACCACCACAAACTTCAGCTCCTTCGCATCGCCCAGCTCCAGCCTTCTGCAATCGTAGTCCATGCCTGCCTCCTCATCCTAAAGGAACAGCGAGATCAGCACCGTCATCAGCCCCGCCACGCCGATCGCAATGGAGCTCATCGCGCCCTGCACCTCGCCCAGCTCCATCGCCTTTGTGGTGCCAATGGCGTGCGAGCAGGCGCCGATCGCCACGCCCTGCACCACGGGGTCCTTCACGCGGAAGATCTTCACCAGCAGCGGCGCGGTCATCGCGCCCAGTATGCCCGTTAAGATCACCGCGGCCACCGTCACCGGCACAATGCCGCCCAGCGCCTCGGACACCGCCATCGCAATGGGCGTGGTGACGGACTTGGGCAGCATGGTCGCCGCCAGCTCCTCAGACAGCCCGAACGCCCTGCACAGCAAATACGCGCTCACCATCGACGCCACCGAGCCCACCAGGCACCCGACCACCACCGGCACAAAGTACCGTCCCAGCACCTTGCGCTGGTTGTAGATGGACACCGCCAGCGCCGCCGTCGCCGGGCCCAGAAACACCGAGATGAACTGCGCGCCCTTGCGGTAGTTGTCCAGCGGGATGCGCAGCAGCTGCAGCGCCAGGATCACCACGACCACCGCGATCAGCAGCGGGTTGAACAGCGGCAGCTTCGTCTTTTTGTTGAGCCACACGCCCAGCGCAAAGGCCGCAATGCTCAGCACAATGCCAAACAGATAGGAATCCGTCCACGCGCTCATGCCTTTTTCCCTCCCAGCTTGCCCTGCACCCACAGGCACAGCCCCGCCGCGCCCGCCGTCGCCGCAAAGGTGATCACCGTCGTCAGCACCAGCACGCACAGCAGCGGCAGGATCTTGTCCGCCACGGGCTTGTAGTTCTCCAGGATCTCCACGCCCGCCGGTATGAAGAAAAACGCCATGTTTTTGGACAGAAAATCCGTCACGTCCCCGATCTGCCGCAGCTTTACCGCCCGCGTGAGCAGCAGCGCGAACAGCAGCAGCATCGAAATGACGCTCGACGGGAAGGCAAAGGGAAGCGCCAGCGCGATCCCTTCGCCCACAAAACAGATCAGCAGCAAAATCAACAGTTGTTTGAGTATCTTCATGGTTTATCCGTCAAATTCTTCCTCGCATCAGATGGCGCGCGTCTCCTGCCGCAGCCAAACCTTCTCCTCCTCGCTCAGGTAGGGCGAGAGCTTCTCGTACACTGCCTCGTGGTACGCGTTGAGGAAGGCGCGCTCGGCGGCGGTCATCATTTCCGGCAGCACGGGCGCAAGGTCGATGGGCGCAAACGTCAGCGTCTCAAAGTGCATGAACTGGCCGTACTCGTTCGCCTCGCCCTTGACGCACAGCAGCTCGTTCTCGATGCGGATGCCGTGGCTGCCCTCGATGTACACGCCCGGCTCGTCGGTGGTGATCATGCCCTCCTCCAGCACGCAGCTGTCGTTGCGCTCGGGCACGATGCGCCAGCGGAAGCCGTTCGGGGGCTCGTGCACCCCGCCGATGTGCGCCACGCCGTGACCCGTGCCGCACTTGTAGTCAATGCCCACGTCCCACAGCGGCCCGCGCGCCAGTATGTCCAGATTGATGCCGCGGCAGCCGTACAGGAAGTGCGCGCGGGAGAGGTTGATCATGCCGCGCAGCGTGGCGGTGTAGTGCTCCTTCCACTCCTTCGGCATGTCGCCCAGCGCGATGGTTCTGGTGATGTCGGTGGTGCCGTCCAGGTAGGTTCCGCCGCTGTCCACCAGCAGGAAGCCGCGCGGTTCCAGCTTCGCCGCAGAACCGGGCTTTGCCGAGTAGTGCATCATCGCGGCGTTTTCGTTGTACGCGCAGATGGTGTCAAACGACAGCTCCAGGAAGCCCTCCTGCTCGGCGCGCCTTGCCTCCAGATAGTCGCTGGCCACGATCTCGTCCATTTCCATCTTCCCGATATTTTGCTTGAGCCAGTACAGGAATTTGGTGTACGCCACGCCGTCCTTGATGTGCGCGTTGCGCGTGTTGGCGATCTCGGTGGCGTTCTTGATGGCCTTCTTCAGCGTGACGGGCGACTGCTTGTCCAGTATCTTCGCGCCCGCGGGGATGCGGGTGTAGGCCGCGTAATTGAGCTTGTTGGTGTCGATCCACACGCACGCGCCGTCCGGAATTCCCGCAATATAATCGTAGAATCCCTCATAGGGCATCACATCCACGCCGTCCGCCCGCAGAGACTCCACCACCTCGTCGCTCAGCGCCGCCGCCTGCGCAAACAGCGTCACCTTCTGCTGCTCCACCGCCGCGAACGCCAGCAGATAGGGGTTGTAGTCGATGTCGCCGCCGCGGATGTTGAGCAGCCACGCCACGTCGTCCAGCCCGGGCAGCAGCATCACCGTCGCGCCCTCGCGCGCCATGTCCTCGCGCAGGCCCTTGACCTTGTCCGCCGTGGACACGCCCGCTTCGCTCAGCTTCAGCCGGAACGCGGGCTGTGCGCTCAGCGCAGGGCGGTCCTGCCAGATCTCGCCCACCAGGTCCTTGTCCGCCGCGAACGTGATTTCCTTGTCCGCCAGCACCTTTTGCAGCTTTTTGACCATGCCGGTGTACACCACGCGGCCGTCAAAGCCCAGCGTGTCGCCCTTGGGCAGCTTCTGCGCCAGATACTCCTCCACCGTGGGCACGCCCGGCTCGCTCATCTTCATCAGCCTAAAGCCGCTGCCTTCCAGCTGCGCGGCCGCCTGAATGAAGTAGCGCCCGTCGGTCCACATCCCGGCGTCGTCCATCATGGCCACCGCCACGCCCGCCGAGCCCGTAAAGCCCGTCAGATACGCCCGCGCCTTGAAGTGCGCGCCCACATACTCCGACTCATGGCAGTCCGCCGTGGGCACGATGTAGGCGTCCATGCCCTCGCGCGCCATCAGCCGGCGCAGCGCTTCCAGTTTCTCACTCATCTGTCTCATCCTCCGTCGCATTGTTTTCAGGGGAAAGGTAACGCCTGACGCCCTGCGCCAGGCAGGCAATGTTGCGCTCGTCCAGCACCGTATCCCGCTTGGTGTGGATGCGGTTCAGGTAGAAGCCCACGCCCTTTCTGCGCTTGAGCGCCGCAACGCCCACGCCGCAGGGGAAATTGACCTGATCCGAGGGGTACAGCGTGCTCGAGTCGCTGAAAAAGTGCACCCGCTTGCCCTCCACGGGCTGGAATGCGGCGCGCAGCCGCGCTTCATACGGCTTTGCGCCCTTGCTCAGCACCAGCATCAGTTCGTCGCCGTCGGATACGCAGTCAAAGTTGAGCAGCAGCTTGTCCTTCATCTGCTTTTTGTGCACCTTGGCAAAGCGCATGGAGCCCAGCAGCCCGTTCTCCTCGTTGTCAAAGAACACCAGCGCCGCGCGGCTGCGCTCCTCCTCGGTCATCGCCTCATACGCCTCCATCAGCGTCAGCACGCCCGAGGTGTTGTCGTTGGCGGTGTGCGGATTGGCCGGCCCCAGCAGGAACACCGCCAGCAGCGGCACCAGCACGCCCAGCAGAAAGCCCAGATAGTTGGGCAAAAACGCATCCGTCACCTGCGCCACCAGCCACCATACCGCCAGCCCGATGGCAAAAAACGGTATGCAGATGCCAATGCTGTACAGCAGGTACAGCGGGATGTTGCGCGGCGAGATGAAGTTGGGGAAGGGCAGCTGCGCGCAGGTGTCGTAATGCGCGGTCAGCACCACCTCCGCCGTCTCCACGTTCCCGATCACCAGATTGCGGCTGCGCAGCGCGCCGCCCTCTTCCACCGCCGCCTGCGGATAGATTTCCCGCATGTGCGCAAGAAACGCCGTCTTCTGCGCGCGCGTCTTGCGCACCTGGAATTGGTCGAATACCTGTTTTGCGCTCTCGGTCACACACATTCCTCCTCCTGCACGATTATATCACAAACTGCAGCCCTGTGCACCCCGCCCTGCAAATTTGTTGTCCCCGGCGGATTTTACATTGCTCCCCCACAGTTTGGAGGTCGCCCTTTTGCGCACCCCAACATGTTGTGGGGCGAAAATCCGTTTCCCACAAGTTTTGCACAGCCTGTGGATAACTTTGGGGAAAACTTTGGGACAACCCTGGGGAAAGCGTGTGCATGACCCCTGTCAAGTGGGCGGGCGTGTAAAATTTTTCCCGGCCGCCCCGCGATTCCGCCTGATGAAACGGCGCGTACTTTTAGGACGGAGCACGTTTTGTCGCGCATTATGAAAGAAATCCTGCCTTTGCTCCCTCAAGCCCGCTCCGGCGCGCGGCTTTACTTTTTTGCCGCATCGCGCTATACTGGAACGGAATATCATCTGCAAGGCAGGGAGGTCGGGTTTTATGAAGCTGTCGGTGCTGGGCTGCGGGCGCTGGGGCGCCTTTATCGCGTGGTATCTGGACCGTTTGGGGCACGAGGTGGCGCTGTACGGGCGCGAGCAGTCCTGGCGCATGGCGCAGCTGCGCTCCACGCGCAAGAACGACCTGCTGGAGCTGCCCGAGCGCGTCGAGCTGACGAGCGATCTGACGCACGCGGTGCAGCGCGCGCAGTGGGTCGTGATCTCGGTGGGCGTGCAGTCCTTCCGCGGGCTGGCGCAGGAGCTGGCGGCGCTGCATACGCCCCTCCCGCCGCTGGTGCTGTGCATGAAGGGCCTGGAGGAGGGCACCGGCGCGCGGCTGACGCAGGTGGCGGCGCAGGAGCTGGGTCCCGTGCCCTGCGCCATCTGGGTGGGGCCGGGCCATGTGCAGGACTTCACGCGCTGCATCCCCAACTGCATGGTCATCGACTCTGCGGACGAGGCGCTCAAGCGCGCGCTGGTGGACGCCTTCTCCTCCGAGCTCATCCGCTTCTACTACGGCAGCGACCTGATCGGCAACGAGATCGGCGCGGCGGCCAAGAACGTGATCGGCATCGCGGCGGGCATGCTGGACGGCTACCACCTGACCTCGCTCAAGGGCGCGCTGATGGCGCGCGGCACGCGGGAGATCGGCAGACTCATCCAAGCGCTGGGCGGTCAGGAGCACACCGCCTACGGCCTGTCCCACCTGGGCGACTACGAGGCCACCGTGTTCTCGCCCCACAGCCACAACCGCGCCTTTGGCGAGGCGTTTGCGCGCAGGGAACCGTACACGCAGCTGGCGGAGGGCGCGGCCACCACGCGAGCGCTGTGCCGGTTGGCGGAGCAGTGCGGCGTTGAGCTGCCCATCTGCCGCGCGGTGGAGGACATACTCTACAACGGCTGCGATCCGAAGCAGGCGATGGACGCGCTGTTCGCACGCGACCTGAAGCGGGAGTTTTGAGCGTGAAAAAGGGCTGTCCGGGGGGGTTCCTTGAACAACCTATTTTGAGATCAGATGATGGAGCGTTTTTTCGTCGCACAGCCACAACTGCGCGGTGGAGGACATGTTCTACAACGGCTGCGACCCGAAGCAGGCGATGGACGCGCTGTTTGCACGGGATCTGAAGCGGGAATTTTGAGCGTAGAAAAAGGCTGCCCGGGGAGTTTTTCCCTGAGCAGCCGGTCTTATTTTTGGGTTAGATGGTGGAGCGGACGGCGTTGGTGCGCCTCATCATCATTTCGCGCATGTAGCCCTCGGGATCCTCGCGCATCTTGCGGGAGCGCTCGATGTCCTCGTCCCAGGTGAGATACTGGAAGTTCGCGGCGATCTCGCTGGTCTTGAACCAGTTAAGGAAGTCCTGCCACATCTCCTCCGACCAGTTGGCGTCGATCTCGGTGGCGGAGTACACGCCCTGCTTGAGGCGCTCGAAGCCGAAGTCGTCCTTGAGGTGGGACTTCTCGGCGTTGTCGACGGTCTTTTCGGCCAGATGGGCGGGCACGAAGAGCACGCCCTCGTTGGAGCCGAACACCACGTCGCCGGGCATGCAGATGGCCTCGCCGATGCGGCAGGGGGAGTTGTAGCCCGTCATGATGTAGTCGCGGATGGGGGTGGGATGGGTGCCGCGGTGGTAGATCTGGATGCCCTCGATCTTCTTGACCTGGTCCAGGTCGCGGATGCCGCCCCAGACCACGGCGCCGCCGCGCTTGGTCTTGTTCTTGACCTGGGTGGACAGGTTGCCGCCGAAGAAGGTGCCGTAGTGCACCTTGTCGAACAGGTCGACGACCATGACGTCGTCCTCGACCAGGCGGTCGACTGCGGACTTGTTGTAACCGCCCTTGAAGCCGAACTCGCGGGACTCGGCGGTGGCGACCACGTGCAGGTCGGGGCGCATGGGCACGCAGACGCAGGTGACGGCGCGGCCCACCAGACGGTGATCCTCGGTAGAATGGGTGGTCATGAAGTGGCCCTCGGCCTGGAACTCGTAGCCTTCCATATAGGAGAGGCCCCAGACCTCCTCCAGCGTCAGCCGGCGCATGCGCTCGAGCACGGACGCGGGTACCTTGGGACGGCCGTCCTCCATGCGCTCGCCCGTCCACTGGGGCGTCATCTTGATGACTTCTTCGCGGGTGTAGAAAAACATGTGAAAAATCCCCCTTTGGATTTTATTTGTTTCTGTATTTATCATAGCATACCTGTGCACGCGGGGCAAGAACGGATTGCACTCCGTTCCGCCATGCGGGTCAAAGGTCCGCTTTCCGGCACAGGCAGCGGCGTCACGCCGCCTGAACCGCCCTGCGCCCCCGCAGATAGCGCAGCACAAACAGCGCCGTGGCCGCGATGCGCAGCCCCAGCACCACCGCGTTGAACGCCAGGAAGCCCCGGTAATCGCCGCCCAGCAGCCCATAGAGCTGCACGCCGATGAAGGGCATCACCGCGTTGGAGAGCGTGACAAACACCATGTTCAGGCTGACGATGAGCGAGCGGTTGCGCTCGGGGATGACGCTGAGCAGCATCTGCACCAGGCACAGGTTGGTCGCGCTCTGCGGGATGCAGACGATGCAGCCCATCACGATGAACACAAATGGGCGAGCTGCGACGGGCGCCGTGCCCGCCACCAGCATCGTCAGCGGGCAGCACATCAGAGAGATCACGCAGAAGATGAACGTAAAGTTCACGCCCTTTTTCTCGTTCAGCCGCGCAAACACACCCAGCGTGGCCAGCTGCAGGATCGCGCAGATGGCGGTAAAGAAGGACAGCTGCGCCTCGCTCATGCCCACGTACTGCGTCTGCCCGATGTACCACATGCTCCAGTCCATGTGCCAGCCAAAGTAGAAGAACATGATGCTGATGAAGTACAGCACGAATTTCCTGTCGCGCACCAGCCCGTCCAGCACCTCCGCCAGCTGCCGCGCGCTCAGCTTGGGCGCGTGCTCGATGGCCTCCTGCGAGCGCTGCCCGCCCGGCATGCGCCACAGCACCAGCGCGTTGAGCAGGTTGCAGGCGCCGCAGGCGTAGAAGAAGGCGCGCAGCACGCCCAGCTTGCTGTCGCTGTCGGGCATCGCCGTCAGGATCGTGCCGCACACGATGGGCGCGATGGTGCTGATGGCGAATATAAACCGGTTGCGGAACGCATACACCCGGTTTCGCTCCGCAATCGCCGTCATGTCGCCGAAAAACGCCTGCCAAATCGCGTTGTACACCACCAGCACGCCCGCCGTCATCGCCAGGAAAAGGAAGAAAAACACCATTCTGTGCTGCCCCATCATGGGCACGGTGCCGTAGAAGAAGTACGCCACGCCCATGAACAGCATCAGGCACACGGGCATGGTCTTGGCGTTCTTCATCCGGTCGGACAGCACGCCGATGGGCAGCAGCAGCGCCACCGCCGCCAGGTTCGCCACCAGCTGGATCATGCCGATCTGGCTGTCCGTCGCGCCCAGGTTCGTGGCGTACAGGTTAGTGCCAAACCCCGACACGCCCGAGAGCGACATCACAAACTGAAACAGCAGCCCCTCGATGCCGAACAGCATCACCATCCGATTGCGCTTACCGGCAAAAAACCCGGAAATTTCATTTTTTACCTTTGCAAATCTGCTCATTTTCCGCCGCTTTCCCCTTCTTCCTGTTTATATCCAGAAAACATTATACTCAACCGTATATGTTATTACAAATGAAGTTTTGGAAAAGAGCGCGCAAAGAAAGCGGCATCCCCCAAGCGGAGATGCCGCGCAAATCCTTCCGTTATTTTCCGATGCGGTTGATGGCCGACACCAGCGCGTTGACCGACGCCGCCATGATGTCGTCGTGTGTGCCCGCGCCCCAGTACACCAGCCCCTCGGGCGTCTTGATGCCCACGTACGCAATGGCCTTGGAGTTCGACCCCTGCTCGATGGCATGCTCCTGGTACTTGATGATGGAGTACCGGTACCCCAGGTTGGCCTTGAGCGCGTTGCTGACCGCGTCCAGGCGGCCGTTGCCCTGCGCGGTGAACACCTGCTCCTCCTTGCCGCCGTTGAACACCGTGATGGTCGCAATGATGCCGTTCTCCTGCTTGAAGTGCGCCTCCACCACGTCCAGCGGGTCAAAGAAGTTGACGTAGGTTTCCATAAAGATGGCCAGTATGTCGTCGCCCTGCATCTCCCGGTGCTGGCGGTCGGAAATGCGCTTGACGGTGTACCCGAAGTCCTCGCGCATGCCCGCGGGCAGGTCGTAGCCGTAGCGGCTCTCCAGCACGTGGCTGATGCCGCCCTTGCCCGACTGGCTGTTGATGCGGATGACGTCGCTCTCGTACTTCCTGCCGATGTCCGTCGGGTCGATGGACAGATACGGCACCGTCCACCGCTCGGGCGCGTTCTGCTCGCGCCAGCGCATGCCCTTGGTGATGGCGTCCTGGTGCCCGCCCGAGAACGCCGCGAACACCAGCTGCCCGGCGTAGGGCTGCCGCTCATAGACGTGCATGCCCGTCACGTGCTCATAGGTCTCCACCAGCTGCGGCACGTTTTCCAGGTTCAGCCCCGGGTCCACGCCCTGTGCGTACATGTTCAGCGCAATGGTGAGCAGATCCGCGTTGCCGGTGCGCTCGCCGTTGCCGAACAGCGTGCCCTCCACGCGGTCCGCGCCGGCCAGCAGGCCCATCTCGGTGTCCGCCACGGCGCAGCCGCGGTCGTTGTGCGGGTGCAGCGACACGATCACGTGCTCCCGGCAGTGCAGGTGGTCGCACATGTACTCGATCTGATTGGCGTACACGTGCGGCATGGACAGCGACACCGTCGCCGGCAGATTGATGATCACCGGCCGCTCCGCCGTGGGCTTCCAGATGTCCAGCACCGCGTTGCACACCTCGGCGGCAAACTCCGGCTCCGTGCCGGTAAAGGACTCCGGCGAGTATTCAAACCGGATGTAGCTGTCCGCCATCATCTCGCCGCGCAGCTGCTCGCACAGCTCTGCGCCGCTGGTTGCGATGTGCACGATCTCCCCGCGGCTCATGCGGTAGACCTGCTCGCGCTGGGCGACGGACGTGGGGTTGTACAGGTGCACGATGGCGTGCTTCACGCCCTGCAGCGCCTCATAGGTGCGCCGCACGATGTGCTCGCGGCTCTGCGTGAGCACCTGCACCGTCACATCCTCGGGGATGAGCCCGCGCTCGATGAGCGTGCGCAAAAACAGATACTCGGTATCCGACGCGGCGGGAAAGCCCACCTCGATCTCCTTGAACCCGGCGCGCACCAGCGTCTCGAAATACTCGATCTTCTCGTCCAGGCTCATGGGCACCACCAGCGCCTGGTTGCCGTCGCGCAAATCGACGGAGCACCACACGGGCGCATGCTCGATGTGGTCGCGCGCCGCCCACCGCATGGGCGCATCCTTGGGCGCATAGTATTGGATGCCGTATTTGCTCACGTTTTTCATGTCGCTCACCCTCGCTTTGTGGGTTAAGTATAGCCTCGGTAGGCGGTTTTGTCAAGGAAGGGCGTTTGATGGCTCATCGATCATCGGAACCTGCGCCAAGCACGGCGTCTGCCTCATCGGGAGAATAGACCTTGCCGGTGCGGAGGGAATCCACGCCGCGCTGCAGCTCCGCGTCCAGCTGCGCGCGGGTCATGCCGCCGATGGCGGTGGGCTGCTGCGGCGGCAAATGCAGGTCGAGCGGCATGCCGCGCGTCAGCACGATCTGGCTGTACAGCATCTGGATGGCGCTGGACGGCGAAATGCCCAGCTGCTGCAATATGCTCTCCGCGCTTTCCTTGAGATTCGCGTCGATGCGGGCGTAGACTGCCGATGTGTTTGCCATAATGCTCACGCTCCTTTGCCTTTAGTATACCCGATACGTGCAGCAAATGCAAGCGTTTGCAAGCGATGCTTTGGGATGGGGTAAAGAAAGGACCTGCACCTTGCGGTGCAGGTCCTTCTTGTTTCACAGCTTGGTTCACGCTTGCACTTTATTACTTGGCAATGTACTTGGCGCAAACGTAGTTGCCGTTAGCCAGCTTGGCCCAGCCGCCCTTGATCTCAACGACCTCAACGGCGTCGCCGCGGTGGATCATACCAGCCTTGGCGTAGGAGGTGCCAGCGCCCTTGCGGACGTTCAGGTTGCGGCAGGTGACGTAGTAGACCTCAGTCTTCACAACCGGGGGAATGGACTCACCGGTGGTGACGACGATCTTCATGGAGTTGGAGGTGTAAGCGGTGCCAGTCTTGTCAGCCTTGTAGGAGGCAGTGATGTAGGCAACGCCCTCACGGGTACCAATGACCTTCACGCCATCGATGTCGATGACCTGCTCGGAGGTGTTGGTGCCGTAGTACAGAGCATCGGGAGTCAGGACCTTGTTGTTGGCAACGCCGACCAGCTTGGGAGCGTAGGTCTCGCCCATAGCGATGGTCTTGGTGCTATCCTGGAAGATGACGCCCTTAGGATCGGAAGCCTTGATGCCCTTGCGGATCACAACAGTGTACTCCTTGGTGGCGTACAGAGCGGAAGCAGTCTCCAGCGGGAAGGAAACCTTCGCGCCGTTAGCAGCATCGATGTCAGCGAAGAAGTATTCAGCAGTAGAATTCTTCAGCTTGTAACCCCACTTCTCATCGCCGAAGTTATTGTAGCTAGCATTGGCGATGTCCATGTTGGTGGGCTTGTAGGCCCAAGTAGCGCCGGTGAAAGCCTTCTTGTTCTCATCGCCGAAGGTGATGGCGATGGTCTCGCCCATCTTACCAGCAGCAGCCTCGTCGACGAAATCCAGGTACAGCTTGGAGCCCACGATGTAAGCATCCAGAGACTTCTTGTCAGAAGACTCAACGTCCAGGATGTTCGCAGTCTTGGCATCCTTGTAAGCAGCGGTGTTGACCAGCTTCAGGGAGATCTTAGCGGTCTCGGTGGTCACCAGAGAGCCCTTGGTCGCCACGACCTGGATCAGGTAGGTGTCAGAGTAGCCAGCCTTGGTCAGCTGAACAGGGAAGGTCAGCTTGCCCTCGGTCTTGTTCCAGTTGGCATCCGCATCCAGCTTCTTGCCATCGATGGTGATGACAACACTGTCCGCGCCCTTAACATCGGTGTCGAAGCCCTTGACCTCAACAGTGGCCATCTTGGTAGCGTCGGTCCACTTGTCAATGCCATCAGCAACTTCATTCTCGAAGTTGTACTCGTGAGTGTAGGAGGTAACGCCGTTCTTGAAGGCACCAGGATTAGTATCGCTGGTCACCTTAATGTCGTACTGCTTGTTCTCAACGGTCTTGGTGACGTAGGAGTCAGCAGCGACTGCGGGAATCATGCAAAGCACCATAACCAGTGCAAGCACGATCGCAAGAGTCTTTTTCATTGTGGTTTTCCCCTTTCGAAAGATTTTTGGAACCAAGCCTTGTGAATCCTGCTATATGATAACACATCTGTCAAAGGTTGTAAAGCGCTTTTGTCACATTTCTGAAACAAATTTCGCTTTTCTGAAATCTCCGGCGGCTGTGAACGCCGGATCTTTCCAACCATTGCGCTGCGTTATCCCATAACCAGGAACTCACGGGCTTGTATCGATTCCTGATTACAGCTAGATTGTAACATTTCCGTCACATCTTGTCAAGGCTTTCCTGGAAATTTATTACAGAAATATTTCACTGCGCCGAAACCACCGTGCCGATGCGCTCGCCGCACGCCACGCGCATGATGTTGTTCTCCCCCTTGAGCCCGAACACCAGGATCGGAATGTTGTTGTCCATGCACAGCGTCAGCGCGGAGTTGTCCATCACGGCCAGCCCGCGGTCGATCACCTCCAGGTAGCTGATCTCGCGGATGGGCTGCGCGTTCGGGTCCTTCTTCGGGTCTGCGGTGTAGATGTAGTCGGTGTTCTTGGCCAGCAGCAGCGCCTCCGCGCCGATCTCGGCGGCACGCAGGGCGGCGGTGGTGTCGGTGGTGAAGTAGGGGCTGCCCGTGCCGCATGCGAAGATCACCACGCGCCCCTTCTCCAGGTGGCGGACGGCCCTGCGGCGGATGTAGGGCTCGGCGATCTGGCGCATCTCGATGGCGGTCTGCACGCGGCAGCCGATGTCCGCGCCGTCCGGGCCCTTGCCCTTGCCCTCGCGCTCGATGGCGTCCTGCATGGCCAGCGCGTTGAGCACGGTGGAGAGCATGCCCATGTAGTCGGCGGTGGCGCGGTCCATGGCCATCATCGCGCCCTCTCTGCCGCGCCAGATGTTGCCGCCGCCGATGACGAGCGCAACCTCCATGCCCGCAGACGCCAGCGCCACGATCTCGCCCGCGACCTTCTGGATGGTCTCGGCGGAAAAGCCCTTTCCGTTTTCGCCCAGCGCCTCGCCGGACAGCTTGATGAGCACGCGCTTGTAGACAGGTTTCATGCTGAAAAATCCCCTTTCCTGCTTCATTTTCCTTAAAAAAAGGGAACGCAGCGGAGCGTTCCCTGTGGGTTTATGGTGAAATTTACGCCTTCTTGGTCTGCGCGGCGACTTCCTCGGCGAAGTTGTCGTGGCGCTTCTCGAGGCCCTCGCCCATCTCGTAGCGGACGAAGCGGCGGATCTTGATGTTCTCGCCGGTCATCTGCACGCGCTGGGTGACGTACTGCGCGATGGTCATGTTGGGGTCCTTGACGAAGGGCTGATCGACCAGGCAGTTGTCCTTGTAGTACTTCTCGACGCGGCCCTCGACCATGCGGTCGACGATCTTCTCGGGCTTGCCCTCGTTCAGAGCCTGGGCGCGCAGGATCTCGCGCTCCTTGTCCAGGATCTCGGCGGGGACTTCGTCGCGGTTGAGGTAGGCGGGGTTGGCCGCGGCGATGTGCATCGCGATGTCGCGCACGAACGCCTTGAACTCGGGAGTCTTGGCCACAAAGTCGGTCTCGCAGTTGACCTCGACCATGACGCCGATCTTGCCGCCCATGTGGATGTAGGCCTCAACGACGCCCTCGGCGGCCACGCGGCCGGACTTCTTCTCGGCAGAAGCGATGCCCTTCTTGCGGAGCCACTCCATCGCCTTTTCCATATCGCCATTGGTCTCGGTCAGCGCCTTCTTGCACTCCATCATGCCAACGCCGGTCGCTTCGCGCAGTTCCTTAACCTGTGCTGCAGTGATTGCCATAGTGTGCTTCCTCCTGTTCTTAATAAAAGGGAGGTCGTAGCGCACCCTCCCTTAGAATGGTTTTGCTTACTCAGCGGCTTCCTCAGCGGGAGCCTCGGCAGCGGGAGCGGCCTCCTCGGTCTGCTCGCCCTGATGGCCCTCCAGAACGGCGTCGGCCATCTTGCCGGCGATCAGCTTGACCGCACGGATGGCGTCGTCGTTGCCGGGGATGACGTAGTCGATCTCATCGGGATCGCAGTTGGTGTCCACGATGGCCACGATCGGGATATGCAGCGCGCGGGCTTCCTGCACCGCGATGCGCTCCTTGCGGGGATCCACGACGAACAGCGCGCCGGGCAGGTTCTTCATCTCGCGGATGCCGCCCAGGTTGGCTTCGAGCTTCTCGCGCTCCAGGGTCAGCTTGGCGACTTCCTTCTTGGGCAGCACGTCGAACTGGCCGTCGGCCTCCATCTTGTCGATGGCGTTCAGGCGCGCGATACGGGTCTTGATGGTGCGGAAGTTGGTCATCATGCCGCCCAGCCAGCGGTTGTTGACGTAGTACATGCCGCAGCGCTTGGCCTCCTGCTCAACGGACTCCTGCGCCTGCTTCTTGGTGCCGACGAACAGGATGGTCTTGCCCTCCAGCGCCAGGTCGCGCACGAACATGTACGCCTCGTCGATCTTGCGGACGGTCTTCTGCAGGTCGATGATGTAGATGCCGTTGCGCTCGGTGAAGATGTAGGGAGCCATCTTGGGGTTCCAGCGGCGGGTCTGGTGACCGAAGTGCACGCCGGCTTCGAGCAACTGCTTCATAGAGATAACTGCCATGGTGGTTTGCCTCCTTGTTTTGCCTCCCCCGCGCCTTGGTTTTCAGGCGGCCCAGCGGAAGACCTCCTTCCGCCACAAGCGCCCGAGCACGGGGTGTGTATTTCACACGCTCAAAAATTATACCACTATTCTGCCCCGCGCGCAACCGTTTCAGTCCAAGTTTTGGCGCAATTTTAACATGCGCTGCGCAAAATTCCTCCATTTGTCAAAAAAGCCGAAACCAAGCGCCCGCATCCATCAATATTATGGATGACGGGCCGCCAATCGAGAGCAGAAAGGAGCTGATGATGTGGATGAGCACGAGGCGCTGAGCGCGCTCCGGCGCAGGGACGAGCGCGCGCTGTAATGGTTCATCGACCGCTACGCCGCCTATGTGGGGACTGTCGCTGCCAATATTCTTGCATCCGCTCTATCCGTTGCCGACGCCGAGGAAGTATCCGCCGACGTATTCTACACGCTCTGGGTCAATGCAAAGCGCATCCGCCCCGGAAAGGTAAAGCCCTACCTCGCAGGCGACGCCCGCAACAAGGCAAAGGAGCGCCTGCGCAGGTGCGGCGAAGAGCTGCCGCTCGAGGACGACGTGCTCCTGCTGAGCGCGGACCTCCCCGAGCGCAGGCTCGAAGCGCGCGAGCAGACCAGGTTCATCCGGCAGGCCGTACAGTCCATGCCGCAGCCCGAGCGCGAGATCTTTTTCCGCTACTATTACTACTGCCAGCCGGTGGCCAGGATCGCGCAGGAGATGGCGCTGAACCCCTCCACCGTCAAGACCCGGCTGCACCGGGGCAGGCAGAAGCTCAAAGAGACGCTGACAAAAGGAGGCTATCCCATTGAAACTTAGAATTTCCGACCTGATGGACCATGCAGATCCCCTCCCGGTCGAGCTCAAGCAAAAGGACGCCGTTTCCGCCGACCGCATCAAGGCGGCGACCCTGCAAAAAGTGCGCGGCGCATCCTCCCGCGCTCCCCTCGCAGGCAAGCTGTCGCGCGCCGGCCTCATCGCCGCCGTACTGGCCGCCGCCCTGTGCGTGACCGCAGCCGCCGCGGCGGTCAAATGGAGCGGCTTTGCCTTCACCGGCGGCATGAGCGACGCGGAAAAGGCCGCGCTCCTCCAAAGCGCGTCCACGATGGTCGCCAGCGAGCTCGTCGAGCCGGACGGGACCGTCCATTACCTGGACGAAAACGGCCGCGAGACGCTGGTGCTGTCCGCGGAGGACGCCGCGGCGTATGAGCAGGCGAAAAACGCCGCGCAGGAGCAGGCGGTGCTGGAGAGCACCGCGCGCATCGACGCCGCCACGCTGCCGCTGCTACCCCGCTCCATCACGGAGCTGCCCGTCGATGCCGACGGCGCGTTTGCCGAGTGCGCATTGGGCAACGGCTGCATGATCCTGCTCCACCCCGAGGGGCGGGACGGCTTTTCCCTGTCCCCCGGCAACAGCGTGACCCTCTCCCTCACCGCCAACGACTCCTGCATACTGGAGTTCAGTCTCTTTCGGGACGGCGCCTTCGTCACTGCGGACACCGCCGCCGCCGGGCAGCACAGCTTCACCTTCCCCATCGACGAGCCCGGCCTCTACTGCTTCGGCGTCGAGTATTGCAGCGCCGGCGCCAGCACCTTTACCGACTGCACCCTCACCATCCAGTAGGCATCCGCAAAAGGAGCCTGCGCTTTCCGTTCAGCGCAGGCTCCTTTTCACCATCCCGCTTCCCAGCATCAGCCTCTACGGAAGTCTTTCCATATAGACAAATCCATCCCCCTCCGACTCCCGCAGATCCTCCGGCATCTCGCGCCGCACAAAGCCCAGCCGCTCATACAGCCGGATCGCCTTTTCGTTCAGCGGATTGGGATCGACCCACACCCTCGACGCCCCCTGCCGGAAGGCCTCCTCCATCGCAAACGAAAGCGCCCGCGCGGCGATCCCACGCCCGCGCGCAAATGCAAACGGCTTGATGTCCACCGCCGCGCCGTTCCCCCGCTTCTCATCGATCCTGTAGAACGTCTCCCCACAAAACACGCCGTCCTCAAACACGGAATAATGGTTCACCCGGGGCCGCAACCTCCGAATCCACTCGTACCATTGCCCCATCTCCTCATCGCACTGCTGCAAACCCTCCGGAAACCCTACAAATCTCATCACGTCCCCGTCCGCCCACAACCGCTGCACATCGCCCAGATCCTTCTCACAGGTCTCCAAAATCTCAATCACCCAAAACGCCTCCCTCCATCCTCTTCCCCATACCGATCCCCTCATTTCATTCCGGCAGCAAACAGCGCCCACACGACACTCCCCGCGCAGGCGCTGTTCCATCTTCCCTATTCTTTCTCACACCCGAGGATCTCCCACACCTTCTGCGGGATGTTCTCATAATAATGCCGGTAGCCCTCGTCGTTGGGGTGCCACGGGTCGTGCGCCCATCCCTCGGGGTAATGCCCGTGTCCGTCCTCGATGCCGTCCAGCCACTGCATCACGGGAACCTCCCAGGTGTCCATCTCGTCATACACCCGCCGCAGCCAGGCGTACTGCTCAGGCGTGTAGTCGTCGTTGGGGTACACGCCGCCCACGATGGGGAAGATCCCCGCCTCCTGCAGCGCCTGCACGATCTTTTTCAGGTTGGACAGAAAGATGCCGCAGGGCACCGCGAGGTTCTCCGCCGTGCTCAGCCCCTCGTTGGACAGCCCCAGCCCCACGATGCACACCGCGGGCGCGTGGTCGATCACGTCGCGCTGCAGCCGCAGCAGGATGTCCGCCGTGGTCTGCCCGCCGATGGCGCAGTTGCTCGTCGTCCAACCGTTGCGCGCCATGCGCTCAGCCATCATGGTGCTCCAGCCGCGGTCGTTCGTCGCGCCGCTGCCCACGCACACGCTCGAGCCGATGAAGATCGCCGTCTTGCCCCGCTTCAGGTCGATGGTCATGGTAAAGTCTCCCTTCCGTGTTTGCGTCGCCACCAGTATAGCACAGCGCGCCGGAAGGCGCAATTTCGAGCGCAGCGAGAAATCTCTCATTGCTCTGCCGTCACAGCCGCAGCAGCCCGCCCAGCGCCTCCTCGCCGTCGCAGCCCATGCCGCGCAGGATCACCGCCGCGTTGTGGTCAAACCGCGAGTGCTCGATCAGCCGGAACGCAGCAGCAGCAGCGTCCACATAGGCCTCCCGCTCCTCGCAGCCCGCCACGCACCCCACCGTCAGGTACCGCACCAGCGCGTAGGTCGCGCAAAGCGCCAGCCCCTCGTCCCGCAGGTTCTCCTGCGCGTCGGAAAAGGGGAAGCATTCGTAGAACAGGTGGTTGAGCAGCATGTTCTCAAAGTCCCGCTGCCAGTGCGGAAACAGCGCCGCAAAGTGCGCCTGCACCCGTTCTAGCGCCGCCGCATCGGTCAACGCCTCCGCCGCCCGCTCGCCGTATTCCCCCAGGCTCGTGCTGCTCTCCGCCAGCACGCCGCACAGCTCGCGCACGCACTTCAGCGCCGCCGCAGCATCCCCCTGCGGCAATTCCGCAGGCTCCGCGCACAGCGAGCGCCGCGTCAGCACCTCCAGCATGTCGCCCTGCGCGCCATCCAGCAGCGGCTCGACCTCCAGCAGCGCGTCCCGCACCAGCCAGACGCGGTCCCACACCGGGATCTTCCGGTTGTGCAGAATGTCGCTGCACATCTTGCGGATGGCGTTGTAGTAGCCGCGCGGCTTGCGCAGCGCCCTCCCCTTGGGCGGATCGAACGCAAAGCGCAGCTCGCAGGCGATCGTGGTCAGCGGCTCCTCCCGGTCGAACAGCATCTCCAGCACCTTTTCGCAGCTGTTGGTGCAGGAACACTCGTAGGCGAACTCAGTGTGCACGCCGCGCGGATAGTAGCGGCACACCGCGGGCAGCGCCTCCTCGCCGCAGGCGCACTGCAGCGCGCACAGCCCGTCCTGCGCCCGCAGCGGGCAGTCGCCGTCCCAGCGCGGTGTGAGCAGCATATACCGCTCGGGCGACGGGTCCCGGGGCGCGTGGAATGCGCAGTCCAGCCGCCTGCGCAGCTCGGGCGGGCAGTCCATGCCCAGCAGCCGGAAATACTCCTGCTGCGATACCGATATGCCCCACCCGCTGCAGCAGGTGCAGCGGCATTCCCCGCCCTTGCAGCGGAACTCCGGATAGTAATCCGGCACCAGGAATTTGTGTGTCAGCCCCATGGCAGGCGGCACCTCCCATCCTCAATTTTTCTTTGTGCGCATTATAATTTCCGGCCCGCCGGGAATCCAGCCCCTTTTCGTTACGCCCACGTTATTTTTAGAACACTGTTTTACATTCCGGGCAAGGATTTCCAGTGCATTTTTTCATCGTCCGTGTTATAATAAATTCCGTCAAATGTGACCGATCGACCCGAACGGAGGCCCGCATTGAACGCGATCCAGCAGTTTTACACCTACGTCCAGGACCTGCTCGCCGACCCCAAGGTGCGCAAAATGGCGAGCATCGCGCACCACACGCAGCGCATCTCCTGCCTGGACCACAGTTTGTTTGTATCCTATGTGGGGTTCCGCCTTTCGCGCCTGTTCGGCGGCGACTGCCGGGCCGTCACAAAGGGCGGCCTGCTGCACGACCTGTATCTGAGCACCCGCTGCCGCGAGCGCTCCATGTTCCGCCACCTGATCCTCCACCCCGAGATGGCCGTGCGCAACGCGCAGTCCTTTCACCTGACGGAGCTGGAGGCGGGCATCATCCGCAAGCACATGTGGCCCGTGACCATCACCAAGGTGCCCACCCGCCGCGAGGAGATCATCGTCTCGCTGGCCGACAAGATCTGCGCCGTGGCCGAGGTCACCGGCATCTACTGGCGCCTCAAGTGCCGCCAGGCGCTGCACAGCATGTAAAACCGCATAAACGCCCTCCCGCAGCCGCATCTTCGCAGCCGCAGGAGGGCGCTTTTTTCGTCCCTTCCATGGTTCAGATCACATATTCCACCGTGCGCTCCGCGGTGAGCATGGTGCGCTCGTTGAACACCAGCACCGCCTCGCGCGCCGCCGCAGGCCCCATCGCATACGGCTCCCAGCACTCCTTTTCCAGCGCGCTGACCGGCACGATGCGGTTGTACTGCTTCGGATGCTCCGCATCCATCCCGATCTGCCCGTCCTCAAAGGGCTGCTCGCGGTAGTAGGGGTCGAACAGATAGACGCTGTCGCCCTGGATCTGCGTCAGCAGCACGTAATGCCACCCCTCAAAGTCCACCAGCACCACCGCCGCGCCGCCCCGCTGCAGCGCATCGCGCAGCGCGCCGTTCTGCCCCAGGTGCACCGCCTCGCCCGTGATGTACCGGCAGCGGATGGGCAGATGCCCCGCGTGCCCGTAGCAGTCCAGGCAGTAGAGCATGATGTTGCGCACGATCTCCGGCGGGATCTCCTCGCGCTCGAACAGGTAGTTGACGGCGTTGAGCAGCGAAGTGGGCCCGCAGTCGTACTCCGTGAGCTGATAATGCAGCGGATTCTTCATGCCTTCCGCTCCTTTTTGACGTCGCCCACCGCCGTGACGATGCGGTAGCCCGCCCAGTTGACGCGCGCCTCCAGGCAGCCTCGGCACTGCGCGGCCTCCTCGCCGGTGCAGATCTTGTTGTCGTAGAGCAGGTAGAGCTTGCGCACCCCCACGGGCGAGAGGTTGGGCATCACCACGTTCGCGCCCGCCCGCAGGCCCTTTTCGCGCCCCATCGGGTGCACCGTGCCCAGCGCCGTGGTGGCGGGGATGAGCGCGTAGGGGAACAGCAGGCGCAGCACCGCGAGCAGACGCAGCGTCAGCTCCAGGCTGCCCGCCATTTGGTCCGCAAAGGGCGTGTCCGCATGGGGGATGTACGGCCCGATGCCGATCATGTCGGGCTGCAGCTGCTGCATGAACCGGATGTCCTCGATCAGGCATTCCGTGGTCTGCCCGGGCGATCCCACCATGAAGCCCGTCCCCACCTGATAGCCGATCTCCTTTAGGTCAAACAGGCAGCGCTTGCGGTTTTCCAGGCTGGCTTCCGGCGGATGCAGCCGGGCATAGTGCGCCGCATTGGCCGTCTCGTGCCGCAGCAGGTAGCGGTTCGCGCCCGCGTCAAAGTACGCCTGATAGCTCTCCCTCGGCCGCTCGTCGATGGACAGCGTGATGGCGCAGTCCGGGTACGCCTTGCGGATGCGCGACACAATGCTGCAAATGCGCTCGTCGGTGAAATACGGATCGGTGCCGCCCTGCAGCACGAAGGTGCGGAACCCCAGCCCGTAGCCCTCCTCGCAGCAGGCCAGGATCTCCTCCTCCGTCAGCCGGTAGCGCTGCGCCTTGCGGTTGTCCCGGCGGATGCCGCAGTAATAGCAGTTGTTCCTGCAATAATTGGTAAACTCGATCAGCCCGCGCAGGTACACCTCGTCGCCGTACACCGCCCGGCGCACGCCGTCCGCCGCCGCAAACAGCGCCTCATCCCATTGGTCCGTCTCCAGCAGCGCCTTCAGCTCCCCGTCGGGCAGATCGCGCTCCGCCTTCATCCTCTCGATCCACTGCAATCCCTGCTGCTCCTGCATGCCGCTCGCGCCCCCATAAATACATACATTCCTAGTATGTTAATAGAGTGTATCAGCATTTCCGCCGCCTGTCAATGGCAAAAAACGCAAAAACAGACGCCGCACGCACTGCTGCGCACGGCGTCTCAGCCTGTCAAAATACAGGCATGTGCTCCCCGGGGATGCATGAAGGGGCCGCAGCCCCTTCATCTTCAATCCGCAGGCGGGGGCATGTACCCCGCCGAGGAGCGATTTTCTGTACGTTAGGAAGGATAAAGGATGGATGGCTTCTCTTTTCCATCCGTTCCCTAACTATTTGCAGATGGAAAATCGCTTCCGATACAGAATAATTCGTGTGCGGCAAGGCCGTGCGCGAATTTTTCTGCAATTCGAAAAAGATGAGGTTTCATCTTTTTCGAGCCTGTCGACTTTGTCGACAGGCTGAGACGCCGCACGCACTGCTGCGCACGGCGTCTGTCACGCCGTCAATCCTTGAATTTGTCGAAGAATTCCTTCACGGACTTGCGGAAGTTGTCGCCCCGGTTGGCGCCGGAGGCCTTGCCGCCCATCGCGTCGTCGAACAGCTTGAGCGCCATGCGCTGCTTCTCGTTGAGGCGCTTGGGCACCTCCACCTTCAGCGTCACGAACAGGTCGCCGCGCTGCGAGGGATTGCGCAGCACCGGCACGCCCTGCCCCTTGACGCGCAGCACGGTGTCGGGCTGCGTGCCCTCGGGGATGGTCTCCTTGACGCTCTCCTTGAGCGTCTCGATGTTCAGCTCATCGCCCAGCGCGGCCTGCGCAAAGCTGATGTTCATCTCGCTGTACAGGTTCACGCCGTCCCTGCGGAACTTCCGGTGCGGCCGCACGGAGATGGCCACGTACAGGTCGCCCGAGGGGCCGCCGCGCTTGCCGGGCTCGCCCTCGCCGCGCAGCGTCAGCGCCTGACCGTTGTCTATGCCGGCGGGGATGGTCACGGTGATGGTGCGCTGGCGGCGCACGGTGCCCTTGCCGCCGCACTTGGGGCAGGGGTCGGAGATGATCTTGCCCTCGCCGCCGCACTTGGGGCAGGGCGCGGAGGTGCGCATGGAGCCGAGCATGGTCTGCTGCACGCGGGTGACGGTGCCCGTGCCGTGGCACTGGTCGCAGGTCACGGGCGAGGTGCCGGGTTTTGCGCCCGTGCCGCCGCAGTTGTCGCAGTTCTCGTTGCGCGCGATGTTGATCTCCTTCTTGCAGCCGAACACCGCTTCCTCAAAGTTGATGGTCAGGTTGTAGCGCAGGTCGTTGCCGCGCTCGGGGCCGTTGTTCCTCTGCGCGCTGCCGCCGCCGAATCCGCCGAATCCGCCCGAACCGAATATCGTCTCAAAAATATCTTCAAAGCCCGAGCCGCCGGTGTAGGTGGTGTAGCTGCCGTAGTTGCCGCCCGCCGTGGGGTCCTCGTGGCCGAACTGGTCATACCTGGCTCTGCGCTGGTCGTCGGAAAGCACCTCGTATGCTTCGTTGACCTCCTTGAACGCGGCCTCCGCCTCCTTATCGCCCGGATTGAGGTCGGGGTGATACTTCTTGGCCAGGCGGCGATACGCGCTCTTGATCTCGGCTTCCGACGCACCGCGCTCTACGCCCAGTACCTCGTAATAATCGCGTTTTGCCAAAGGTGTTTCCTCCTCGCCCGAAAGGGAATGACGACCGGCGCCATTCCCTTTCGCTCTGTGTCAAAGCCTTACTTGTCGTCGTGCACCTCGTAGTCGGTCTCGACGTTGCCGTTGGCGTCGGGGCCGGGGTTGCCGCCCTGCGCGCCGGGATTGCCCTGCTGCGCCTGCTGCTGGTAGATCTTGCCGAACACCTCCATGGAGGTCTGGTTGGTCTTTTCCATCTGCGCCTTGATGGCCTCGACGTCGCCGCCGTCCTTGGCCTTGCGCAGGTCGCTGAGCGCATCCTCGACCTTGGCCTTGTCGGCCGCGTCGAGCTTGTCGCCCAGGTCCTTGAGGGTCTTTTCGATCTGGTAGATGGTGGAGTCGGCGTTGTTGTTGACCTCGACCTTCTCCTTGTTCTTCTTGTCCTCGTCGGCGTACTTCTCCGCCTCGGCGACCGCCTTCTTGATGTCCTCCTCAGACAGGTTGGAAGAAGCGGTGATGGTGATCTTCTGCTCGTTGCCGGTGCCAAGGTCCTTCGCGCTTACGTGCACGATGCCGTTGGCGTCGATGTCGAAGGTGACCTCGATCTGCGGCACGCCGCGGGGCGCGGGCGCGATGCCGGTCAGGTTGAAGCGGCCCAGCGTCTTGTTGTAGGCGGCCATCTCGCGCTCGCCCTGCAGCACGTGCACCTCGACCTGCGTCTGGCCGTCGGCTGCGGTGGAGAACACCTGGCTCTTGTGGGTGGGGATGGTGGTGTTGCGGTCGATCAGGCGGGTGAACACGCCGCCCATGGTCTCAATGCCCAGGGACAGGGGCGTGACGTCCAGCAGCAGCACGTCCTTGACCTCGCCGCCCAGCACGCCGGCCTGAATGGCGGCGCCCACGGCCACGCACTCGTCGGGGTTGATGCCCTTGAAGGGCTCCTTGCCGGTCGCGGCCTTGACGGCCTCCTGCACGGCGGGGATGCGGGTGGAGCCGCCCACCAGAATGACCTTGTCGATGTCGTTGGCGCTCAGGCCCGCGTCGGACAGCGCCTGGCGCAGGGGCTTGATGGTGTCCTCGACCAGATCCGCGGTCAGCTCGTTGAACTTGGCGCGGGTCAGGGTGACGTCCAGATGCTTGGGGCCGGAGGCGTCCATGGTGATGAAGGGCTGGTTGATGTTGGTGCTCATCACGCCGGACAGCTCGATCTTGGCCTTCTCGGCGGCGTCCTTGAGGCGCTGCATGGCCTGACGGTCCTTGGACAGGTCGATGCCCTCGGCGCGCTTGAACTCGGCCACCAGATAGTCCATGATGCGCTGGTCGAAGTCGTCGCCGCCCAGATGGGTGTTGCCGTTGGTGGACAGCACCTCGAACACGCCGTCGCCGATGTCCAGGATGGACACATCGAAGGTGCCGCCGCCCAGGTCGTAGACCAGGATCTTGTGGTTGCCGTCCTTATCCATGCCGTAGGCCAGAGACGCCGCGGTGGGCTCGTTGACGATGCGCAGCACCTCGAGGCCTGCGATGCGGCCGGCGTCCTTGGTGGCCTGGCGCTGAGAGTCGTTGAAGTACGCGGGCACAGTGATGACCGCCTGAGACACGGTCTCGCCCAGATACGCCTCGGCGTCCGCCTTGAGCTTCTGCAGGATCATCGCGGAGATCTCCGGGGGCGTGTAGGACTTGCCGTCGATGGTGACCTTCTCGCTGGTGCCCATCTTGCGCTTGATGGAGATGATGGTGCGGTCGGCGTTGACCACAGCCTGACGCTTGGCGATCTGACCCACCAGGCGCTCGCCGTTCTTGGCAAAGGCCACGACGGAGGGCGTGGTGCGCGCGCCTTCGGGGTTGGTGATGACAACGGGCTCGCCGCCTTCCATGACGGCTACGCAGGAATTCGTAGTACCCAGGTCGATACCAATGATTTTGCTCATAAAGAAGCCTCCTTCAAAACTTTCAGAAACTGTTGATTACTTCATTAAAAATCAGATCGTGACGGGAAACTCAGTTTGCCACGCGCACCATCGCGTAGCGCACCACCTTGCCCTTTACGGCAAAGCCGGTCTGGAAGCATTCGATGATGGTGCCCTCGGGATGCTCCTCGTCGGCCTCGGTCATCATCACGGCGTTGTGCTTTTCGGGGTCAAAGACCGTGCCGGGCGCGGCTTCCACGCGCTCCATGCCCAGCTTCTTGAGTGTCTCCTCAAGGCCCCGCAGCGTCATTTCCACGCCCTTGGCAAGGGGGCTGTCGTCCCCGGCTGCCTGCGCGGCGGCCAGTGCGCGCTCGAGGTTATCCAGCGAGGGGAGCACTTCCTTTACCGTGTCGCGGACGGTGTCGTCTGCGACCTCGGTGCGCAGCGAAGCGTTTCGCTTGCGGTAGTTGTCAAAATCCGCCTGCACGCGCTGCGCCATGGCCAGGTACTCGTCGCGCTTGGCCTCCGCAGCCTTGACGTAGGCGTTGAGCTCCTCCAGCTTTTCGCGGGTGATGGTGATCTCCGCCGCCTTGTCCTGCTCGGTCTCCACCGCAGGCTCCTCGGCCTGCGCCGCTTCCTCCGCCTGCGCCGCCTTGACCTCCTCGGCCTTGGCGGCCTGCGTTGCGGTGTTCTTCTTATCCTTCATTGTTCTCCTCTTTTCGCTCGCCCGAACCCTTTTGCGGGAGCAGGGCTTCGTTCATAACCTTCTTCATGGCCTCCAGCACCGAGATGACGCGGCTGTAATGCATTCTGGTGGGGCCGATGACGCCCATCGTGCCCACGCCGCCGCCCACGCGGTAGGAAACCGTCACCAGCGAGCAATCCTGCATGCCCGCCTCGGACAGCTCCGGGCCGATGGCCACGGAAAACTCCAGTCCGTTGCGCTGCATCAGCAGCCTTGCCAGCTTATCCTGTGTCTCCAGCGTCGAGAGCAGCGTCTTTGCGCGCTCCACGTCGCTGTACTCGGGGTGGGAGAGCATCCGCGCCGCACCGGCTACGTGCACCGAGTGCGCGTCGGGCTCCATCTGCTTTTGCAGGCTGTCCATCAGCTGCCCGAACAGCTCTCGCTGCCCCGACATCTCGCTGTAAAACTCCTGCAGGATGGCGGGCAGCTCGCTCGCGTCGCGCCCTGCGATCTTCTCGGTCAGCAGGTTGCTCACCGCGTAGAGGTGCTCGGCCGTCACGCCCTGCGGGATGCGGATGACGGATTCCTTGTGCACGCCCTGCTCGGTCACCGTGACCATCAGCGCGGTGGTTTCGGTCAGCGGCACCAGCTGCACGCGCTTGATGGTGCGCATCTGCGGCGCGATCATCACCGAGGTGTACTCCGTCATCTCGGACAGCGCCTGCGTGGCCGACGTCAGCACGTCCTCCATCTGCCCCATGCGCCGCGCGAACAGCTTGCGCAGCATCGTGTATTCGCTGGTGGGCAGCGAGCTGACCCGCATGATCTGATCGACGTACAGGCGGTAGGCCCGGTAGGAGGGGATGCGCCCGGCCGACGTGTGCGGCGAGGCCAGGTACCCCAGCTCCTCAAGGTCGCTCATCTCGTTGCGGATGGTGGCCGAGGACAGGCCCATGCCCTGCTTGCGCGATATGGTGCGGGAGCCGACGGGCATGGCGGTTGTAATGTAATCATCAATGATGGCCTGCAGGATCCGAAACTTTCTTTCATCCAGATCCATCTGCATCGACTCCTTTCCGCCTCTCCGGCTTCCTGTTAGCACTCTCAACCGTTGAGTGCTAACTGATGATGTAAGCATAGCACCACTTGCAAAACTTGTCAAGCGTTTTATGGAAAAAAACTGACGAGATTCCGTCCCGCCCGCAGATTTAACCCCGCCGAAACAGTTTGTACATTTCCCTCAAAACTATGTGACCCTCTTAGCAGTCAATAGCAGTTTACATCCTTTGGCTTCCCCTTGCGGGTTCACCCATAGGGGCGAAGCCCTGCAGGTCGAGTGTTTCGGACTAAACAGTCCAGTGGACTGTTTATGGAGAATAAGCCGACCGGAACACCGGAACAGCCGGAACGGCTGGTTCGGTGCGGAGCGGGAAGCTGTCAGCCGCAGCTGACTGATGAGGTGTCCGTCCAGCACAAACCTTACCCCAGACGCACCAAAACACGCCTTCTCCATATGCGAATCTCTCCGTTTACAAGAAAAAAACGCGTCAATCCGCCAAAACGAACTCCAATTCTTCACTATTCACCAGCGAAGCGGCCTCAATCTTCACTTCAAAATTGTGCCCCTCGCCAACCAACTGCCGGCGCAAGGGGCACATTTCAGCTTATTTATCCAGCATCCGGGCCGCTTTCAGCCGCAGGCAGCCAAGGCTCAGCGCGATCCCGGCGCAGCCCGTCAGCACGAACATCACCGCGATGCCCGCCCCCGCGCCCGAGCCGAACACCGCGCCCAGCACCGGCGGCGGCGATGCCATCATCGGCTCAAACACGCCGTCGGCCAGCGCGCCGCCCAGCAGCAGCCCCAGCGGGATCGTGCAGTTCTGCAGCGTGTCCTTCGCGGAAAACACGCGCCCCTGCATCCCCTGCGGCACCTGCTCGCGCATCACCGCCATCAGGTAGGCGTTCATCACCGCCGCCATCGCGTACGATCCAAACTCCGCCGCGCACCAGACCGCAGGCTCGCGCGACAGCCCCAGCATCACGCCGCCGCAAAACACCAGCGCAGTGCTCAGAAACACCCGTTTTACCTTGTTTTTCGCGGGTTTTGCCAGCGTCATCGCAAGGCTTCCCGCCATCAGTCCCAGCGCAACGGCGCTCTGCGCGAACCCCAGCACGCGCTCGTCGCCGCCCGTCCTGCCCAGCACAAAGGGCGACAGCATGCCGTCATCCCCCAGCTTGGCCAGCAAGTTCACCGCCGCGATGAACAGCGTCAGCTGCAGCAGCCCCTTGTGCTCCCACAGCCAGCGCAACCCGTCCAGGCAGCTTCTCCAGAACGGCTCCTCTGCGGCGTTTTGGACGTTCTCCGTCTCCGGAAAGCGGATGCAGCACAGCAGCACCGCAAACGCCACGCCGAAGCTCGCCAAATCGCACAGCAGCACCCATTCCATGCCGCCCCAAGCCAGCAGGCAGCCGCCCAGCGCAGGCGCAAGGATGGACACCGCCGCGCCCGAAAAGCCCTGCAGCCCGCCCACGCGGGTGTAGTGCTCCTTGGGCACCAGCAGGCTGGTCGCCACGAACGACGCGGGCTGCTGCACGGCGTTCATCAGGCTGAGCAGCGCGTTGATCAGGTAAATGTGCCACACGCGCAGCGCCGACAGCGAATACAGCGCCAGCACCGTCAGCGTGCCGCACGCGGCGATCAGGTCGCACACCAGCATGATGCGCTTTTTGTCCCACTGGTCGGCCAGCGTGCCGCCGATGAAGCGGAGGAATATCGTCGGCAGAAACGCGCACAGCGTCAGCAGCGCCACGCTGGACGCCGTCCCCCGCTGCCCGTAGACCCAGATGATCAGCGCATAGTTGGTCATGGCCGTGCCAAGCTCGGACACGGTCTGCGAGCCCCACAGCAGCAAAAAGCTGCGCAGGTCTTTGAATATCGATGTGTTTTTCATGGCTTTTCTCCTCGCAAAACTGCGTTTTTTTCACTTGAAACCAGCAATTTTGTGCAGAGCAAAGCCCAATGCGGACGATGAACCCCTACCCAAGGGAAACATCGCTCCGTGCAGGCATCGTCCCCATCAAGCCCTGCCCGGAGCCCGGCCATCTGCGGCCAACGGCACTCCAATGCGTACCCATGCCATGCCCCTCACCTCCCTGTTTCTTCCATTATAGCACGCCATCCCCCGGCGTTCACTGCCGAAAACCCATAAAACCGTTCACGGCATCAGCTCGGCCAGCACCGTGTTCATCACGTCAAAGCCGCGCGCGGTCAGCCGGACGCGGCGCTCCTGCACCGTCAAAAGGCCGCGTTTGCGCTGTTTTTCCAGCTCTTCTGCGAACAGTTTCAGCGCGGTTTCGCTCAATTCCACGCCCTGCACCATGCGCAGGCCGAGCATCAGCTCCTCGAACGCGGCGTCCTCTGTGGTCAGCGTTTCCTCCGAGGCAAAGGGCGCGCCCGCGAGGTATTCGGCGAGGGTGGAGACGTTGCTGCGGCGCACGTTTCCCTCCAGCGACGCCGCCGCGCACCCCAGCCCGATGTAGTCCTTTCGCGTCCAATAGCCCACGTTGTGGCGGCAGGCGCAGCCCGGTTTGGCGTAGTTGGACACCTCGTATTGATGCAGTCCGTGCGCCGAAAGCACCCGCGTTGTGGCCGCCTGCATCGCCATTTCCTCGTCCTCATCGGGGCGGGGCAGCAGGCCTTTTGCGTCCAGTTCGCCAAAGGGCGTGCCCTCTGCGACGGTCAGCGCGTAGCAGGAAAGGTGCCACGGATGAAGGCTCATCACCGCCGCAAGCGACTGCTCCCACATGCCCAGCGTCTGCCCGGGCAGCGCGTACATCAGGTCGGCGGAGAGGTTGTTGATGCCCGATTTTCGCGCCATTGCAAAGGTTTCGCGCGCCTGCTCGAAGCTGTGGATGCGGCCGATGACGCGCAAAAGCTCGGGCTGTACGGCCTGCACGCCCACGCTGAGGCGGTTGATCCCGCCCTCCGCAGCTGCGTCCAGCCATGCCTGCGTGACCGTGCCGGGGTTGGCTTCGGAGGTGATTTCGCAATTCTTCGTGAGATTATAGCGCGCGCGGACGGCGGAAAGCAGGCGCGAAAGCTCCTCCGCGGGCAGCAGCGAGGGCGTTCCGCCGCCCAGAAACACCGATGTCACGGGCGCGTCCGACGGTCTGCGGTCCATCTCCGCGATGAGCGCATCGACGTATGCGGAGAACTTTTCCTGCTGCCCCGCGTAGGACACAAAGTCGCAATACGCGCATTTTTTGACGCAGAACGGGATGTGGATGTAGAGCATCATGGCCGCGATTCTCCTTCCAGGCGGGCCGCGAGCACCGGCGCGCCGCAGGCCCGGCAGACCGCGGCGCCGCGCTCCAGCATGGCCCTTGCGTCGGCGACGCACAGCTCGTCGGCGTTGTGCAGCGCCCACCAGGGCAGCGTTTTGCTGTGATTTTCGCGCTCCGCGACGAGCAGCATCCAGCCCACGAGCTCGTTTTGGCGCACGCCGAACAGGAATTGGGGCAGTTTCCCCTCCTGTACGGCATCCATTTCGCGGCGCAGCGCCTTCCAGCCGCCCCGCACCGGCCCCATGGAGGAGCGCTGCAGCTGCCCAAAAATGCGCTGCTGCGCGGACGCGTCCAGCCGCTGCCAGAGCGTGATCTGCAGCGGTTCCAGGCGCTTTTCCATCACAAAATTGGTCAGGATCTGCCCGCGCAGGGGGACTTGCTGCTGCCGAACCACCGCGTAGCCGCGCTTTTCAAAGAAGGGCCGGGCGGTGAGGGAGGCGTGCGTGGTATAGGTTTCGGCATGTACAAGGCGCTCCAGCGCGTCGCAAAGCGCAGTCGCAATGCCGCTATTTTGGGCGTCTGCGTGGACGTAGAGCATGTCCAGATAGCCGGTTTTGTCCATGTTTGCAAAGCCCAGAAGCGCGCCGTTTTCCTCCGCGACGAGGGTCATTGAGGACAGGTAGCGCGCGTTCCATGCGTCAAGATCCACCTCGCCCGTCGCCCAGGCGTCCAGCTGTTCGGGCGCATAATCACGGGCGTTTACGCGGTGCACGGTGTCGTAAAACAGGCTGGCCATGGCCTCGCAGTCCTCTGTTTTATAGGCTCTGAGCCTCATTTTTCCACCTCTTTTGATGCCAAAAAGGGTCGGCGGCACATGGCTTTCCGACCCTTTTTTGATGAGTTAATCCGCCTTGAGCACGGCGATGAACGCCTCGCTGGGGAGCTCGACGCTGCCCAGTGTGCGCATGCGCTTTTTGCCCTCCTTTTGCTTTTCCAGCAGCTTCTTTTTGCGGGTGATGTCGCCGCCGTAGCACTTGGCCAGCACGTCCTTGCGCATGGCCTTGACGGTCTCGCGCGCGATGATCTTGCCGCCGACCGCCGCCTGGATCGGGATCTCAAACAGCTGGCGCGGGATGACCTCCTTGAGCTTTTCGGCGATGGCGCGGCCCCTGGGGTAGGCGCGGTCCTTGTGCACGATGATGGACAGCGCGTCGCAGATGTCGCCGTTGAGCAGTATGTCCAGCTTGACCAGCTCGCTGCGGGCGTAGCCGTTGAGCTCGTAGTCAAAGGAGGCATAGCCACGCGTGCGGGACTTGAGCGCGTCGAAGAAGTCGTAGATGATTTCGTTGAGGGGCATCTCGTAGTGGATCTGCACGCGGCCGGCCTCGATGTACTTCATGTCGATGTACACGCCGCGCTTCTGCTGGCACAGCTCCATGATGGTGCCCACGTAGTCCGACGGCGAGAAAATCTGCGCCGAGACCATGGGCTCCTCCATGTAGTCGATGTCGGCGGGGTCGGGCAGGTTGGTGGGGTTGTCGATGTACAGCTCGGTTCCGTCGGTCTTGACGACGTGGTAGACCACCGAGGGAGCGGTGGTGATCAGGTCCAGATCGAACTCGCGCTCGAGGCGCTCCTGGATGACCTCCATGTGCAGAAGGCCCAGGAAGCCCGCGCGGAAGCCGAAGCCCAGCGCCACGGAGGTCTCCGGCTCGAAGGACAGCGAGGCGTCGTTGAGCTTGAGCTTTTCCAGCGCGTCGCGCAGGTTCTCGTAGTCGGAGCCGTCGGCGGGGTAGATGCCGCAGAACACCATGGGCTGCACCTGCTTGTAGCCGGGCAGCATCTCATCTGCCGGGCGGTCGGCGGTGGTGATGGTGTCGCCCACGCGGGTGTCGGCGACCTCCTTGATGGACGCGCCGATGTAGCCCACGTCGCCCGCGAGCAGCTCGCCCACCGGCACCAGCTGGCCGGGGCGGAAGTAACCCACCTCGGTGACGTCAAACTCCGCGCCCGAGGACATCATGCGGACGCGGTCGCCCACCTTGACCTTGCCCTCCATCACGCGGACGAAGGACAGCGCGCCCTTGTAGTTGTCGTAGACGCTGTCGAAGATCAGCGCGCGTAAGGGGGCGTCCTCGTCGCCCTTGGGGGCGGGGACGAGCTTGACCACGGCCTCGAGCACATCCTCGACGTTCAGGCCTGTCTTGGCCGAGACCAGCGGCGCGTCGGTGGTGTCCAGGCCGATCACGTCCTCGATCTCCTTTTTGACGAAGTCGGGCTGCGCGCTGGGCAGGTCGATCTTGTTGATGACGGGGATGATCTCCAGATCGTGCTCCAGCGCCATGTAGACGTTGGCCAGCGTTTGCGCCTCGATGCCCTGGGAGGCGTCCACCACCAGCACCGCGCCGTCGCACGCGGCCAGCGAGCGCGACACCTCGTAGGAGAAGTCGACGTGGCCGGGAGTGTCGATCAGGTTGAGCGTGTAGGTGTTGCCGTCCTTGGCCTTGTAGGGCATGCGCACGGCCTGCGCCTTGATGGTGATGCCGCGCTCGCGCTCCAGATCCATGTTGTCCAGCACCTGGTCGCTCATCTCGCGCAGGGACATCACGCCGGTCTTTTCGATCAGGCGGTCGGCCAAGGTGGACTTGCCGTGGTCGATGTGCGCGATGATGCAGAAATTGCGAATCAGTTCTTCTCTTTTCAAGTTCATTCCTCCGCTTCGAGGCAGGCCGCCAGCTGGGTGAGCGTGTGGCCCACGCTGCGATTCCGGGCGTCCAGCTGCTCCTGGGTGAATTCCGAGAGCGTGCGATCCGCGCCCTCGGGGATGAAAATATGCCAAAGCGCGCTCCACTGCCGTGAATTGTCCGCGCCGCGGACCTCAGTGGCGAGCGTGCCTGTGTTTTCCGCTGTGAAATAGTATTCCTGCGCGCCGTCAAAGTAGCCCAGGCACTGGCGGAACGCGCAGCGGCGGTTGGTTTGACCCTGCATCAAGCGCAGCAGGCCGGGGACGCCCACGGTGCCCAGCGCGTAGTTGACGTAAGAGCCGGGGAAGCCGTTCAGTGCGTCGATGTAGAAGCCGCTGTCCAGCACGAAGCAGGGGGCGTCGAGGATGCGGCGCGCCTGCTGGAGCTTTGCGCGGGCGATCACATGCAGATCGTCGCTGCGCGGCTCGTCAAAGTCGATGGAGCAGCCCTCGATGCGGGCGCTGCGGATGACGTCCTGCGCCTGACGCAGCTTGCCGGGGTTGGCGGTGGCGAAGAGGATGGTTTTCATGGCTACATCAGCTGCTCGGGGCGGATGTCCAGCGACTTTTCCAGCTTGCGCTTGACGCGCTGCAGCGCGTTGTCGATGGACTTGACGTGGCGGCCCAGATCCTGCGCGATCTCCTGATAGCTCTTGCCCTCCAGATAGGAGTTGAGCACCTCCATCTCCAGGTCGCTGAGCACCTCGGAGATGCGGTTCTCGACGCTGGAGTAGTCCTCCTGCGAGATGAGCAGCTCCTCGGGGCCCGCCATCTGCACCTCGGAGAGCACGTCCATCAGCGTGCGGTCGCTCTCCTCGTCGTAGATGGGGCGGTTGAGCGAGACGTAGGAGTTGAGGGGGATGTGCTTCTGCCGCGTGGCGGTCTTGATGGCCGTGATGATCTGGCGCGTGACGCACAGCTCGGCAAACGCGCGGAAGGAGGTCAGCTTGTCGGGCCTAAAATCGCGGATGGCCTTGAACAGCCCGATCATGCCCTCCTGCACGATGTCCTCGTGGTCCGCGCCGATCAGAAAATACGACCGTGCCTTGGAGCGCACGAAATTCTTGTATTTCATCATCAGCAGCTCCAGAGCCGCCTCGTCGCCGTCGCGCGCCAGCAGCGCGACGTCCTCGTCCGTCATGCCCTCGTAGGGGGTCTTTGCCTGTTCGTTTTCCGGCATATGCCTCACCGCCCTTCTGTACTTACCGGTTTCACTTGTCGTCCTCCGGCTCGCGGCGCATCTGCTCGAGCTGCGCGCGCACCGCCTGGGGGAGCCTGTCCTCAATGGTCTTGGTGTTTTGCGCCCTGGGCGGCTGCCGGTGGCCCGACTGCGCGCTCTTGGCGCTGCGGACGATGGAGCGCATTTCCTTTGCGGGAATGCGCACCGCGCCGCGCGTGAAGATGACGTTCTGCTCGGTGGCGTCGGAGGTGGCCACGCGGATGGCCTGCCGTGAAAACCGGGGCAGCTGCGCCATGCGCTCGTCCACCGTGCGCTCGATGAAGTGATCCGCGGTCTCGGATCGCTTGGTGAAGATCACGTCGATGCCCGCCACGCGCTCGACGGCGGTCTTGAGCTTATCGCCCTTGTAGCCGTCGAACACCAGCATCACCTCGTCGCCCGTAAAGCCCGCAAAATCCGCCAGCATGCTGGCGAGCAGCTCGCGCGACTGCGAGATATCGGGGATGTGCTGAAACTCCGGCCACGCGCCGATCATGTTGTAGCCGTCCACGAGGTAGAGCATGGCCTACGCCCTCTGGCGGGCGACCTCGGCCATGAGGATGCCCGCGGCGACCGACGCGTTGAGCGAGTCGATGTGCCCCTTCATGGGGATGGAGACGGTGACGTCGCAGGTCTCCCTGACCAACCGCGACACGCCCTCGCCCTCCGCGCCGATGACCAGCGCCACGCCGCCCTTGAAGTTGACGCGGTACAGATTCTCGCCGTCCATGTCCGTGGCGTATGCCCAGATGTTCTTTTCCTTCAGCTGCTGCAGCGTGCGGGTGATGTTGGTCACGCGCGCCACGCGCACCCATTCCAGCGCGCCGGCTGCGGCCTTCATCGCGGCGGGGGTCAGCCCCACGGCGCGGCGCTCGGGGATGATGACGCCGTGCGCGCCCATGCAGTCGGCCGAGCGCACGATCGCGCCCAGATTGTGCGGGTCGGTGATGCCGTCCAGCACGATGATAAAGGGATCCTCGCCGCGCTCTGCGGCAAGGGCCAGTATGTCGTCCACCTGCGCGTAGCGGTACATGGACACAAACGCCGCGATGCCCTGATGATTGGGGGCGAGCTCGTCCAGCTTGCGGCGATCCACCTCGCGCACGATGACGTTCTTTTCCCGCGCGAGGTTCAGCAGCTCGCGCATGGAGCCGTTCTGCTCGCCCTTGGCGACCAGCAGCTTCTCGATGTCGCGGCCCGCGCGCAGCACCTCGCGCACCGCGTTGCGGCCGACGACGAGGTTCTCCGGCGCCTCTGCCGGGGCGTCGCTGCGGCCTCTGTTGTCAAAGCGTCCCGTGTTGCTCATGGTTTCTCCCTCAGTCCCTGTATTTTTTCGCGGACCTCCGCCGCCCTGCCGCAGGTGCGCTTGCCCTCGGGGCAGGCGCCGCGCGCGCAGCCCGGCCCGGCGTTTTCAAACACGCTGGGCGCGAGCGGATAGACCAGCTCGTACATGCGCCAGGCGGCCTCGCGCACCTCCCACTGGGCGCGGTTGCACATGCGCAGCGAGAAGAAGTGCAGCAGCTCGCGGGCGTTCATGGTCATCACAATGCGGGTGGCGGCGGCGCCGGGCAGCACAAAGCGCGCGTCCTCGGCGCTGTCCTGCCCGAGGGCCTCCGACCACTCGTCGTACCAGTGCTGCATGGTCTTCATCTGCCGGGCGAACTTTTCCTCGGCCTCCGGCCCCAGCGCGCGGATGCGGGGCGGCAGTACATAGTCGAACACCTCCGCGCCCGCCACCGACACGTAGCGCTGGCTCTGCACGGAAAAGCTGGCCACGCGGTGCCGCGTGATCTGCGCCAGCAGCGTGCGCGACACGCCCTCCAGGCCAAAGGTGAAGCTGGCGTGCTCCGCGATGGAGGTGTGGCCGCTTGCCAGCACGCGGCGGATGTAGGCGGCGTTGTCCGCCGTATCGGTCTTTTTGTCCAGCCCTTCCAGGTCCAGCGCCGAGTAGCAGGTGCGCGAGGCCATCGCGATGACCTTCTCCGGCTCGGGCGTGTGGGCGATCAGGGTCACGTTCAGATGCTGCTCAGCCATTTTGTTCCTCCTTGTTGATCTCCCCCAGCAGCTGCTGCAGGCGGTCGTGCCGTCCACACAGGTAAAGGTAGCCGCACAGCGCCTCCAGCGCGGTGGCGCGGCTGTAGTCGCCGGGGTTCTGGTTCTTGGGCGGGCGGGAATGCGCGTTGCGCGCGCGCCGGGCGACGTCGGCCTCCTCCTGTGTCAGGAGCGGCTCGACAAGGTCGAACGCCCTTGCCTGCGAAGCGGCGTTGACGCGCGATATGGCGCGCTTATGCAGCTTCTGCACGGACTCGTCGTGCCTGTCCAGCACGTCGCCGCGCACAAACAGGTCGTAAATGGTATCGCCGATATAGGCCAGCTGCAGCCCGTTGAGCTGCCGCACGCGTTTTTCATCCATAGATTCGTCTCAACGCCTTCCCGCGACGCCATGCGCCCTGCGCACACGTCAGCAGTTTATTATAACACACTTTTGCCCCCTGCACAATCGACAAAAGGGGGCCGCAGCGTGATTTGCTGCGGCCCCCAGGCCGATTTTCCGGTCAATCCCGTCAGTTGCGCACGGCCATCTGTCGTGCGAACTTGCGCACGCCGGGGATGAAGCCGATCACCGCGCAGATGAGCGCGTCCACGCCTGCGCTGGTGAGGTTGTAGACCAGCGAGTAGACCAGCGGGTTCATGCCCTCGGGCGCGTACTCGGCAAAGTAGACCACGCCGGAGAGCACGTGGAAGAACACGCGCACGATGCCGGCCACGACCACGCCCACGGAGAAATTGAAGGGAGACTTCCAGTTGCGGAACAGCGCGACCAGCGCGAGGCTGCCGAAGGCGAGGATGTAGTCCAGCGTGGCCTGCACCCAGCCGACGATGTACATGTCCTGGAACATCTGCAGCACGCCGTAGGCCATGGAGCAGACGAGGCCGGGGCCGAAGCCGAACGCGTAGGCGAACATCATGATGGGCAGCATGGAGGCGGGGGTGATGGAGCCGCCCTGCGGCATCTTGAGCAGGCGGATGTAGGACAGCACGAAGGAGATGGCGATGCACAGCGCGGCGTAGGCCAGCATCTTGGCATTCCACTTTACCTTGGTGGCAAAGCACATCAGCGCCACGCCGAAGGCCACGATCAGGCCCAGCGCGATCCAGGTGCCCACCGGGATCTCGGCAAACTTTTCAAACATTTCCATATTGGAGACACTCCTCTCTTGATTGCGTGGGTTCCCCGGGACATAAAAAAACCGTGCTCAGCCAAATGAACACGGGAATGCGTGCCAAAGTGTTTACAGGTTGGAAACAGGCAAACAGCTTGACTTATGCGCTTCCCTACGGTAGGATTAACTACACAGGTTCAAAGGGTTGAAGCTGCGCTTCTCTCAGCCCGGAGGCTCCCCCAGCTTTTTCGGAATTATCATAAGCCCTTGGGCGCCTTTTGTCAAGAACTGTTTCATGATAAGGATATGAAGCGCTTTTTCCCGACGGTTAGGAGGCGCGCCATGCCGCATCATTTTTTTGCCTACATGTCCCGCATGAAGCACATCAAGCGCTGGGCGCTGATGCGCAACACCTGGCAGGAGGACATCGCGCAGCACTCGCTGCAGGTGGGCATGATCGCCCATGCGCTGGCCTGCCTGCACAACGAGCGCTTCGGCGGCGGCGCGAACCCCGCGCGGGCGCTGGAGCTGGCCGTCTACCACGAGGCGCCCGAGGTCATCACCGGCGACCTGCCCACGCCCATCAAATACTTCAACCCCGACATCCGCGCGTCCTACAAGCGCATCGAGGGCGTTGCGGCGGACAAGCTGCTCACCATGCTGCCCGGCGACCTGCAGCCCTCTTACGCGCCGCTGCTGTGCGCACCCGAGCAGGACCCCGAGTGGCGCAGGGTGAAGGCCGCGGACAAGATCGCCGCCTACATCAAGTGCGTGGAGGAGGAGCGCGCAGGCAACGCGGAGTTTTCCAAGGCCGGGCAGAGCATCCGCCGCGAGCTGGACGGGTTTTCCGCGCAGCTGCCCGAGGTGCAGGCCTTTCTCGAGGACTTCCTGCCCTCCTTCAGCCTGACGCTGGACGAGCTGAACTGAAGTGCAACATTTTCCCCGCGTGGTTCGTCTGTTTGACAACTTAAATGGAACTCTTTTTTCAGGAGGCTGCTATGTACCGCAAGATCATGTGTATCGTGCTTTGCCTGATGCTGCTGAGCGTCACCGCCTGTGCGGCAAAGACGCCCGCGGCAGACCCCGCTCCCGCCCCGGAGGAGACGCCCGCCGCCGAGATCCCTGCCGAGGGCACGCCCGCGCCCAGCGCTTCGGACGAGCCTGCGCCCGACGAGGATCCCGTGGACATGACCCGCGTATCCGACATGCTGCTGCAGACCGAGAACTTCTCCGTCGCGCTGCTCAAGAACCTCAAGACGGCGTACACCGAGCAGAACACGCTGTTCTCGCCGCTGGCGCTCAACGCGTCCGTCGCGTCGCTGTACGCGGCTGCGGGCGGCGACACCGAGGAGGAGCTGCGCGTGCTGATGGGCTACACCACAGAGCCCGAGGACACGGTGGAGACGCTGGCCACGCTCATCGCCTCCATCGACAGCGACCGCTTCAGCCTGGGCAACAGCCTGCACCTGACAAAGCGCGTGGGCTTCTCCGAGGAATACCTGAACAACGTCGCCTCGCCGCTGCGCATCAGCACCTATTCGCAGGACTATGCGGACGTGGCCACCTTCCAGTCCATCAACGCCTGCGCCGAGGTGTTCACCGGCGGCAAGGTGCCCTCCGTGCTGGAGAGCACCGCCGCGGCCGACACGCTGTACCTGCTGACGGCCTTTGACGTCAGGGGCGCGTTCGATCAGCCCTTTGACGCCGCCCGCACCACCACCGGCTCCTTCGAGTCGCCCACGGGCCTGGTGTCCTGCCGCATGATGCGCGGAGACTTCACGCTGGGCTACGCCGAGGACGAGTACATGCAGCTGGTCAGCCTGCCCCTGGAGGGCGGCGCGATGCAGCTCAAGCTCATCCTGCCGCGCGAGGGCGGCGAGAGCGCGTTTGACGAGGCGCTGATCCAGTACGCCGACGCGTGGCTCTCCCCCGAGGCCGAGACGCAGCAGTCCGTGAGCCTGACGCTGCCCGCCTTTACGCTCTCCTCCAACGCCAGCTACCGCGAGATCCTGGCCTCCATGGGCCTGAACAACGCGCTGCGCGCCCAGACCGTGGAGCTGACGGGCATGCTCAACCCCGACCTGGTGCTGCCCACCCCCGTCAACGACGTGTTCTCCGTCGCCGCACTGACCTTCTCCGAGGGCGGCGTCAACCTGCGCGACGGCCAGACCATCTCCCCCGCCGCGGCCGAGCCCTCCGAGGAGAGCGTCGAGCTGGTGTTCGACCACCCCTTCCTGGCGGCCGTCACCGACACCCAGACCGGCGCGCTGCTGGCCGTGGGCTGGGTCACCACCGTCGCCGAGCGCTGAGTACACAATACGATTTAAGGCATCCGCAGGGAGTTGACCTTGCGGATGCCTTGCTGTGTGCAGAATAACGTTTGGAGCACATCATTGGGGTTACGGCCTTAAGGCTCCCCTTGAGGTTTACCCGGAGGGGCGAAGCCCTGAAGGTCGAGCGTTTTTTCAGAAACAGTCCAGTGGACTGTTTTGAAAAATAAGCCGACCGGAACACCGGGCTTTCCTGAAAGGGAAGCACGGTGCGGAGCGGGGGGCTGGCCGGCCTTCGGCCGGCTGAAGGGTGGAGCCGCAACTTCGTCTCTACTCAAAATCCGTGATCTCAAAGGTGCACTGGGGCGCGCCGCCCGCGATGGTCTCGAGGATGCGGACGCGGACCGGTCTGCCGAACGCCTCTGCAAACAGGCGCTGATACCACCCGGCGGAGCACTCGCAGTAGGCGGGGTTCATCTCCTTTGCCGCCTTGGGGATGTTGCAGTAGCATTGCGTGTAGACCGCGATGATGCGGCCCGGCTCCAGGCGCAGGCGCCTGCCGCCGATGTCCGCTTCATTGAGCAGGCGCAGGAATTCCGCCGTGCCGCCGGACTGCGCGCGCAGCTTTTTCGCCGTTTTAACGGCCGAGGCGGACAGGCAGCGCCCGCCGCAGCGGCGCATGGGCGCGGTCATGTCGATGCACAGTTCGCCTGCGGCGTTCAGCAGCCGGTTGATGTAGGCCGCCTGTTTGCGCGGCGTGGCGGCAGCGTCGATGTCGCCGATGCGGGCGCGGACGGCTTCGGCGGCCGGCTCGTCCATGTTTTCCAGTATGCGCAGGGCCTTGTTCATGCGTCTGACCTCCCTTGTGTGAGCAGCAGGTATTGCGCGGCGGTCACGAAATTGTCCGCATCGCGCGCGTCGAGGCCGCGGCGGACGAACAGGTCGTCCCAGACGGCGGCGGCGCGCCGGATGTCGGCGCACTCGACGTGGAAGAAGCCCGTCGTGCGGTCGATGCCCACGAGCACCTCGCCGTCAAGGCGGTAAGCGGCGACGCCGGGCTGCGCGCCATCCGGCAGTTTTTCGCGGTGGACGTCGTTGTCCAGCAGATTGCCCTCCACCACGGAGAGGAAGTCCGCGTCCGCATAGGGCTGCGGCGCGTATTTCGCCACGAAATACCGCTCCAGCTCGATTCCGCTGATGCGGTTGGGCACAAGGCGGTCGCGGTTCTGCGCATAGATGCGCCGCCAGCGTTCTACGTCCCGCCGGGTCGCCTTTTGTGTAATCATTGTGCTCACCTGCCTTTTTTTAATTATAACTCGGCAACGCAGCGCGCTGCAAGCGCTTTTACCGGCGTGCGTTTTGTTGTATAATAGGGGCAGAGAGGGAGTTTTTCCTCCGGAAACAGGGAGGTTTTTTATGATAAACGGAAACACGCAGGGCATACGGCAGGCGCTGCTGGAGCAGATGGAGACGATGCAGCAGATCGAGTGCGAGCGCGACGAGTTCCTGCCCGAGGAGCTGATGCGGCAGCTGGCGCGCTACACGGGGCTGCTGGGGCGCGAGATCTCGGTGTATCTGTCGCGCGGCGGCGACGTGCTGGACGTGACGGTGGGCGACGCGCAGACCGTCTCTCTGGCCAGCGTCAACACGCGGCGGTCACTGACGCGGCTGTCGGGCGTGCGGTGCATCCACACCCATCCGGGCGGGGACAGCACGCTCTCGGGCGTGGATCTGCAGTCGCTGCAGCGGCTGCGGCTGGACGCGATGGCCGCCATCGGCGTGAACGCAGAGGGGCAGGCCACGGCGCTGTCGGTGGCGTTTTTGGGCGAACCGGCGGAGGACGGGCAATACAATCTGCTGCTGACCAAGCCCTTTTCCCCGGCGCGCATCCCGCAGGCGGGGCTGATGCAGCAGATCGACGAGGCCGACCGCCGCATCGCGGCCGCCTCGCCGCCCGAGGAGCGGCACACCGAGCGCGCGCTGGTGGTGGGGCTTGCCGAGAGCGAGGACGCGCCCACGCTGCTGGAGCTGGAGCGGCTGGCGGACACCGCGGGCGCAAAGGTGGTGGCGCGCATCTACCAGAACCGCTCCAAGGCGGAGGCGGGCACCTACATCGGCGCGGGCAAGGCGCGGGAGCTGTCGCTGATGGTGCAGAGCGCGGACATCGACCTGGTGATCATGGACGACGAGCTGACGGGCGCGCAGGTGCGCAACCTGGAGGAGCTGATCGGCTGCCGCGTGATCGACCGCACGACGCTGATCCTGGACATCTTCGCGCAGCGGGCGTCGTCGCGCGAGGGCAAGCTGCAGGTGGAGCTGGCACAGATGAAGTATCAGCTGCCGCGGCTGTCGGGCTTGGGCGTGGTGCTGTCGCGCTTGGGCGGCGGCATCGGCACGCGCGGCCCGGGCGAGACCAAGCTGGAGATGGACAGGCGGCGCATCCGCAGGCGCATCACGGACATCTCGCGCGAATTGGAGGAGGTACGCAGGCAGCGGACGCTGCGGCGGGCGCGGCGGGTGCGCAACGAGGTGCCCGTGGCGGCCATCGTGGGCTACACCAACGCGGGCAAGTCCTCGCTGCTCAACCTGCTCTCGGGTGCGGACGTGCTGGCCGAGGACAAGCTGTTCGCCACGCTGGACCCCGTCACGCGGCGCATCACGCTGCCCTGCGGCATGGACTGCCTGCTGGTGGACACCGTGGGGTTCATCAGCAAGCTGCCGCACGAGCTGGTCAATGCCTTCCGCTCCACGCTGGAGGAGGCGATGCACGCCGACCTGCTGCTCATCGTGCAGGACGTGTCCGACGAGAACTTCGCCGAGCAGCAGCGCGTGGTGATGCAGGTGCTCTCCGACCTGGGCGCGGGCGACAAGCCCATGCTGCACGTCTACAACAAGCACGATCTGGCGCCCAACGTGGCCAGCGACCACGAGGACGTGATCCTGTTCTCCGCGCGCACGGGCGAGGGCGTGTCCGAGCTGCTGAACGCCATCCAGACGCAGTTGCGCCGCGCGCACCGCGAGCTGGACGTGGTCATCCCCTATGCAAAGGGTGACGTGGTGTCCTACCTGCACAAGTATGGCACGGTGGAGAGCGAGGACTACACAGCGGACGGCACGCACATCGTCGCGCTGGTGGATCCCGTCACCGAGGAGCGCGTGCGCAAGATGCTCGGGGAATGATGTTGTTATCCGGATAGAGAAATGCCTCCGTGTTTTTCACACGGGGGCATTTGATGTAATTTCCGCGCACTTGGGATGGGGCCGGAGCTTGACGGACACCTCATCAGCTGACTGCGCACCGAACCAGCTGTTCCAGCTGTTCCGGTGTTCCGCATGGCTTATTCTCCAGAAACAGTCCACTGGACTGTTTCTTCCGAAACGCTCATGCTCCAGGGCTGCGCCCCTCCATACGCGCACCGAAACAGCTGTTCCAGCTGTTCCGGTGTTCCGGTCGGCTTATTTTCCAGAAACAGTCCACCGGACTGTTTCTTCCAAAACGCTCGCCCTCCAGGGCTGCGCCCCTCCGAGAG